>CAMOSH010000058.1 GCA_946624575.1 uncultured Verrucomicrobiota bacterium
ACGCAGTCGTAGGCGTAGCTTGTCCGGTAGATGACGTGGGGCTGCGCGCCGCTTGCCACGGCGCGGTTGCCGACGAACGTGCAGCGGATCGGGACGATGCCGCGGGAAAGGGCGGCGCCGATGCCGGCGCGGCAGTTTTCGATGCTGCAATCGACGATGTATCCGGTGATGGCGCCCGGTGTGCTGGTCGCGCCGCCGCAGACGCCGCCGGCGCTGTCCACGGCGTTGTTGCCGGTCCCCGCGCCGGCCGTCGCGCCGTCGCGGATCGTGAAGCCCTCGATGAGCGTGCCGACGGCGTTGTTCGGGCCGTCGATGTAGATGCAGCGGTGCGCGGTGCCGTCGTTGGCGACGCCGGTCGAAGATGTCGCCCACTGGCCGACGATGTGGGTCCTGTGCTTGCCGTTGCGGGAGACGAGGTGGATGCGCTTCGTGATTTTGACGACGCACGGGTTGTCGTAGGTCGTTCCGGAAACAGTTGTCGTCCACGGCGTCGTGTCGGAGTATTCGCCGTCATCGACGATGACGGTGTCGCCGTCGTTGCAGAGATTGACGGCGGCCTGGATGGTGCGCTTGGCGTCGTCCCACGACGTGCCGCCGTTGGAGTCGCTTCCGGATTTCGACACGTAGCGCGTCGTTCCGTTGAATTGGCCTTCCAGCCTGATGCCGGAGGCGGGAAGAACCGTGAGCGCCGCAAGCGCCGCGGTGGCGAGCATGGCCCGCAGGGTGTGCTGTGTTTTCATGGTGAGTTTCCTTGTGGAGGTTGTGTCAGATGGCAGTCGCGGTTGCCGATTGCAGTCGATTGCTATCGGTTGCTGTCAATGGTTTCCGGGGGCGGCGGCACTCGCCGCAGCTCGTGCGGCGCGAGGGTCATCGAGGCGGTGTTGCCGGGGCGCCCGAAGATTTCGTATTCAAGCGTCTGCTCCCTGTCCGAGAGGTTGGCGGCGAGGAGGACGGTTTCGCCGCCAGCCGTGCGCCACCAGTTGCCGATTACGGCGGGGGCGGTGCCGTGCTTCACGGTCGCGCCCTGGCGCCACTTGAAGCGCGGCTTCCACGAAAAGGCGATTTCGGGAAGGGGCGAAACGGGCCGCAGTTCGTCGAGGAGGTTTCCGTAGGCGAGTGCGTCGAGATTCTCCTGGCGGAAGGCGCAGAGCTGCCCAACGATGGCGCGCTTCTGCGGCTTGTCGAGGACGTTCGGGTCGAACCATCCGAGCGGATGGCCCCAGAGCATCTCGCGGCACTGCTGGACGCGGAAGGACTGCGGGTCGTCGTCGGTGTCCTCCGGCGTGCAGAAGTAGGTTGTGTAGCCGGAATAGACGGCGCTCCAGAAAGGCACGTCCTCCGGCGTCCGCTCCACGACCTGGAGGAAGCCGTCGAAGAGGTCGAGGTAGGCCTCGCCGGCGCCCTCGGTGGTCAGGAAGGCGCCGCGCTCGTTGTAGGCGCGCCGGACGGGTTCCATCATGCGCGCGTAGCCCTCGCGCCACCACGCGCCGCCGCCCACGGGGTGGCCGTGCGACGGGTCGTAGCACGGGAAGGCGCGCGCCGCGCCGACCTGATCGACAAAGAGCGAAGTCGCGCCGAGCTCGTCGAGGATGCGGCCCGTGAAGGTCTGCACGACGCGCCGCCAGGTCTCCGTCCAGGGGCACATCACGGCAAGCGGAGGCTTGGTGGGGTTGTTCACGGAGGCGTAGCTTTCCACGACGCGGGAGCCGTCGGTCTTCATGGCGGCGTAGGGCTCGGCGAGGAGGTAGCCCATGGTCGTCACGGTCCAGAGGCGTCCGTTCGTGTAGGGCATCGGCTCCTGGCCGATGGAGTGGCAGAAGTCGATCGTCTCCTTGACGCGGGGCTGCGCCGGGAAGTATTCGGGGTAGTTGATGTCGTGGGCGGACTGCTGCCAGAGGTGCCAGTGGAGGCCGGTCGAAAAGTCGGGATACGTCTGCTTCGCCTTGGCGAGGACGTTCGAGACGGCGTCGCTGCGGCCGTGGATGTTGATCCAGAGCGGGATTTCGCAGAGGCGGCGCGGGTAGGCGGGGTTGTCCTTGATCGGGCCGCGCGCGGCCCACTTCTGCTGGAGCGCGAAGGCGCGGTAGCGGCGCGCCGCCTCCCACCAGTCGCCGCGAAGGGGTGCGATGGTCGTGGCGTAGCCGGGGCCGTCCGCGCCGAGTTCGGGGAGGGTGTCAAAGTAGATGTCCTGCTCGCCGCTCTCGACGAGGCACTTCTGGCGCGCCTCCGGGTCCTCGGCCGCGAAGTAGAGTCCGGTTTCGCCCTTGAAGAAGGCGGCGACAGGCGGGGCGTAGCCGAGGTAGTGCGCCCAGATGGGGCGCGGCTGGGCGGAGCGCCGGCGGAAGAGCTTCGCGCCGTGGTCCTGCCAAGGCAGGAGGGCGTCGCCCTCGCCGTCGCGCGTGACGCGGCGGAGCATCGGGAAGCGGGTGCGCAGGAGCGCGTGACGGGGCGAGCGGTTCTCGAAGCGCAGGCTCCACTTCTGCGAGCCGTCCGGCTGCGGGGCGATGGTGACGAAGGCGTCGAGGGCGGCCGGCTCTTCGCCGAGCGGGATGCCGCGCCAGGAAAGCTCGATCACGCCGCCCGCCTTGCTCTTGGCGAAGGAGGTGGCATTCGTGGGCGCGACAGTGAGGAACCCCGGCGCTGCCGCGCCGGGCACAGGACATGGCGCGCCTGGCGCGGCGCCCAGCGCCCCGTCATCCCATCCGGATTCGAGCGCGGGTTTCTGTCCTGCGCCCGGCGCGGAAGCGCCGGTCTGTCCTGTGCCCGGCGCGGAAGCGCCGGGGTTAATCAGAAACTCCGCCTCCCAGAGATTTCCGCCGCCGGTGGCGAAGACCTCCTCGCCAATGCGGATTGATTCCAGCACCCCGTCGTCGGAGAAGCGGGTTTCAACGGCGGGCGTGGCGGCTGCGGCCAATCCGGCGGCCATTGCGACGGGCAGCGAGAGGAGAGTAGCGAAAGGCGTTTTCATTATGCGTTTTTCATTTCGATTGCTGTCGATTGCCATCGATTGCAATCGAATGTGGGTGATCGAATGGCCCGTCCAGCGTTTCTCCGGCCTTCCAGACCGGTCCGATCACGGAGCAGCTGGGATATTCGCCGCTTTGCAGGTAGGCGAGCGCCGCCTCGGCGACCGCGGTGCCGGCTCGCACCGGGTCCATCTCCATGCGCGAAAGTTCGCGGAAGTAGGATGGCCCCATGCCCGTGTTCGCCCAGGCCACGACCCGCACGTCGCGCGGCGATTCGAGGCCGGCGCGGGAGAGGGCGAGGAGCGCCCCGCGCGCCAGATATTCCGACGAGAAGAAATGAACGGCCTCGCGATCGAACCGGCCCGCCGAAATCGCCTTTGAGACGGCGTTCATCCCGGCTTCCTCAATCGCGTAGAACTTGCCCTTCGCGTATTCGGGCCTCAGCATCACGGACTTGGCGGCGATTCCCGCCGCGCGGAGGGCTGGCACGGCGTCGCACATCCCTTCGAGAAGCCTGTATTCGATGACCTTGCCTACGCCGGCGGCCTTGCATGCCGCGATCAAGTCCGGGACGGCGGTGTTGAAGTCGATGCCGGTGAGGCCAATCGCGCCGGCCGTGGCCTTCGGTATGCCGGCCACGACGGCAAACGGCACGCCGAGCTTCGCGAGGTGACTGAAAATCGCCGGGCGGTTGTAGAGCACCACGACAAGATCCACCGAGCGCGTGAGCGCCGCGTCGAGGAGCGAAAAGTCGTATTTGCCGTCCGCGCCGCGGTGTTCGATGCTCGCGCGGGTGAAGAGATAGCCCTCCCGGTTCAGGCGGGTGCGGAGCGTTTCGGCCAGGAGCGTCTGGAAGAATCCGACGTCCAGATCGGGGCAGACGAATACGACGTGCCCGCGCCACTGGAGACTCGCGCGGTTGCGCACCACCGAGCCGATGCGCGGGCGGGACTCCACGAACCCCTCGTCCGCGAGGCGGCGCAGCGCGGCCTCCGTCACGATGCGGCTCACGCCGAGCATCGGCGCGAGCGCGCGGTAGGACGGCAGCGTGTCGCCCGGCTTGTAGAAACCGGAGACGATGGCCTCCTTGAGCCCGTCCGTCACCTGGACAAGCAGCGATCGCTTGTCGTCGCGGTTCACGGAAAAAGGAACATCCGTCATCTTCGTCGATCCGATTGGTTTGCAAAAGACGCGACTCATTATGTTCAATATGGGCAGGTTGTCAATAGTCGCCACCATTTGAATCTGCGATCTATGCGCACATAATAATAACGAATTTTGCGAAAATCTCTTGAGTTGAAGTCTTGATCGTCGTATGCTCCGCGCCGACATGGACACGATACTCTTTTTTCACACGTCGCTTCGGCAGGCATGGCGCAAGGAACTGGCCGGCGCCTATCGTTTCGCGCGGACCCGGCGCTGGCGCGTGCAGGTCGTTGATCCGCCGGAAGGCGGCGGCGCGCCGCCAGTGGAGCGGCTTGCCGCGTTCTGGAATCCGGTCGGGTGCATCGCGGAATGTTCCGGCAGGGGGGGGGAGTCGCTTCGCCCCGGTCTTTTTGGTGACATTCCGACGGTATATCTGGGCGCAGACCCGGAACGGCTTCCTGAAGACGCGTCGTACGTTTCGCCCGCCCCGGAGGGCGTCGGCGCGCTGGCCGCGCGGGAGCTGCTCAAGGCGGGGTTCCGTTCGTTTGCGTTCGTTGCTGCCGCTCCGGGGGCGCCATTCTGGAGCCGCGACCGGGAAACCGAATTCGAGCGCGCGGTGCGGATGCACGGGCACGCGTTCGCGTCGTTCAGGATTCCTGCGGCCCAATCCGACTCGGGCATTGAAGAGCGCCCGGCGGCGCTGGGGGCGTGGCTAAAGGCTCTTCCGAAGCCGTGCGGGGTTCTGGCGGAGAACGACTACGCGGCCGCGGAAGTGCTCGATCTTGCGCGGCGGCTGCGCATCCGCGTTCCGTCCACGCTCGCCGTGATTGGCGTGGACAACGACACCGAACTGTGCGAAAACGCGCGACCGGCGCTCACGAGCGTCGCCCTCGACTTCGAGACGGCCGGGCACCGCGCCTCGGAAATACTGGACTGCATTGCGCGGGATTCGGGAGCGCCTCCGATGCGCGAAACGTATCCGGCGCTCGGCCTCATGCGGCGCGGATCGACGCCTGCGGGATCTGGGGCGCCGCCGCGCATCCTCGACGCACTTGCATTCATTCGCGACAAGGCGTGCGACGGCATTACTGTGGCGGATGTCGCCGCGCTTTTTCCCGGATCGCGCAGGCTTGCGGAAATCGAGTTCCGACGTGCAACCGGCCGCGCGATCTACGAGGAGATCGAGCGCGTCCGGTTCGAGCGCGTAGAACTGCTGCTCCGCGACCGCTACCGCAGCATAGGGGCGATCGCGGCGCTCTGCGGGTGGCGTACCGGAGGCGCTCTGCGCGCCGCCTTCCTCAAGCGCCATGGAGTGTCGATGACCGAATGGCGCGCCGCCAACGCCGGGCGGTGACGCCGTTTTTCGCGCTGTACAGCGCAAGATTTTCGCGGGGCGGGCGGCGCGCGGCTTCTACCGGAGAGGTGCGATTCCGGCGACGTTCGGGGTTCCGCAGCCTTCGGCGGCGAGCCAGGGCGCAATCGCCTCAGCCGGAAGCCCCATGACGTTGGTGTACGACCCAGTGATGGATTCGACAAGCAGTTCGCCGTGGGAATCGATGTCGTACGATCCGGCGCGGTCGAATGGCGCCGCCAAATCGACATAACGCCCGACATCGGCGCGTGAAAGCGGTTTGAAGCGCACCGAAGACGCCTCCACTAGAAGCGACGGGGGGCCGTCGGTCGCGTCCGTGGAGAGCGCCACCGCCGTGAAGACCTGATGCGTCCGGCCCGCGAGGGAAAGCAGGGTTTGCATTGCATCGTCGCGGTCGCGCGGCTTGCCCAGAACCTTTCCCGCGCAGAACACGAGAGTGTCGGCCGTGACCAGACCGTAGCGCTCGCAGGAAGGAGCCTTGGCCGCATCGGCCCGAACGCAGCGCGCGGCGAGGGCGGTGCGCGCTGCGGTGTGCTTTGCGAGAGCGGCGAGGGCGGCGGATTCGACCGGGTCGTCGGTCCGGGGTTCGTCGGCTTCGACTTCCAGTATCTCGAACGGCACGCCAAGAAGCCGCAGGATGGCGGCGCGACGCGGCGAGGACGACGCCAGAAAAAGGCGGCGCGTGCTATCCATCGAGGTCAAGGCTGCGCGGCCAGTTCGGCCGCCCGGTCCGCCGCCGCCTTCAGAGTGGCGGCAAGAACGGCGGACGCGTCGGATGCGTCGAGAACAGCCTTTCCTGCGGCGGTTGTGCCGCCGGGAGTCGCGACTGCGTCGATGAACTTGGAGGGGGACTGCGCGCCGGGACGCGAAAGCACCGTCGCGGTGCCGAGGAACGTCTGCATCGCGAGAGCGTCGGCGGCCTCGCGGCTGAGACCGAGCGCGACACCGCCGTCCGCCAACGCGCGCAGAACCCAGGCGAAGAACGCTGGTCCGGAACCGGAGAGCGCGGTCACGGCGTCGAGGCGGGACTCCTCCATGCGGATTGCCAGACCGAACGACGACAGGATTTTGTCGGCAAGCGCAAGATCAGCTTCCGTGGCGTTTGCGCCCGGAGCGTAGGCGGACGCCCCGAGGCCGACCGTCACTCCGAGATTTGGCATGACGCGAATGACGTGGGCGCCTTGCGGGAGACGCTCCTCGATCCAGCCCGTGGTGCGCCCGGCCGCGATGGAAAGAAAGAGAGGCGAGGCGGCCGCCGGGCGCAGTCCGGCGCGGATTTGCGCGCATGCGCCGTCAAGATCCGCAGGGCGCACTGCGAGAAGGATCGCATCCGGGGACGCGGCGGCGACAGCTTCGGCGGAGGGCGCGGGTTCGACCGAACCGCCGGACTGCGCGGCGAGGGCCTCGGCGCGACCGGGCGCGGCGTCGCACACCAGAATGCGGAGGGGCGAAAACGCGTCGCCGGCGACCAGGGCGCGCAAGATCGCGCCGCCCATGTGGCCGGCTCCTGCAATTCCAATCGTCATTTGTCAGTATCCTCCTGAAAGGAGTTCGCGGAGCTTGTCCATGAAAGCCTGCTGGTCGGCGGCGCTTGGGCGGTATCCCTTGCGGTCCGGGAAGGCTAGGGCAAGCCGACCGTAAGCGTCGATGCCCCATTCGCCCTTCACGCCGTCGGAGCAGACGATCGAACCGGAGGCCGCGAAGCCCGGACGCTGGATGCGGTCCAATTCGACCGAGACTGCGCCTTGCGCGCCGGAAGGCGCGTCGGGGGAGCCCGGAGCGCCGGAGGCGTCTGGAGAGTCGAAGTCGTCGTCGCTCCCGGACGGCACGTCGTAGTCCTCGACCGATCCTGAAGTGGGATCGTAGGGGTCTGGATTGCGATCGGGCAGGGGAGGAGCCGCGCCGTAGTCGTCGGCGGCCGGGCGGGACAAGTCGGCGGCCGGAGCGCTCTTCTTTTCAGGCTTTTCGGCCAGGTCAACCTTCAGGTCGATCAGAAGGAAACGCGTGTCGAGGTAGGAAATGCGGATCCCGAACTCGTCCGCCAGCCGCGACTGGATGTCGGAAAGCGAAGCGCCTTCCGCAGCCCAGGCGCGGACCGCCGCCTCCTGTTCTTTGGTTAGCTGCATGGCGTTTTGTCAGATGAAGGCGTACTTGACGATGAAAATCGCGGACAGCACGTACATGACGGGCGAGAGCCGCCTTGCGCGACCGGAGAGCGCGTTGATGAGCGTGTAGGAAATGATGCCGAACATGATGCCGTCGGAAATCGAGTACGTGAAGGGCATCCAGGCGAGAGTGATGAAAGCCGGGAGGCTTTCGCGGACGTCGTGCCAGTCGATGTCGATCACGGAGACGAGCATCATGTAGCCAACGACGATGAGCGCTGGCGCCGTGGCGAACGCCGGGACGGCGAGAAACACCGGGGCGAGGACGATCGAAACGAGGAAGAGGGCGGCCGCCGTGAGCGCGGTGAGGCCGGTGCGCCCGCCGGCCGCGACGCCGGCCGCGGATTCGACGAACGTAGTCGTCGTCGAGGTGCCGAACACGGCGCCGACGGAAGTGGCGATCGAGTCGGCGTAGAGGGCGCCGGAGATGTTGGGAAGGCGCCCCTTCCTGTCAAGCATTCCGCCCTTCATCGAAACGCCGATCAGGGTGCCGAGCGTGTCGAACAGATCGACGAAGAAGAACGCGAAGATCACGACGAAGAAGTCAAGGGACTTGATGAGGGACCAGCCGACGGTGTGGGTCATGACGCCGTCATTCGCGACTGTGTGGTCCCATTTCCCGGGATCGAAGATCGCGCCGAAGGATTCCGCGAAGCCGTCGAACGAATCGGCGACGCCGGCGAAGGAGAACTTCGGGTAGAGCGGGAAGTAGTCCACGAAATCGGGCTTGTAGAGTCCAGTGGACTCCGCGATCATTCCAAGGACCCAGGTGAAGAGGATGCCGAAGAGAATGGCGCCCTTGAGGTTCATGGCGAGCATGACACCGATAGCCAGGGTTCCGACGAGGGCGAGAATTGCGCTGATGCCCTGCGTGTGGAAGGGCACCGAGCGGAAATCGACGGAATCGACGAGCGTGGCGCCGTTGTCCACGACGACGTTCGCGTTCTGGAGGGCGATGAAGCAGATGAAGAGGCCGATGCCAGCGGAGACCGCCTTCTTGAGCGAAGTCGGAATGGCGTTGAAGATGCTTTCGCGCACGGGGGTGACGGAGAGGCCCAGGAACAAGAGGCCCTCGATGAACACGGCGAGGAGGGCGAACTGCCAGCTGTAGCCCATTCCCTTGACGACGCTCCAGGTGAGGAATGCGTTGAGGCCCATGCCGGGGGCGAGGACGAAGGGATAGTTAGCGAACACGGCCATGAGGACCGTGCCGACGACTGCGGCGAGGGCCGTGGCGATGAACGCGCCGCCCTTGGGGATGCCGGCTTCGTTGAGGATGGTGGGGTTGACGGCGAGGATGTACGCCATCGTCATGAACGTGGTGAGACCGGCCATCAGTTCGGTGCGGACGGAGGTTCCGGCGGCGGAAAGTCCGAAGATGCGGTCGAGAACCGAGGCCGCGCCTTCTTGTTTTGCGAGTTTGCAGTGCATTTTTTTGAGATTTGGAAGTTTGGGAGGGGATGAAAGAGGAGATTTGGCGAAAGCCCGCGGCTGCGGGCGTGGCTATTTGCCCGGGTAGCTCAGGAGCGTGTGGACCGGGCGCCCCGCAAGCGTGGTGGCCCTGGCGTTGAAGCCCTCGAGCTCCACTACGAAAAGTATCTTCGCCACGACGCCGCCGAGCCTTTCAACGAGTGAGCAGGCGGCGGCCATCGTGCCGCCGGTGGCAAGCAGGTCGTCAACGAGCACGACGCGCTGGCCGGGCTTCACGGCGTCCTCGTGGATTTCGATCGTCGCCTCGCCGTATTCGAGCTTGTATGTCGCGGAAACCGTCTTGCGGGGCAGCTTGCCCTTCTTGCGGACCGGGACGAACGGCTTGCGGAAATGTTCGGAAAGCGGGGCTCCGAAGATGAACCCGCGGCTTTCGATGCCGGCGACCAGGTCGAAGTCTATTCCGCGCAGCGCGTAGGCCAGGTCGTCGCAGCAAAGGGAAAAGCCGGCGCCGGAGTCGAGAATCCCGGTTATGTCCCGGAACAGGATGCCCGGCGCGGGAAAATCCGGTATCTCGTGTATGTAGTCGCGAAGTTGTTTCATTTTCCGCTGGTGGATTGTCGAACGAAAGCGCAACAGAAACGCCCCGGATTCTACCCGAACGGCGGCTCTCTTTCAAGGGCGGCGATTCCGCGCGGGCGCGCGGCGGCTAGGAAACCCAGCCGCGAATAGGCGCGGAGTACGCATGGCGCGCCGCCTCTCCTCGCGTTGCGCCCGGATCCGGGCGCGGCTTGTCCAGCGGCAGCCAGTGCAGATTCGCGGAGCCGACGAGGCGCTCGGCCTCGTCCGTGAATTCCGGGGAGGCGTCCACGCCGTTTTCCTTCGGCAGGCGGATGGTGACCTCGTCGCCGCTGGGCATCTTCAGAAGCAGCGACACCTCGACCGGACCGGGATGGCGCTTCAGAAGCGCCGCGATGCGCTCGATGAACGCGCGGTCGGTCCGGCGCGGACCGGAAAGCGCGAAAAGGACGCGCTCTGCCCAGCGCGCCGGCGCCTCCTCCACCGGCATGAACGACTTGAGCGAAATCTGCCCCTCCATGCGGAAACTTGGCTCCAGCCTGCCCTCGAAGAAATAGGTGCGGTTTGGTTCGGGCGGGTCGAGCTGCGGCTGGCGGCCGCGGCTTTTGTCGTCCTCCGTGTGCAGCAGACGCGCCCAGTCGCGGGCGAAAACGGGTATTTCAACCTTGGCCGAGCCGTCTTCGAGCACGAGTCGCGCCCAGGGCTTGCCGTTGCGGTCCTGGCGCAGCGTCACGCCCGAAACGAACGCGCAGAACTGCACGTCCTGCGACATCGACCAGCGGACGCTGCGCTGTTCCTTGCTTTTGGCTTCGTATTCGTCGAGCGCGGCGCGGTAGCCCGGATCCATGTCTCCCTCCTCGTAGTTGCCGGGGTCGGGCTTTTCCGGAGGGCACTGGCCGAACTGGGCGCGCACCGGAACGAGGCGTGCCTCGAGCGCGTCGCGTTCCGCGACGAGCGCGTGGAACGCCTTGAACCGGTTGACGAAATTCTTGTGGTGCTCGATCGGGTGCGCGCCGGAGACGTAGATGCCGAGCAGCTCCTTTTCGCCGAGCAGCTGCTGCAGGAGCGGAAACGGCTGGACGGCGTCGTTGGCGCGGCGGACCGCAGGGGGCAGGGCGGCGTTGGCGCTGTCCGCGCCGGCGGAGTCTGCGGCCGGCGGATCCGGCTCGCCCGAGCAGTCGCCAAGCAAGTCGAAGAACGAAGCCTGGCCGGAAGCGCGGTCGCGGCGTTCGCTCTCGACGCGCGCCATCACGGTCGGAAGCTCCTCCAGAAGCGCCGCGCGGTGGTAGCCGAAGCCGTCCAGCGCGCCGCAGCGGGCGAGCGCCTCAAGCGCGCGCCTGTTGACCGAGATGTCAATGCGGGAGAGGAAGTCGTCGAGGCTCTTGTACGGGCCGCCCTTGTTTCTTTCGGAGACGATGTTCTCGGCGGCGGCCTGGCCGACGTTCTTGATTCCGGCGAGACCGTATCTGATGCCCATCGCGTCCTCGGCGCCGTTTTCGCCGGGAATGCGTTCCGGGGTGAAGCGCGTGGAGGAGCGGTTCACGTCCGGAGGCAGGATGCGGTAGTCCATTTCGGCCGCCTCGGAAATGAACACGGGCATCTTGTCGAAATTGCCGATTTCGGACGAAATCTGGGCGCACATGTATTCGGCGGGGTAGTGCGCCTTGAGCCAGCCGGTCTGGTACGCCACGTATGCGTAGCACACGGAGTGGGACTTGTTGAACGCGTATTTCGCGAACTCTGTCCAGTCGTTCCAGATCTTGTCGATCAGGCGCTCCGCGGCGGCCACGTCGCCGGACACCGGGGCCGGCTCCATGAATTTCGGATTCGCCAGGCACCCCTCCCGGAACTTGGACTTGAGCATCTCCATCGTCTCGAGCTGCTTCTTGCCCATGGCCTTGCGCAGGGTGTCGCTCTGGCCGCGCGTGAAGCCCCCGAGCTCGCGCGAGAGCAGCATGACCTGCTCCTGGTAGACCGTCACGCCGTACGTTTCCTCCAGGTGCTTCTCCATGAGGGGGTGGTCGTAGACGATCTTCTCCTCGCCGTGCTTGCGCTTGATGAACGAGGGAATGTAGGCCATGGGGCCGGGGCGGTAGAGCGCGTTCATTGCCACCAGGTCGCCGAAGCGGGTGGGCCGCAGGTCGCGCAGGTGCTTTTTCATGCCGTCGGACTCGAACTGAAAAAGCCCGGTCGTTTCGCCGCGCTGGAAAACGCGGTACGTGGCCTCGTCGTCCAGCGGGATCGACGAAAGGTCGATCGTCTCGCCGCGCACCTC
Source organism: uncultured Verrucomicrobiota bacterium (assembly GCA_946624575.1). GTDB lineage: Bacteria > Verrucomicrobiota > Kiritimatiellia > RFP12 > UBA3636 > UBA3636. Next base: position 11,932 of record CAMOSH010000058.1, read on the forward strand.
GCGGATGGTGTCGAGGCATTCCTTGAACACCGACAGCGTGGAGAGCCCGAGAAAGTCCATCTTGAGCAGGCCGATCGATTCGACGTAGTGGCCGTCGTACTGCGTCGTGTAGAACTTGCAGCCGTCGATCGGCGTAGGCATCACGGGAATCGTCTCGACGAGCGGATCGCGCGAGATGATGATGCCGCAGGCGTGGACGCCCTTGTTTCGGACGCATCCGTCGAGCCGCTCAGATATTTCGAGTATGCGGCGCTGGATGGGCGTTCCATTCTGGCGAATGTCGGAGAGTTCCTTGGAGCCGGCCCAGTTGCCGTCGCGGTCCTGGTGCCAGTATGCGTCGGCGAAGCTTTTGATGTTGGCGCCGTCGGGCACGAGCGCGGCGAGCTTCAGCGCGTCCGCGAGCGGGTAGTCGATGGCGCGGGAGACGTCGCGGATGCAGGTCTTGGGGGCCATCGAGCCGAACGTGACGATGTGGGCCACGTGGTCCGGGCCGTACTTGTCGGAGACATAGTCCATCACGCGGCCGCGGCCGGCGTCGTCGAAGTCCTCGTCGATATCGGGCATCGAGATGCGGTCGGGGTTGAGGAATCGCTCGAAGAGGAGGCGGTGGGGGATGGGGTCCACGTCCGTGATTCCGAGGCAGTAGGCCACTGCGGATCCGGCCGCCGAGCCGCGCCCCGGTCCCACCAGCACTCCCATTTTCTTCGCCGCGTCCACGTAGTCGTTGACGATGAGGAAGTATCCCGGGAATCCCATGTTGAGGATTGTGGAAAGCTCGAAGTCGACGCGCTCGCGTATCTCCTCGGTGAACTTTTCTCCAGGCCAGCGGCGCGCGGCGCCCGCCATCGTCAGGTGGCGCAGGTAGTCGCCCTCGAAGAGGATGCGGCGGAGGCGGCGGGCGCCGTCCTCGGTGTCGCCCTTGAAGCGCTCGAACGCGCCTTTCTCGAACTTCGGCGCGAGCGCGGCGCCGTCGGGGTATTCCTTCGCGTACTGCTCTTCCGTCCCGAACGATTCCGGTATCGGGAATACGGGCATGATTGGCTTGCGGTTCAGGTCGTAGCGTTCGACCTTGTCTGCGACCTCGAGCGTGTTTTCGAGCGCCTCCGGGTGGTCGGGGAAGAGCGCGGCCATCTCCTCCTCGCTCTTGAGCCACTCCTGCCGTGTGTAGCGCAGGCGCGTGGGGTCGCTTTCCTTGGCCTGGGTCGAGAGGCAGAGCATGATGTCGTGAGCCTCTCCGTCCTCCTTCCTTATGAAATGCGTGTCGTTGGTGGCGACGACCTTGATTCCGAGCGCGGAGCCGAGATCGAACATCGCCTTGTTGACTCGCGTCTGGGCCTCGTAGAGCTCGCGCTTTTTGTCATCGAAGAACGGCTCCTCGGCGCGGTGGAGCATGACTTCGAGGTAGTAGTCGTCACCGAACACGGACTTGTACCAGGCCGCGGTCTCCTCGGCCTTGTCGAACCGACCGTGGCTCAGGTTTTCGGCGACTTCGCCGGCGATGCAGGCCGAGGAGACGATCAGCCCCTCGTGGCACGCGGCCAGCATCTTTTTGTCGATGCGCGCCGATCCGTAGAATCCGTCGATGTGCGCGGCGGAGATCATCCGCAGCAGGTTCCTGTAGCCGGTTTCGTTCTTGGCGAGAAGGATCAGGTGGTGGCCGCTGCGGTCCTCCTTGTGGGTTCCGTCCTGGTTCTTTTCGGCCATGCCGCGGCGCGCGACGTATGCCTCGCAGCCGAGGATGGGCTTCACCGGGGCAAGGGGATTGCCCTTCTTGTCCTTCTTTTTGGAGCATTCGTCGAAGTAGGGCTTGAGGGCGAACAGGTTGCCGTGGTCGGTGACGGCCATGGCGGGGAAACCCAGTTCGCGGGCGCGCGCGACGAGCGGCCCGATCTTGCACATTCCGTCCAGAAGGGAATACGTGGTATGCAGGTGAAGCGGTGCGAACATTGGCGGCTAGCGGAAGATCCGGTTGTCGATGAGGCGGGTCGAGCCGAAGCGCGCGGCGAGCGCGACGAGGGTTCCGGGGCCGAGCGAGCGCACGGGTTCGAGCGTGTCCTTGTCGACCGCGACGGCGTAGTCGAGCGAATCGGCGGCGCGCGAGACGGCGCGGCGCAGTTTCGCGAGCACGGGCCCGGGGCGCGTCTCCCCGGCGCGCCAGGCGGCCTCTGCATCTGCCAGAGCTCGCGATAGCGAAAGGGCGCGTTCCCGGTCTGCGGCGGAGAGGTAGCGGTTCCGGGACGAGAGAGCCAGCCCGTCGGCCTCGCGCACTAGCGGGGCGCCGACGAGCTTGACGGGCACGTCGAGGTCCCGCACCATGCGGCGCAGCACCGCCAGCTGCTGGGCGTCCTTTTCGCCGAACACCGCGATGTCCGGCATCGCGATGTTGAAGAGCTTCAGGCACACCTGCATGACGCCGGCGAAATGGCCGGGCCTGAACTCCCCGCACATCGTCCTGGAAAGCCTGCTTTCCGACAGCGACACCGTGGCCTCGCCCTCCGGTCCGTACATTTCCGCGGGCGTAGGAAGGAACGCGGCGTCCGCGCCGGCTTCGCGCAGCAGCTTCAAATCCGCCTTTTCGGTGCGCGGATACCGCGCGAAGTCCTCGTTCGGTCCGAATTGGGTCGGGTTTACGAAAATGGAGACGATCACGCGGCTGGCCTTTTTGCGTGCCAGGGCCACGAGGGAGAGGTGCCCCGCGTGCAGACAGCCCATCGTGGGCACGAGCGCCACGGTCTCCCCGGCGCGGTGCCAGGAGCGGGATAGCGCTGAAACCGATTTCTTCGTGTGCAGTATCTTCATTTTTTTTCTGGAATTGGCCATTTCGCCTACGCTGGGGCGGCGTGGGGGGGAATTCTAGCATTTCATGTGAGGAATTTCCACAGACCCCGCGCGAAGTTGCGTCCGTTGCGAACGCGGTGCTAGAATCCGCCTCGCAAAAACATCCGCCTCCAATCGCGCAAATCCATGAAACTGCCGTCTTACGCAACCGTCTGCCGCCCGGGAGCCGGGGCCGGCGCGTTTTTCTCGAGCATTCTTGTCTGGGGAGTCGGCATGGGATGCTTCGGCGCCGCGTTCAACAACTTTCTCGTGGAGACGTACGGCATCACTGGGATGCAGCGCGGCGTTCTGGAGTTCCTGCGCGAGACGCCGGGCGTGATGCTTGTGGCGATACTCGCCGCGCTTCACCGTTTTTCGGACTGGTCCGTGCTGCGCATAGGCACCGCGTTTTCGCTGCTGGCCGCGCTGCTGCTGCTCGTGCCGGTCCCGTTTGCCGGGGCCGTGGCGATCATTGCGGTCTGGGCGCTGGGCGAGCATCTTGTGATGCCGGTGCGGCAGTCGATCGCGCTCTCCATCGCGAAGGAGGGGCGCAGCGGCGAGTCGCTTGGAATCGTGACCGGGGCGATCGGCGCCGGCACGGTCGTTGGATCGATCGCGGTCGCCTGCATCTTCTTCTTCGGCGGGAGACTGTTCGGTTCGGCGTCTCGCGGGGCGTTCTATTCAGCGACGTGGGCGCTCGTTGCCCTGCTCGTGGCGACCAGTCTGGCCGTTGCCTCGTCGGTGCGCGAGCCGGGTCTTTCGCGCAGGGCTCGTCCGTCGTTCTACTTCCGCCGCAAGTACTGGCGCTTCTACGTGCTAGAGCTCTTCTACGGGGCTCGCAAGCAGGTGTTTTTCACGTTCGGTCCGTTCGTTCTGGTGAAGCTCTACGGCATGCCGACGCAGCGCGTCGCCGCGCTGTTCGCCGTGTCGGCTCTGCTCACCGCGCTCTGGGGCGGGCGTCTCATCGGGCGTCTCGTGGACGTCTGGGGCTACCGCAACGTGATGATCTGGGACACGGTAGTGCTCTTTTTCGTGTGCCTGCTCTACGGGTTCGCGAAGGACTGGTTCCCGCTGCCTGTGGCTACGGCGGTCGTGTGCGTGAACTACATCATCGACGCCGTGCTCTCCAACGCCTCGATGGCGACCAATCTTTACGCGCGGACGCTTTCCGACTCGCAGGAGGAACTGACGGCGACGCTCACGTCCGGCATTTCCGTGAACCATGTCATCACCGTGTGTTTCGCCCTTGTCGGCGGATTCGTGTTCGACAGGTTCGGGGCCGGGGTCCTTTTCGCGTTCGCCTCGCTGATGGCCCTGGCCAACAGCGCTTTTGCGCTTTCGATTCCCAGAACGCCGCGCGCCGCAAATTGACGTGGAGGCGCCGCGCCTTCAGCCGCGTTGCCGGAACTTCCGCATGGAAAGCCCGGAGCGGCGCGCGAATTCCCGCTTGAAGTACGATTCGGAGGCGTATCCGCATTCCGCCACCACGAGGAAAATCGGCTTGTCGGTGCGCCGCAGGAGTTCGCAGGCGCGTTCGAAGCGAGCGTCGTGGACTGCCTCGACGACGCTCCTGCCGGTGGCTTCGCGGAAAAGCCGCGTCGCCAGGCGGCGGGAGCATCCCATCGCGCGCGCAACGTCGTCCAGTCGCACCGGCCCCAGGCACGCGCGCTCCCGCAGAAATTCCAGCGCCCGCCCGACGCGGGCACCGACGGCCGCCGAGGCCGTGCCTGCCGTTCCGGTCGAGCCGCGGCGCCTGACCATCAGCGGCCCGTAGCGTTCAAGCCAGGGGCCGCTTCCCGGACGCTCCATTTCGCGCGCAAGGGCGTCCGAGAGCAGGCGTCCGGCCTTTTCGAAGTCCGGCGCTACGCTGGAGATGCCAGGCCGCACCGCGTCGCAGAAAAGCTCGTCGTCGTCCACTCCGCAGAGAGCCACGTCCTGGGGAATGCGCAGGCCGCAGGCGAGTGCCGCGTGGTGGACGCGCTGCGCCGCGGCGTCGTTCGCGGCCAGTATGGCGCAGGGGCGCGGCAGCGATGCGATCCAGGCGCCGAGCGGGCCGTCCCTGTACGACGAAAAGCGGCCGCCGGCGGCGCGGACCGCGTCCCGGAACGCCGCTTCGCGCTCGTGGCTCCAGAAGCGCGGCGGATCGGAGCCGACGAACCCGAACGAGGCGCGCGCGTCGCCCATCAGTTCGCGCGCGGCGGCGCGCGCGGTCGCCGCAGAGTCGTGGAGAACGCACGGGTGCCGGGCGCTCGGCCGCCCGGGATCCTGGTCCAGATACACCACCGGAAGGTCCCCGAAGGCGGCGTCCGGGACGCGACCGGCGCACTGCGCCCTGTCCACGAGGCATCCGACGGGGTTCCACGTGCGCAGCGCCTCGCGGATTCGCGCGGGGGAGTCCCCCCCGTCGGCCACCTGCAGCAGCCAGCCGCGCTCGCGGGCACCCGCGAAGGCCCCGGCGAGTTTCTGACGCCACGACTTCCCGGTCGTCGATTGGAAGAAAAGCACCACGTCCATGCGCCCGCATCATACCGCCGCCGCACGGTGGAATCAAGCGCCGGAAACCCGCGCCGTTCGATTCCGCCGCGCGGGAAGTTTCAAAATGCCGGGGCGTGTGCTAGCATCGCGGAGCCATGCGCTGGATCGTCTACAACGTCGTTTTCGCCATTGCCTACGCGGCAATGCTTCCCTCATTTCTCCGTCGCATGAAAAAGCGCGGCGGCTACCGGGCCCATTTCGGCGAGCGCTTCGGGCGCTTCGATCCGGAGACCGCGCGGCGGCTTTCCGAAAAGCCGCGCGTCTGGTTCCACGCCGTGTCCGTCGGGGAGGCCAATCTGGCAGGCACTGTGATACGCGAGCTGCGCCGCCGCCATCCAGGTTTTTCCTGCCTCATTTCCACCACAAGTTCCACGGGGCGCGCCACTTGCGAAAAGATCGCCGGCCCCGACGACGTCGTTTTCTACCTGCCGCTCGATTTTCCGCGCTGCGTGAAGCGCGCGCTGTCGGTCGTGAACGCCCGCGCCCTGGTGCTGACGGAATCCGAACTCTGGCCGAATCTCGTGCGTTCGCTGCGCCGCAAGGGCGTCCCGATGCTTCTTCTCAACGGACGCGTCTCGGACAGGTCCGCCCCCGGTTACCGCAGGCTTCGGTTTTTCTTCGGTCCGGTGCTCCGCTCATTCGACCGTCTTCTTGCGCAGTCGGCCCTGGACCGCGACCGTCTCGTCGCCGCAGGCGCCAATCCCGGCCAAATCGAGGTGACCGGGTCTGTTAAGTTCGACGTGCCGCCTCCGTCTGCGGAAAAAATCGAGAGGGCGCGCGCGACCCTGCGCGCCGGCGGAATCGAACCAGGGCGGGATCCAGTCCTGCTCGGCGGTTCGACGTGGCCCGGCGAGGAACTCGCGCTAGCCGAAGCCTGGCGTTCCGCTTCGGGGCGGACGCCAGGCTGGCGGCTGGTGCTTGTGCCGCGCCACGCGGAGCGCGCCGCCGAAGTGGAGGCCGAACTCTCCGCCGCAGGATTTTCCGTGCTGCGGCGCTCGCGCCTTGGCGCGGACGCCCCGGCGCCGTCCGCCGGCCAGGGACTGCCGCCGATTCTTCTTGTGGACACCACAGGCGAACTCTTTGCGCTTTATTCGCAGGCCGATCTGGTTTTCGTGGGAAAATCGCTGCCCCCGAACGAAGGCGGGCAGAACATGATCGAGCCGGCCAGCTTCGGCAAGGCTGTGATCTGCGGACCCCATCTCGAAAATTTCTCGGCCGTGATGGCTGCATTCCGGAAGGAATCCGCAATCTGCGAGGTCGCCGATGCCGCCGCGCTCGCGGAATGCACTGCCCGGCTGATGGCGGACGCGTCGTTGCGCCGTTCGCTCGGCGAGCGCGCCGACGCCGTCGTGGCCGCCTCGCGCGGCGCGCTGGGACGCTCGTGCGACGCGATTGACAAGCTCGTCAGCGAGTCGCTTTAGCCGCGCGCAGCTTAGGCGCCGCTATTTGACTTGGCGCCGCCCAGGCCTCCGCTTAGGCGCGGGACGCGGTGCCTGACGCAGCGGCGGCGGCGTCCGCTTCGGCCATCACCCGGCAGTAGTGGTCGCGCGCGGAGGACTCGAACGCGCGGAACGACCGCGCGCGCTGCATCATGTTGTCCCAATCGACGGCGTGCCCGTCGAAGTCCGGTCCGTCAACGCAGACGAACTGCATTTTTCCGCCGACGGAAACGCGGCATCCGCCGCACATCCCGGTGCCGTCGATCATGATCGTGTTGAGGGACACGAACGTCGGAATTCCGAACGGACGCGTCGCCTCGGAGCAGAATTTCATCATGATCGCCGGTCCTATGGCGATGACCCTGTCCGGCGGTTCGGCGCTGGAGCAGAGTTCCTTGAGCGGCTCCGTGACGAGCCCCTTGCGCCCGGCGGACCCGTCGTCGGTGCAGATGATGACCTCGTCGCTCGCCTTGCGCATCCGATCCTCGAAGATGATCAGGTCCTTGTTGCGGGCGGCGAGAATGGAGATCACGTGGTTTCCGGCGGCCCGCATCGCCTGCGCGATCGGGTGTATCGGCGCGATGCCGATGCCGCCGCCGCAAAGGACGACCTTGCCGAACTTGTCGATTTCCGAAGGCCTCCCCAGCGGGCCAAGCACGTCCGGAATGCAGTCCCCGACCTTCAGGGCGGCGAGCTTCATCGACGTCACCCCGACAGTCTGGAACACGACGCTCACGGTGCCGGCGCGCTCGTCCGAATCGGCGATTGTCAGCGGGATTCGTTCTCCGTTTTCGGAGTCGGCCCGCAGGACGAGGAACTGGCCCGCCTTGTGTTCGCGGACTATGTGCGGCGCCTCGAACGCCATCTCCCAGATGCCGGCCTCGGAAAGCCGCTTTTTGAAAACGATTCTGTTCATTGCGGATTTTCCGGCGCGCGCTTGAACGCGCGATGGTGGGCAATACTGGACTCGAACCAGTGACCCCCGCCGTGTGAAAGCGATGCTCTAACCAACTGAGCTAATTGCCCGGGGTGCGTGAAAACGCGGCGGATTCAACCAAAGAGGCGCGCTTTTGTCAAGCGAAAAATCAGCGGAGGGTGTGACCAAACTTTGTCATCCCCTTTGACGAGATGGTGATGGCGGAATGGC
>CAMOSH010000059.1 GCA_946624575.1 uncultured Verrucomicrobiota bacterium
GAAGAGGCCGGGCCTTGATGAACTTCGTGGCGGCGCCGAAGGTGCCGTCGTTGCCACAGGCCCTGGCGCCGAGGGCGATTTTCGGAAATTTCTTCATGTCAAGGTGTCCCTGTGTTTTCCTTTCGTTGTCCGGGGCGCCGGGCATCCGCCCGTCCCCGTCGCTGACATCGTGTCAACATGGAATCTACTTGAGGGTGTGACCACACTTTGTCAGAACGCAAAGGACGCAATCGCGCGGGCCGATGTGTCATCGAACGCCGCTGCGCGGCTATGACACAATCGGCCCGCTTTTTTGCCGGGCCAAAAGCAGTGGACAGAAAATGGCGGCTTGTGGCATAGCCGCCAACGGCGGCGTCCGGTGCCACAGCCGCAATTTTCATAGCGCTCTTTGCGTTCCATTGCATGGACAATTTTTGGTCGCGCCCCGCGGCGGCGCAGAGATTCCAAATCGCGGCGCGGTGGAAGAACGTATTGAACGGACCGCCACGTTCCGCTATCATCGGGTCCCGCGCCCTCCACGACGCACCCGTCGTTTCCTTCATGAAAACGAAGGCAATCCATGAACAAGTCTGCCTCCATCGCCATCGCCGCATTTGCGGCTTCCGCCGCCAGGCTCTGTCTGGCCGACGCGCCCGTTTTCGCCGCGCCGTTCACCGCCCACGCCGTGCTGCAGCGCGACTGCGCGCTGCCCGTCTGGGGGACGGCCCAACCCGGCTCCGCGGTGACCGTGGCGCTCGACGACCAGCGGCTTTCCGCAACCGCCGACAAGCAGTCGGGCCGATGGCAGGTGACGTTCCCAGCGCAGCGCGAGCCGGGTCTCGGCCACACGCTTCGCGCAACCGGGCCTGACGGCGAGTCCACGACGCTCGAAGACATCGCCATCGGCGACGTGTGGCTCTGCTCGGGGCAGTCCAACATGGACATGAACTACGGCTGGCGCCTCACCCGTGGCAGGGAGGACATCGAAAGCGCGGACGACCCGATGATGCGGCTCTTCGACGACCACAACGCCGCCGCCCTCGCGCCATGCGACCGTCTCCAGCATCCGTCGTCATGGACGCGTTCCGACTTTGCGCACTCCAAGACCTTTTCGGCCTGCGGATGGTTCTTCGGGCAGGCGCTCCGCAAGGCGTTGCCAGACGTTCCCATCGGCCTTGTCGAGGCGTCCTGGTCGGGTTCTCCGATCAAGACGTGGATTTCGCGGGAAGCCTACCGGGGAATCAGTCCGGAACTGGCCGAGGAGCACGACCGCTCCGTGGCCGGCGCGGCGAAGACCGCGAGCGAGTTCGAGGCCGCGGGCGGCAAGGAGGGGCTGGCGGAGCGCATCGCGCTTTGGGAGACCGAGTGCAAGGCGAAGGGCGACATCGCCGCGGAAGGGGCCGGCTACGACGACTCCGCATGGAAGGCGGTCTCGCTTCCCGCTCCCTTCGAGAAGCACATCGACAAGGATTTCGACGGTTGCGTGTGGTATCGTCGCGCAATCGACCTCTCGGCCGCCCAGGCGGCGGGCGAGGCGACGCTGAACCTCGGCATCATCGACGACGAGGACATCGCATGGGTCAACGGCGCGAAGGTGGGGTCGAGCGCCAGCTACGACGTGCTGCGCTCCTACAAGGTTCCGGCCGGGACGCTCCGCGAGGGGCGCAACGTCATCGCCGTGAAGGTCATCGACTGGAGAATCGGGGGCGGCGTCATCTCAAACCCCGAGAAACTGACGCTCGCGCTCGCCGACGGATCAGCCGTGCCCCTGGCCGGCGAGTGGCGATACGAGGAATTCCGGTTCGACCCCAAGCCGAAAGACGGTTCGGTGAATTGCTGGACCCCCTCCGCGTGCTACAACGCCATGCTGCACCCGCTGTTCCCGATGGCGCTCAAGGGCGCCATCTGGTATCAGGGCTGCTCCGACGTCGGGGGCGGCGGCGCCCTCTACGAGAAGAAGTTCCGCGCGATGGCCGCCGACTGGCGCGCGCACTTCACGCATCCGGACGGCATGCCCATCTACCTCGTCCAGCTCGCCGCCTTCAAACAAACCCATGAAGCGCCCTTCGACAGCAAATGGGCGGAGATGCGCTGGGCGCAGACGAGGCTTGGCGAAACGCTCGTCCAGTCGGGCACGGCGGTCGCGATCGACGTCGGCGACCACGCCGACATCCATCCGAAGGACAAGAAGACCGTCGGCGAGCGCCTCGCCCGTCTGGCGCTTGCCCGCGCCTACGGACTCGACGGCGTGGTGGAGGCGGGGCCGATTCCCCAGGCGGCGACGCTTGGCGGCGGAACCGTTTCCGTCACGTTCAGAAACGCCAGCGGGCTTTCGACCTCGGACGGCGGCGCGGTTTCCGGATTCCAGCTCGTAGCCGCCGACGGCCGGGCCGTCTGGGCCGGCGCCACCCTGTCGGGAGAGACCGTTTCCGTCGCGGTGCCCGAAGGCTTCGCCCCCGTGAAAGTCCGCTTCGCATGGGACGACTACCCCGTTTGCAATCTCGTGAACGGCGAAGGGCTGCCCTGCGGCCCGTTCGAGCTGGCACTTTACTGACGAAGATGGCCGCGGCCATTCTCTACGTAAATTTCAACGAGTGCGCGGCGGCGGGGCTGTTTCGGCGCCGGCTAGACGGCATCCGGCGCTACGCCGCCGCGCGCGGCATCGAGGTCGCGACGCTCGGGCGGAGCGACTGCTCCATCGAGGAGGTGCCGGCGGCGCTGGCCCGTTTGCGGCCAATGGGATGCGTGGTCGAGCCTCCGTTCCTCCGTCCGGGCCTTTTCCGCGGGTTCCCGTCCGTCTATTTTGATGTGCCGCGCATGCCCAAGTGGCGCGGCGTCAAGGCGTCCGTCCATTGCGACGAGGCCGCCGTGGCCGAGGCCGCATACCGCGAACTGGCGGCCGGGATGCCGCCTGTCTTTGCGGTCGTTTCCCAGTGGATGTTCTTCCATACGTGGCCGGACGAACGGATTGCCGCCTTCCGCAACTGCTGCCGGAGGGACGGAAGGGAGTGCCTGGTCTTCGACGGCAGGCGCGACGAATCCGAGGAAGCGTTCCGAACGCGCCTGGGGGCTTGGGTCGCATCCCTTCCGCGCCGCTGCGCGATTTTTGCCGTCAACGACGCCATCGCGGTCGATGTCGCGCGGGCGTTTCGCGCCGCGCACCGGTCCATGCCGCATGACGCGACGCTCGTCGGCGCCAATGCCTCCGATCCGTCCGACTCGGCGGCAAGGCATGGCATTTCGTCCGTGGTGATCGACTTCGAGCTGTCGGGCTATCTTGCCGCAAGGGCGCTGCTGGCGCGCTGCGCCGCAGGGAAACCTCGCGCGAGGCGCGAGGCGGCGCCAGCCTCCTTCGGTCCCCTGCTCGTGGAACGCCGGAAATCGACGCGGGGGCATCGATGGAGCAAGCCGTTCGTCCTGGAGGCCGTGGACATGATCCGACGCGAGGCTTGCGAGGGACTCGCCGCCGCGGATGTCATCAGGCGCAGCGGCGTGACGAAGAGCCTTTTCACGCTGCGGTTCCGCGAGGCCATGGGCCATTCCGTCCGCGCGGAAATCGAGCAGGTGCGCCTTGCGCGCGTCTTGACGTTGCTGGCCGAGACCGACACGCCGCTCGGCGTCGTCGCCGACATGTGCGGCTTCGGCTCGGAAGTGGAGCTGCGCCAGATCTTCCGCAAGCGGGTCAGGACCTCGATGAAGGAATGGCGCGCCCTGCACCGATCGTGATCAAAAAAACTTTGGCCAAAACCATCGGTCGTGTCGTTGCGAAGTGGTATCATGGTTCGCGACACGCGGCGATGGCGCCCATGGTGGGCGTCCCCCGCGCATCGTGCACAGACCATGAACGGCTCGAAAAACGGATTCTGTCTCGACTTGGCGTTCGCGGCGATGGCCGCCGCGCTTCCGGCCTTTGCCGCGCCCGACATCCGCTTCTGTGAGGAGGCGCATCCTGAGCTCGATGCGGTCCGCACGTGGGCCGAAATTACGACCGGCGCCGACGAGGACGAGCTGAACGGCATCGACTTCAAGTTCGCCCCGGAGCCGGTTGGCCCGGAGGGCGGCTGGTCGATGCCGGCGCACTGGCCGCTCTTCGCTCGCCGCCGCCCGCAGTTCGAACCGGGAAGGACGTTCGACGGCTCGTGGGGCGCCGATCCCTGCCCGGTGATTGTGGAGCATGGCGACGGCACCTGGACGATGTGGCTCGCGGACGTTTCGCGCGACTACTCCGACATGGCGTATGCCCACGTGACGGAGCGCGACGGCGCGGTGGAGGTGCGAATCGGCTTCGCCTCGAAGGGCTACGTCCGCAAGGGCGCGCCGCAGAAGTCCGGCGATGTCTGGGTCCTGCGCGGAACGGGCGGCGTCGAGGGCGCCTACGCCGCCATCCCTCGCTGGTACGAGGCCGTCGGCCAGCGCCCGCCCGAAGGCTGCGACCGCGCCGCGATGAGGGCCCGCGTCGTCTATTCCACGGGCATGAAGGGACCCGTCGAGCAGCACAAGCGGAAAGGGCTGGGAAAGGGGGAATACGACGGCGGTTTCGCGGCGAAGCGCGAGGTCCTCCCCGCCCTTGCGGCGCTCGGCGCGAATACGGTCTGGGTGCGGCCCGTGAACGGCGGCTACAATCCAGACGACTACTACCGCATCGACCCGGAGACCGGGACGCCCGACGACTTCCGCGACTACGTCGCCCGCGCGCACTCCGCCGGGCTGGCGGTCTGGCACGACGCCGTGGCGCACGGCGGATCCAGCCATTTCCAGCGCTTCAAGGACCATCCCGAATGGCTGACCTACAGGAAGGACGGCAAGCCGACGTGGACCTACTGGTGCGCCGACTTCAACTGGCCTACGTGGATCGACTACATGTCGAAATACGTGGAGGACTACACGCGCGACTACGCCCTGGACGGCTGGCGCATGGACGTGCCCTACGGTTCGCGCGGGGACAACTGGAGCCGCGACATCCCCTACGCCCGCGCGAGCTACGCCTCGTGGCAGGGCGGCCTCAACCAGCAGCGCGGCATGCGGGCGGGCGCGCGGCGCGCAAACCCCTCGGCCGTGACGCTCGCCGAGTCGCTCTGCAACGCGCACGGCGCGACGGCCGACGCCATCTACGACATCGCGCTCTGCCACCGGGTGCTTTACGACGCGCCGTTCGCAGACACCGCAACGTTCGTCGCCGACCTCCGCACGTGGCTGGACCAGCAGGCCCGCGCCGGATTCCCCGGCATCGTGCGGATGCGCTACATCGAAAGCCACGACACCCTCCGCGCCCTGAAAATGTATGGCCAGCAGTCGCGGAACCTCCTGTTCGCCCTGACGGCCTTCCTCCCCGGCATGCCCATGATCTACGAGGAGGGCGAGGACGGCTCGTTCGAGAACTGGCGGAACGTCCTCGCGTGGCGCGCGGCCAACCCCGCCCTTGTGCGCGGCGGCGTCGAGTGGATCGGCGACGCCCCGGACGGCGTCCTGGCGTTTGTCCGGCGGGAGAACGGCGGGGAAGTCGCGGTCGCGCTCAACTTCAACGCGGATCCCGTTCCATTCCTCGGCGAGACGCTGCCGCCGGTTTCCTGGCGGCTCTTCGGCGCCACGCCGCCGCCCCGCCAGGAGCCGTTCGTCTTACACCCCGCGCAGGGGGAACTTGCCGTGGAGAGGAGCGTCGAGCCGGACGGGCGGCGCCTCTACCGTTTCCGCAACGGCGAACGCTGGTTCGTGAAGGCCGCGGACGGCAACTACGAGTCGCCGTGGATCGTGCGGCATCCGACCTTCGAAACGGTCGAGGGGTTCGTTTACAGGACGCCCGTCGAGGGCGCCGTCCGCTTCGACTCCCTCGCGCATCCGCTTGGCTTCGGCGGCGATGGCGGCGCGCTCGTCGGCGCGATTTCCGGTGGCGAGGCCGCCGCGCTTTCCGGCTTCCACCCCGCCGCCCGCGTCAAGGTGCTGGACCGCGTCGGCGACGACCCTGTCCTGGCCGTGTCGGTGGAAGGGCCGGAGGGCGAGCGCGTGGAGCGCATGACGGCGGCCGCGATCGACCTCGAAACCGTCGCGACCGGCGACGCGCGGCTCTGCGGCGACTTCTGCGGATGGGTCTTCGAGGACGGCGGCCTCACGGTGCGCGTGAACCGCCACGGCGTGCTGACGGGCGTCTGGCGCGACGGCCGCAAGCAGTGCGGCCGCGTCGAACTCTGCGCCGAAAAAGGGGAGGGCTGGCGGCGCAAGGTCGTCCGCCAGGGCTGGGACGCCGACACCGAACTCGCCTTCTCGCGCGACGCCGACGGCGGCCTGCGCCTGCGCTTCACGGGCCAGACACGCCACTCCAGCCGCCAGGAAGAGGCGCGATACGAGGCGCCCATCGACTTTGTTTCCACCTTCTCGTTCGCCCCCGACGGCTCCTTCGTTTACGAGACGGAGTTCGTCCCCGACCCGAAGCGCGTCGTGGAGGCCGGGACGCCCTTCTGGATCGAATCCGAGGACGCCGAAGGCGCCGTGACGCGCGAGCATTTCACCGGCGCCGGCAAAATCCGCCGCGAGTTTGCGGCCGACACCCTTTCCACAGACACCCCAACCAAGGAGTAAACACAAATGAACGCAACGACCAACGCAACCGACGCCGGGACCCGCAAGGTTCTCGCAATCGCATCGCTTGCGGCGCTATTCGCGCTGCCCGCGACCCGACTCGCCGCCGCCGACCTGACGGTGGACTCCCCGATGACCGTCACGACGGACAACACATACGACAACGTCTCTGTGAGCAACGTCCTGACAATCGCCAGTCCCGGAAAAATCACGGCCAACACCTCGGTCGCCATCGGCGATTCCGGGCGAATCGCCATCACGGAACAGGGCTCGTTCGTCGTGCCAACATCGGGCAGGGTGACTGTCTCCGGCCGCTTCGCCACCCCCGCCATCACCCTGACCGGGAACCTCTGGGACAAGGTGTTCCCCTACTACATGACGGTGACTGACACCGCCGAAACCGACGACGTGGAAATTGATTTCATGCGGCTTGAATGCGCGTTCAACACGTTCCCAGCCCTGCTTGAAATGCGAAACGACAATGCCAAGCCCGCTGTCGTGACCTTCGCCGGAGGCTCTGTCTCTGCGGTGAACTCCTCGACAAAGGGTTTCTACCTGCCGAACGCTGGCACGAAAATCGTGCTGCGCGGCGAAAACGGGAAACCGATACGCCTGTTGTTCAACAACTGGAACCAAAAATCCATTTGGCATCTGCCGTATTCGCCAAATAAAGGCACGATCCAAACGGAAGGTAGCGGCGATGTCCTTTTCGACGGCCGCGAGCGCGCGACATACGGCGGCACGGTTTCCTTCAACGCCCCCTATGACGATCCGCGCCTCGTCTGGAACCACGCGGGCGACTTCGTTTTCACGAACGCCATGGTCAAGACGACCGTTGACAACGCGCTTCCCTACTCGGAAACGGCGGCGCGCACGCTCCGCTTCGGTCTGCACAAGGACAAGACGCCGACCGCGACCGAATACAGCGGCATCGACCTCAACGGCCATTCGTCCAAGGTCGGAAACCTCTACATGGGCGCAAACACGTTCGTCACGAACTCGGCATCAAAGGCTGGGACGCTGGTGCTGGGCGCGGACGGGCTACAGTCCTCGTTCTCCGGCACGGTCGCCAAGGGCGTTCGCATTGCAAAAGGGATCGGGGCGGGAACGCTGACGGTCGGCGATGTCGTTGGCGGGACGTGGATGTCCGAATCAACGCCAACAAATGCAGCAACATATTTCGAAAAAACGACTACAGTTGGAAACACCTGGCCGGTACTGCTTTCCGAACTTGGACTCGTCAATCCGCAAACCGTCACGATCTCCGGTTCGCTTGAACTCGTTGCTGGCGCTGGCGAAACGAACGCGGCGCAAAACGTCTCGTTTTCCGGAGCGGGAACGCTGCGCAAGAGCGGCGCGGGACTGGTGCGCGTCGAAGGCGCGGCGACCATGCCCGCAGCGATCGATATCGCCGCCGGAACGCTGGCCGTCTGCGACCGCGGCAACACCGACAAATACTACCGCTTCTCCTTTGACTTCTCCAACCGTGCGGGCAGTAGCGACATCGCCGCTGTCGGCAAGCTGGGCCTTTTCGACAAGAACGGAAACTGGGTCGCGAAAAACCTCTCCTTCGCCGGACAGGGGCTTGCGGCAACGAGTCTCGAAGCCGGAACGTTCACGTTTTCGGATGGGCTAACATACTCAACCACGTCGCAATATTCCGAGAGTCCGCAGTCGATCTTCAATTCAAATTACGCCAAATACGGTCTGAGCGTCAACAACTTGCGCGCCTACAAGGAGGCGAAGGGGACGGCGACATTTACGCTCACGGCCCGACTTGCCGACAGCGCGAATCCCGTTTGCTGGTTCTCCAGCTACCGCCAGCACGACCAACTCGCGGAGATGATTACCATCGAATCCAGCCCCGACGGCGTTTCCGGTTGGCGCAAGGTTGCAGAATACGACGAGAACGGCCTCCGCAATGGGGCCTACTACTCTTGGGCAAATGACCGATCTGGAGGATCGGAAACGATTTCCATAGCCGTAGGCAGCACACCGAAAGATACGGAAATGTGGAATGGAAACCCGTTCCCTGTGTTGTCCTCGGGCGATGTCGTTGCGAACACCGCCGCGACCGTCGCCGCGAAGGTCGCGGCCGGCGCGACGCTCGACCTTGCCGCCGCCACCGGCGTGTCGGTGAACGCCATCGAGGTCGATTGGACGAGCCTCGGCGGCACGATCCGCGGCCTCGCGATTCCTGCAAACGGGATACTCTCCCTTGTGAACGTTCCGTCGGGAACCAATCTCTACGGGCCGGTTCTTCTCGCGCTCGACGGCGCCACCGGAGCGGCGAACTTCAAGAACTGGGCCGTGACCGTGAACGGAAGGGCCAAGGACTGCCGCATCCAGCTTGACGCCAACGGCGCCCTGACGCTTGGCGCACAGGCCACGGTGAT
The DNA here is from genome assembly GCA_946624575.1 of uncultured Verrucomicrobiota bacterium. Lineage (GTDB taxonomy): Bacteria > Verrucomicrobiota > Kiritimatiellia > RFP12 > UBA3636 > UBA3636. Next base: position 8,949 of record CAMOSH010000059.1, read on the forward strand.
CACCCTTCGGTAGCGGATGGACACAAGCACGTTCGATGTCATCGTCGCCGGCGGCGGACCGGCCGGAGTCTCCGCCGCGGTGGCGGCGGCGCGCGCCGGACAGCGCGTGCTGCTGCTGGAGCGCCAGGGGTGCCTGGGCGGCGTCTGGACGGCGGGGTTGCTCTCCTACGTCTTCGACTTCGACAAGAGCGGGATCGGCTGGGAGATCATCCGGCGTCTGGACGCCCTCGGCGCGCGGCGGTGCGACAAAACCGACGCCTATCCGCCCGACAGGGACTGGGTGTACGAGCCGGAATACATGAAGTTCGTCTGCGAGGAGATGTGCCGCGAAGCGGGCGTGAAGGTGCTGCTGGGCAGCCCCGTCGTCGCGGCGGCGAGGGACGCCTCCGGCCGCAACGTCGCCTCGGTGGCGACGGAATCGAAGTCCGGCAGGCGGGAGTGGGCGGCGGCTGCGTTCATCGACTGCACGGGCGACGGCGACCTCGCGGCGCTCGCGGGATGCGGCTTCGACTATGGGTATCCCGGACTGCCGCATGGCCAGCCCGCCACGCTGAACGCCCTCGTCGCCGTCGATGACGGCGACAAGCTGGCCCCCTTCGTCTCGAACGAACCGGCCATGTGGACCCGCGACAAGGCCCCCGACGGCACGGAGCGCAGCCACCACATCTGCGCCACGCGGCGTCTCAAGGCGGCCCTTCGCGAGGCGGGCGTGGAACCGAGCTACGGCGACCCGACGCTCTTCCGGCTGCACAAAAACGTCTTCTGCTTCATGGCCAACCACGAATACGCGCTGCGGGTCGATGATGCGGAGGCGATCTCCGAGGCGACGATGCGGGCGCGCCGCGAGATCGTCGGCCTCGCGGCGGCGCTGGCGTCGCGCGGCGGGCCGTGGAAGGGCTTTCGCGTCATCGCCACGGCGGAGCAGATCGGCCACCGCGACGCGCGCCGCATCCACGGGCGCTACACCGTCACGAAGAAGGACATCGAGCGCGGCGCGACCTTCCCCGACGCCGTCACGACCTCGCGCTTCGGCATCGACATCCACGGCATCGACAAAAAGATGAACGACGCCAAAGCCGCCGGGAACTCTGGCGGTGTGGCGTTCCGCCCGTTCCAGATCCCGCTGCGGAGCTGCATCGCGAAGGACGCCGACAACCTCTTCATGGCCGGACGCTGCATCTCCGGCGACTTCTACGCCCAGGCCAGCTACCGCGTGACCGGCAGCGCCGTCGCGCTGGGCGAGGCGGTCGGCAAGGCCGCCGCCGGAGGCGGACAATGAAAACCTACACAGAGCCATCTCGAACCATACCCGTCGCAGCGGAAGCCGACGTCCTCGTGTGCGGTGCCGGCCCCGCCGGCATCGGCGCCGCGCTGGGCGCGGCCCGCGCCGGATGCGGGAACGTCCTGCTCGTGGAGGCGGGCAACGCCGTCGGCGGCGTCTCCACATCGGGGATGATGTCGCATTGGACAGGCCAGACCGAGTCGCCCCTTCTCGCCGAAATCTCCGCCGCGCAGGCCGGGAGCGTCCTGCTGCCGGAGAGCGAGCGCGGGAAACCCGACAACGCCATCTGCCACGAGGCGCTGAAGAACGCCTACCTTCGCCTCCTCGACGAGGCGGGCGTGAAGGTGCGCCTTTACACGCAGGTCGTGGACGCGATTGTCGAGGGCGGGCGCGTCCGGGGCGTCGTGACCGAAAGCAAGTCTGGCCGCGAGGCGCTGACGGCCAAGGTCGTGATCGATGCCACGGGCGACGGCGACGTTGCCGCCCGCGCCGGAGCCGCCTTCGACATGGGCCGCGAGGGCGACGGCAAATGCCAGCCCGTAACGCTGATGTTCCGCCTTGGGGGCGTCGATACCGACCGCGCGATTTCTCCCGGCAGCTTCGAGACGACTGTGGAGGTGCCGTCCGGTGAAATCCAGGCGCTTGGCCGCGCCAACCTCCCCGCTCCGGCGGGGCATGTGCTGCTCTACCACCAGCACCTCCCCGGCGAGATGTGCGTGAACATGACAAATGTCACGGACATCGACGGCACCGACGCGGCCGCGCTCTCCCGCGCCGAACTCGTCTGCCGCCGCCAGATGGAGGCCATCGTCGCGTTCCTGCGCAAATACGCCCCCGGATACGAGTACTGCTACGTCGTGGCCTCCGCCTCCCAGATCGGAGTCCGCGAGACGCGACACTTCCGCACGCTCCACACGATGACGGAGGAAGACATCGTCGAGGCGCGGCAATTCGACGACTGGATCGCCACGCGCAACCACTTCAACTTCGACATCCACAACACCAAGGGGGCGGGTCTTGACGCCAACGGGGCCCAGCAAAAGTTCCGCGCCAAGGGCAAATACACCATCCCCTACAGGTCGTGCGTGCCTGAATCGCTCGACGGGCTGCTGCTCGCCGGACGCTGCATTGGCGGGACGCACAAGGCGCACTCCAACTTCCGCGCCATGCCGATCTGCCTCAACGTGGGGCAGGGGGTCGGCGTTGCCGCAGCCTTGGCCGCCAAGCGGGGAATCCTCCCCCGCGACCTTCCCGCCGCCGCCATCCAGACCGAACTACGTCGCCAGGGCGTCGAGCCGTAAGGGAGTGGGAGGAAAGTCGCTTTCTGCATACAAATTTCAAAAGTATATGCAGAAACGAGTTGCTTTTCTGCATATAATCTACTAGAATTGATGCAGAAAGACAACCTGTTTAGGAGATTGCGACCCCATGCATGTTTTTGACTACTCGTTTTTGAAGGATTCCCTGCTGCCAGCGCAACTTGTCACTCTGGCAGCCAACATCGCATCGCTGAAAACGATGTCCGCGTTACGCCGGAGGGAAAACCCCGTTGCGTTCCGCGAACTCGAAACGATGGCGAAGATCGAATCCGTTAAGGCATCCAACGCCATGGAGGGCATTGTCACCACGGACGACCGAATCCGCGCCATTGTCGTCGGCGGGGCGATTCCGCTCAACCACACGGAGGCGGAGATCGCCGGATACCGCGATGTACTGGAGGAAATCCACGTCCATCACGCAGCCCACGACTTCCGCGAAAGTGACATCCGCGCATTCCATGCCAGAATGATGCGGTTGGCAGACCCGGCATCCGACGGTTCGTGGAAACAGGATGACAACGTTATCGCGGAACGCATGCCGGATGGCCGCCGCGTCGTCCGCTTTCAGCCGACAAGCGCTGCGGAAACCCCCGAAACCATGCGGCAGCTGGTCCTGGCATACGCCGAGGCGCGCGATGACGCTTCCATCAACAAGCTGCTGCTCATCCCTTGCGTGATTCTCGATTTCCTGTGCGTCCACCCCTTCCGCGACGGGAATGGGCGCCTGAGCCGTCTGCTGACGCTGCTGCTGCTCTACCGCAACGGTTTCGACGCCGGCAAATACGTCTCCTTCGAGGGAGCCGTGAACGACCGGAAACTCGACTACTACGCCGCGCTGAAGGAGTCGTCCGTCGGCTGGGATGAAAATGCGCCCAGATATTTCCCGTTTGTGATCGATTTCCTCACCACGCTCTACGCATGCTATAGCGAGCTGGACAAGCGCTTCGCGTCTGTCGAGGCGAAGCGGACCACGAAGAAGTCTCGGATCGAACATGTGATCATGGAGGCGTTTACCCCGCTTTCAAAGGCGGACCTCTGCCGGATCCTGCCGGATGTGAGTCCTACGACCATCGAAGCCGTTCTCGGAAAAATGGTGCGCAATGGCAGCATCCGCCGCATCGGCGAGGGCCGTTCTTCACGATACCTGAAGACATGAAGACTTGATGGAACGATGAAAACTCTTGCGTCCCTTTGCATAATTCTCGGCGTTCTTTGCGTTGGATCCACTTGGGCATCTGAAAACGCGCCCTTCGCCCTGCGCCTCGCCACGAACGGCGACGTGGCGCTCGGCGGCGGCGACGCGGCGCTCGGCCTGCGCATCTACAAGGCAGGCTGGACGGGGACGATCACGGGCGAGCCGGTCCTGGGTGGTGGGGCGAGCTCTCCGAGCGAGCCGGACTTCGCCTTCCTCATGAAGGACGACTCCGGCGCAGTGTGCGTGACGGGACAGGTTGCGCTTGTCGCGCAAGCGGCTCGCCCGGAGGACTCTCCCCACCCGTCGTCCGCCATTCTCTCCCTCCGCGCAACCGCGCTCACCGAAATCCGCGCCGAGTGCGTGGCGATGGAGTTCACGATTCCCGCCAGGGACATGGTCGGCCTTGCCTGGCGCGCGGGCGACGCCGCGAACGGCGTTTTTCCGGAAAAATACGGGAAGATGCACCTCTGGCGCGGCCGGGCCGATTCCTTCTCCTACGTCGATCCGGAGACGCGCAAGCCCGTGGAACTGCGCTTCCCGCAGCCGATGAACCTCCTCCTTCAGGATTCGCGCCTGTGGGGGCCGAACTTCTCGGTACGGGTGGAACTGCCGAAGTTCGGACGTTTCGTGGAAACGTCCCTACCAAACGAGGTCTCCGGTAGGGACGCGCCCACGGCGCGTCCGCTTTCCTTCGACTGCACGATCTCGCACCCGGACGGAATCGCCGTGGAGCGCGACGAGATCGCCGTCGTCGAAGCGGGCGAAGACTGGATTCCGCTGGAAAACCGGAAGAACATCGTCGCGGGAAGCGCGCTCGACTTCTCCGCGATGGGCTGGACCGGCGCCCCGGCGGGCAGGCACGGCTGGCTGAAGGCCGTGGACGGCCATTTTGAATTCGAGGGGCTTCCCGGAGTGGAGCAGCGCTTCTACGGCGTGAACCTCTGCGAAACCGCGAACTTCCCCGACCACGCCATGGCGGACGAACTCGTCGCGCGTCTGAAGCGTCTCGGCTACAACTCCATCCGCCTCCACCACCACGACAACGCCCTCGCGGACTGTTTGCCAACGCAGAGCCGCAGAGCCGCAGAGAATGGCGCAGGAAAAAAATCATTGTTCACAAATCCTCAATGTTCACCAATCGACAATAAAAATTCTTCAGCCACAAAGAACACAAAGGAACACAAAGACTTTGTGAACTCTGTGTCCTTTGTGGCTAAAACAAATCTTGACAATCCACAATGTTCACCAATCGACAATAAAAATTCTTCAGCCACAAAGAACACAAAGGAACACAAAGACTTTGTGAACTCTGTGTCCTTTGTGGCTAAAACAAATCTTGACAATCCAACAATTCCTGTAAAAACAACTCTCTGCGACTCTGCGGCTCTGCGTGAGGAAAGTGCCATCGACCGACTCGACTATCTCGTCGCCAAGTGCCTTGAGGCGGGCATCTACGTTACGACGGATCTTTACGTTTCCCGGAAGGTCGCGTGGCGGGACATCGGCTTCGACCGCGACGGCTTTGTGCCGAACAACGTCTTCAAGAGCCTTGTCGCCCTGCACGAGCCCGCCTTCGAGAACTGGGCGTCCTTCGCCCGCGACTTCCTGCTCCACGAAAACCCCTACACCGGCCACCGCTACGCAGACGAGCCGGGCATGCCGCTGCTCTGCCTCGTGAACGAAGGACCGATGAAGTGGGCGTGGAACGGAATCAAGAAACTGGACTGCACGAAGGCGAAATGGAGCGAATGGAATTTGGATACTGGCAACATTTCCACACTGGCAACATTATCAAACAGCTCTGCGCCCTCCGTGTCTCTGTGTGAGATTCTCCCCGCCGATCCCGCCACAATCGACAACTTTGCGGACAGCGCGGCGGCGCAGTGCTTCGCCGCGTTCGTGGAGCGCGAGGCGTTCTCGCGTGAAAAGGCGTATCTCGAATCTCTCGGCTGCAAGGCGCTCCTCACCAGCCAGAACTGCTCCGATGACCAGGCGATGGCCGCCCTGCGCGAAACGTTCGACTACGTGGACAACCACTGCTACCTCGATCACCCGAAGTTCCTCGGCAAGCTCTGGTCGGGCGCGTTCCGTCTCGACCCCGGCGGCAATCCCGTCAAAGTCGAATCGGGTCCGCTTGCGAACGCGGCCTTCACGCGCATCGCCGGCAAGCCCTACACCCTCACGGAATGGAATCTTCCCGGACCGGGGCAATATCGCGGCGCGGGAGGGCTTCTCATGGGCGCGATGGCTGCGCGGCAGGATTGGTCCGGAATGTGGCGCTTCGCGTATTCCCATACCGAGCGCGCCCTTTCTGAAGGCTACGGCGCGCCTCACCTCTTCGACCTTGCCGTCGATTCCGTCAACCTGGCGTCCGAACGCGCCGTAATGTGCCTCTTCCTGCGCGGCGACATGGAGCCGCTCGAAACGAAAGTCGCCCTCGACGTCGGTGCGCCGCATCTTACGCCGGACGGCAAGCCCGCCGCGAACCGCCCCGAATGGATGGACGAGGCTTGGCGGCTACAGGTGGGGAGAGTCGCCGGCGAGAGGCCATTGTTCACAAATGACAATTGCCACAATTGTTCACAAATCGTAAATATCAATGCGAATGTTACCAATGTGAAAGTGTTGCCAATGCCAGTTTCCAATGATGTCAATGTAGGGCAGAATTGGAAATTGAATTTGGAGGACACGCCCGACTTCGTCCTCGACCGCGAGGCGGGGAGCGTCCGCGTCGCGACGCCGCGCACGTGCGGCGTATTCGCCGAAGGCGGCGCGCACGAAGCCGGGGCGCTGCGGGTGGAATTTTTAGCCACAAAGAACACAAAGGAACGCAAAGACTTTGTGAACTCTGTGTCCTTTGTGGCTAAAAACAATCCTGTAAATCCTGTAAATGATGTGTCCGAAACCTCTGCGCCTCTGCGTCTCTGCGTTGAAAACAACCCCGCAACGTTCTTCACGACATCGCTCGACGGCGCTCCGCTCGAAACCTCTTCGCGCATTCTCGTCACGCACCTTACCGACGCGCAGGCGGAAGGAAACGTCTTCGCCGACCGCGCGCGGAGCATCCTGCTCAAATGGGGCAAGGGCCGGACGCTCGTCCGCACCGGCGCCGCCCGCGTGTCGTTGGCGCTGGACCATCCCGAATCCTGCGAAGTCTGGGGCCTCGCCACGGACGGCGCGCGCATGGAGCGCGTCCCCGCCGCCGCCGAAAACGGCCGCCTCTCGTTCACCGCCGATGTCGACTCCAGCCACGGCGCGCGGCTGTTCTATGAAATTTGGAGGAAGCCATGAACAAAAGAACGAACACAATGAAACACATTGCCGTCTGGGTCGTTGCACCTGCGCTTTTGATTCCGTCTGCCGCTCGCGCAAACGGTTTCGCCGACGTCACGGAAAAGCCGGATCTTACATTCGGCGTCGTAAGCGACCCGCACATGGGTGACAAGGCCGAAGCACCGGCATTTCTTGAAAACGCGCTCCGCCGTCTGGCGGAAGCGGGCGTGGACGCCGTGGTTTGCCCAGGCGACATCGCCCATTCGGGGCTGATTTCAGAAATGGAGATGTTCGCGGAGATCTGGAACCGAGTGTTCCCCGGCGGTCGCGGGCCGGATGGCGGAACGGTCGAACTGTTGCTTGTCACCGGCAACCACGACATCGACGCATGGGGAGGCCGCTGGGACGGCTTCACCGAGGAAGAACTCGCGGCGAAGCGCTTCTTCTACGGAGACAACCCCGAAAAGACGTGGCGCCGTCTTTTGGGACAGGAGTGGTCGCCTGTCTGGCGGCGCGAGGTCAAGGGCTTTACCTTCCTTGGCGCGCAATGGCGGACCGTCGAGCCGCCCATCGAGGAGTTCGTCGCCAAGGTGGCACCGACGCTCGACCCGGACAAGCCGTTTTTCTACATCCAGCACGCCCATCCGGCCGGAACATGCCACGGCCCGTATTCCGACGGCGACGACAAGGGGGAGGCGCGCCGGGCGCTTGCGCCGTTCCCTAATGCCGTGGCCATCAGCGGGCATTCGCATTGCGCGCTCTCCGACGAACGCGGCGTCTGGCAGGGGGCTTTCACTTCCATCGGCGCGGGCAGCACCCAGGCGCATCGCCTCCCCTACGAGCGCCCCGAATACATCAACGCCTCCGCCGCGTGGCATTCGAGCTACAAGAAGAAATGGATGGCGCCTCTGTCCAACGAGTGGGAGGGCAGGAACGTCGGCGGCGATTTTGAACTCGTCGAAGTTTTTGCCGAACGCCTCGTCGTCCACCGCCTGGCCGTCGCGTTTGACGAGCCTGTTGGTCCGGCGTGGATCGTCCCTCTGCCTGCGCGGGAAGGCGGACCGCTCGACTTCGCGCGCCGCGCCGCATCGGGGACTCCGCCGCAGTTCCCGGCGGGTGCCGACGTGCGCGTGGAGTTCCGCCCTGACGGGCACGCGCTCGAAGGCCCCGGCCATGCCGGGGAACCCTGCATCGCCGTGACGTTCCCGTGCGCGGAAAACGTCGGAGGCCATCGCGTCTTCGACTACGAAATCCGGGCGGAGGCGGAAGGCGCGGAGGCCGTCGTGCGGCGCATCATGGCACCGGGCTTCGCATTCCCGGAGAAATACGCGAATCTTCCCGGAACCTGCCTGTTCTCGCCGTCGGAACTGCCGGCTGGCGGGGCGATTCGCTTCATCGTCACTCCACGCGACTGTTTCGGCGGAAAGGGCCGGCCGCTCGCAATCGCGGCTTTTGCCGCCCGCGTGTCGCTGGCGCTGGACCATCCCGAATCCTGCGAAGTCTGGGGCCTCGCCACGGACGGCGCGCGCATGGAGCGCGTCCCCGCCGCCGCCGAAAACGGCCGCCTCTCGTTCACGGCCGAGGTGGATTCCGGGCGCGGCGCGCGGATGTTCTACGAAATCGCAAGGAAAAGCGACCCATGAAACGATTCGACGCGGATTTCAAAACGGCGGGCGGTTCGCATCGGTCTCGCATTCGCCGCCGCCTTTTGCTAGACTTGTGCCTGCAGACGAATTGTGGCGCTACATCACTTTTCCCGCGACCTTCATTGCGCACCCGTCGTTTCCTTCATGAAAACGCTTGATTCCACCTTTCTTCCCTCCGGCCGCATCGCGGTCGGCGCCAACTACTGGGCGAGCCACGCCGCCACGCGGATGTGGCGCGAATGGGACCCCGCCGCCGTCGAGGCGGACCTGCGCGTCCTTGCGGACGCCGGAATCACCCTCCTGCGCGTCTTCCCGAACTGGGCGGATTTCCAGCCCATACACGCCTGCTTCCTTTCCGGCGACAACTGCCGCAAGGTCGCCGAGACGCGGATGTTCGATTCCGAGGAGCCTCTGCCCGACACGCCGTGCGGAAGGGCAGGGGTGGACGAACGCATGGTGGAGCGCTTCGAGGCGTTTTGCGACATGGCGGAGGCGCACGGCTTTCGCCTAATCGTGCCGCTCCTCACGGGCCAGATGACCTTCCGCAACTTCATCCCGCCGGCGCTCGCGAACCGCGATCTCTTCTCAGATCCCTACGCGCTGATGTGGGAGGGGCGCTACGTCGAGTGCCTTGTCACGCGCCTCAGGGCGAAGACGGCGATTGTCGCCTGGGAGAGCGGCAACGAGTCGTGCGTCCTAGGCGAAGGCAACGGCCCCGCGACTTCCGAGTTCTGGCTCCGCTACATTCACCAGACGATCCGCTGCGCCGATCCGTCTCGCCCCGTGATTGGGGTTAACGGCCTTTGCATCCCGGAGGAATCCGACTGGCCGTCGTCCATGAACGGGCGGCTCTCGGACTATGTGGCGACGCACCCCTACGGCTTCTGGGGCGACGTTTACAACGACGACTTCCTTTCCGTGCGCTCGCTCACCTTCGCCACTGCGCAGACGCTCGCCCTCGGGCAGATCGCCGGAAAGCCCGCGTTTGTCGAGGAACACGGCTCGCGCCGTCAGGAGCAGACGAGCCGCGAGGGCGTCGCGCTCTACATGCGCGCCATGCTCTGGAACCTCTGGGCCGCCGACTGCAGGGCCATGCTCTGGTGGTGTGCCTTCGACCAGACCGGCCAGACCTTCGCCCCCTACAACTGGCGCCAGCCATGCGTCGAACTGGGGATTTTCCGGCGCGACCGCTCGCCGTATCCCGCCGTCGCCACGCTCCGGCGCTTCGCGGCCATGCAGACGGCGCTTCCCTTCGGGGCCCTGCCCGCGGCGAAGCCGGACGCGGTCGTCATTTCGGCCGACGACGACGTCATCCATTCGTCCTACGTCCTTGCTCGACAGGCGGGCATCTTTCCCGCCTTCGCGAGCCCTGAAAAGCCGCTGCCCGACGCAGCGTGCTACTTCCTGCCCGACGCCGCTGGCCGCGCCTTTCTCACGCTGGAGCGCTGGGAGGAGCTCAAGGCGCGCGTCCGCGCCGGTGCGACGCTCTACCTCTCGTGGAACGACACCTTCCTCGACTCCATGGAGGAAGTTGGCGGCGTCGAAGTCGCCTTCCGCGAAAGGCGCGCTGGAACCGACCTCTGCGACTTCGGGGATTTCAAGGTCGAAATCCCGTATTCCGTCAAGCGCCGCTTTCGTGCGACCACGGCCGAAACGCTCGCCGTCAACCAGGACGGCGAAGGCGTCCTCTTCCGCAACCGCTACGGAAAGGGCGCGGTGTTCGTCTGCATCCACAATTTCGAGAGGACCTTCTACCAAGGCGCCGGGCGCTACGAAGGCGACGCCTGGAAAATCTGGGCGAAAGTCCGCCCGGTGGAGCGGATTTTGTCGCTTCCGGGATGCGGACGAAATAATTTCATCTCCGAACACCCCTTCGACGATCGCCATTGCGGCGTTCTCGTCGTGAACAACGGCGCGGGCGACTATGCCGGCGTCCCGTCCATCCGTCCCGGCTGGCGCATCGTCTCGGCACTGACCGACGCCCCCGACGCCGCGAAATGGGAGGACGGCGCACTGGCGCTCGCCCCCTGCGCGGGAATCCTGCTTCTGACGGAGAAGGCATGATTAATCTTCATTGAACACCAATGACACAAATGCCAATGTCAATTTTGAAGCCACAGAGAACACAAAGGAACACAAAGACTTTGTGAACTCTGTGCCCTTTGTG
>CAMOSH010000060.1 GCA_946624575.1 uncultured Verrucomicrobiota bacterium
CGACGGCAATATCTTCTAGCCCGCACGTTCTCGCTCCGCCCGCGTTTCCTCCCATTGTGCGTAGTGCATTCTCCATAGTGCATTGCGCGCCGCGCCCGCCCGCCGCGCGCAAAGCGCGGAGGAAGGAGGAAAGGAGGCTGGCGGGACCGGGCACCGTGAACGACGCGGACTCCTCGGCGAGCGTTTCCCCGCCCGAAACGATGCGGTAGTCGCCCGGTCCCGCCGGGGTCCAGGGGGCCGCCCCCTCGCCCGACAGCCCGGTGGCGAAGGCGCCGCCATTGAGGTCGATCTCCGCGGCGACCGCCCCGGCCGCCTCCACCGTGCCGCAGGTCACGAAGCCGGGATTCGTGACCATGTCGTAGTCCGCGCGGATGCGGCCGGCGGAAAGAGAACCGCCGCGCAGGCGGATTTCGTCGTATTGGCCAACGAAAGCATGAGAATTTGAGCCATGTCCCCCGGCGTGGTCACCAATTCCAAGAACACTCCCATTGTCCGATACTGCGACGATGGTTCCATTGGTCACGAGAACGCCGTCCTGATAGAGTGATGCTATCGTTCCTTGATATGCAATACAAATCCATGTCCAACCAGCTGCGGCGGAAGAATTCAGTTTGACTGCATTTATGTACCGGGAAGAGGAACCTGCACCGCCACCGACAACACTGACTGTGGATACCGTATCCCGATGGAACTCGCATCCCCAGCCGCCGTTGGACCAATCGCGCCAGAACAATTTCGGATAGAACTGGGCTTCGACATCTGCGTGGAACCAGCCGGAAACGACAAACGAGTTGCCCAACTGACAATCGTCATAATTTCGAACGCACAGGTGATTGCCGCACGTGACAAGCTGCGTTGCGTTCACTCTTGCCCGCCCCACGGCGCCGTTCTCGCAGGCGACCATCTGGCTGATGTCGGAAAGGACATTTGTTCCTGCCTCCGGTTGAGCGTCAAGCCCGTTCGCCGTGGAGTCGAAAGCCGTTCCGGAATCCTCGTTCATGTGCCAGACACCGGCGTAGTCGGACCACACGGCGTGGGCGGCGGCGGCGCGGGCTTCGGCGGAAGCGGCCGTGCCGCCGTAGCCCATCTTGAAGGCCGTGCCTGCGGCGAGCGCCGGAAGGCGGACCCAGACAAGCGACTCGCCGTCCGGGTGCCACTCGTCGATCTCGTGGGGATAAACCGTGGATTCGGCGAGGTCGCAGAAGACGAGGTCCGAGCCAGCGGCGGGGTCGGAAAAGTCCGCATAGTCGAAACCGGAAATCGCGGCGGAGAGGCGTACGAGGATCGGCACGTTTTCGAGCGCCTCCTCCCCCGCGTAGCCGGCGACCGCGAGCCGCGCCTTGCGCGTGCAGCCCGCAAGCCCGGTCCCCGCCCAGCGCGTGGAGTAGGCGAGCGGCTCGAACGCCCGCGCGACGCGCGGGCTCTCGCGCAGGTCCACGAAGAACTCGCCGGACTCGAGCGCGGTCGCCGCGGAGGCGGAAAGCGAGGAGGAGAGAAGGAGGGAAAGAAGGCTACGCACGTTTTTCATGGTGGAATTTCGTTCTGTTTCGTGATAGTCTGCGGCGTGCCGGAGAAACAACAGCGAAGCGTCCGCAATGAAGATGCAATTCAGCCATGCCGGTCGGCAGTTTTTCTTTGTGACCATCACCATCGATGGGCGGAAAACGGTGCTTTCTCGCCTGGTCGACGAGCGGTCCCGCCCGGCGCTGGAGTCCTGCGGCGAAATCGTGAAGAGCCTGCTTCTGGCCCTGCACGGCGCCTTCCCCTGCGCCACGGTCTCCGATTTCGTGATCATGCCGGACCATGTTCATTTTCTGCTGATTGTCGACTATGCGAAGGATCCGGCCTTCAGCCCTCTCTGGGCCACGCACCGCCTCATGGATGCCGCCGAACTGCTGTGGGAAAGGACGGGGGCCACGCCCCCGAACCCCCAAGGCGCCGCAACTAAGGCGGCGCCCCAGAACCCCCGAGAGGCCGCAGAAGAGGCGCTTGCCAAGGCCGTGGCGCTTGCAAGGCTCCAGCGGGGCCGCCTCACCATTGCCAACACTGCGCGGGGCGTTGTGGGGCCGGCCATTTCCGGGGGTTCGGGGGCGGCTACTGGCGGCATTTCCGGGGGTTCAGGGGCTAGGCCCCCGTCCATTGCCAAGTGGAATCGCCACTGCTACATCGAGCTTTCGCTCGATGCCCGCCAGCTTAAGGCCATCCGCCGCTACATCCGGCTCAACCCGGCGCGGGCGCTTTGGAAGGCCCGGCACCCGGATCGCTTCGTGCGGCTTGTCGGCATCCGCCACGCAGTCCTCGACCCCTCGCGGAGCTGGGATGCCATGGGCAATGCCACGCTCCTTGCCTCGCCCTTTCTCCGCCATGTGCGCCTCACCATGCGCAAGACCGCCGAGGAACACGCCGCTGAAATCGGGGAAATCGTCGAAGAGGCCGCCAATGGCATCGTTCCCGTGTGCGGCTTCATCTCGCCCGGCGAAAAGGAGCTGCTCCGCCGCCTCAAGGCCGAACCACGGGCGCGCTTCATCAAGACCGTGCCCTTCGCACTGCCGCCGCGCTACGACCCTTCGGCGGAGGATTCTCGCGAACTCGCCGCCGACCGGCTGCTCATCCTGAGCGGCTTTCCGCAGGGCACGCCGGATTCGCGCGAAAACCTCCGCGCCCGCTGCAACCTCATGAACGGCCTCGCCGCCGCCATGTGCGAGCGAGCGCAGACCCTCGACTAGCGGGGAAGGGACGGGGGGATGCTCCCCCCGAACCCCCGGCCAAGGCTGCAGGGGTTCGGGGGCCGCAATCCCAGCCCCAGACAGCAGGGGGCGGCAGACCCAGCCCCAGGCGGCAGGGGTTCGGGGGCCGCAGACCCAGCCCAAGGCGGCAGGGGTTCGGGGGCCGCAGGCCCAGCACCAGGCGGCAGGGGTTCGGGGGCCGCAGGCCCAGCACCAGGCGGCAGGGGTTCGGGGGCCGCAGGCCCCCGTCCTTTCCCGGCGTAGCCGTAGCCCATCACTGCGCCCCCCATGCCGCCTTGAGCATGATCCCCAGCGCGGGCACGGGATCGGTCGCGGCCACCACGCCCGCCGCCGTGCCATCGGTGGACCAGCCGAGGAAGGAATGGCCCGTGCGGGTCGGGACGGGAAGTTCGCCATAGACCGGATTCTCGCCCTTGTAGTACTGCGCGTAGATGCCGGGAAGGGAGCCGCCGTTCGGGTCGAGGCCGACCTTGATGCCCGAGGGCTCCGGGTCGCCCTCCGCGACCTTGAGATACGGCGAGCAGAGGGACGAAAGCGAGAACGACCGCGTGAAGCCGAAGTCCACCTCGTAGAGCTTGCCGCAGAGGTCGAGGCCCGCCTCGAACTCGCGCCCTTCGCAGTCGTAGGGGATAATCCACACCTTGCCGCTGGGCAGCAGCTGGCAGCCCATCTTGCCCTTCTTGAACACCGGGTCGTCGCTCGCCACGTAGGTCTCGCCCGTGAGCGGGTTCACCACCACAAGCCCCAGCTCCTCGTCCAAGCCGCAGAACTTCCCGTTCGGCAGCAGGCACGTCACGTCGCGCCGCGCATCCGTGTGCGCCCGTGGTCCAGAACCGAACCACAGGAGCACACGGACGCGCGGCCAGGACGTGGCGCGGCGAGACGCCGCACCATTCGCGGGCTGGAAGCCCGCGCTCCCAGGGCGTGCCGCGGCGAGACGCCGCACCATACTATGCGGCTCGCCGGGACGGCTCGCCCCAACCAACCACGCTGGCAATTTTGCAAATTGTCAATTTGCGGACAATTTGCCAATTGCAAATTGTGGGCAATTCCCCTCTGCGCCTCTGCGGCTCTGCGCGAGGAAAAATCGCCTAGAGTATACCCCCCGTAATACTTTTACCGACGCGGACGCGGCGTTCCGCCGGCGCGCCGGCGGAACGGAGGATCGCTGTCGGGAGGAAGGAGGTTATGACGAAATTCGTGGCGCGGGCGGGACAGGACTCCCGCCCGAAATTGGGTGAATCGCGGGTCCGATGCTACCATGAAAACTCTCTCCGGACAAGGAATTTTGATCGGCCATCATGGCCGCCGCACCCGCCAGTGCTTTTCGGCGCCGTATGGAAAATCATGCAGGAGGAAGCCATCCAGACGCGGACCAACAAGAACCGATTCCCGCCTGTGCGCGATGCAGATCCAAGGACAGTCGCTTCGCACGATTTCCTGCATTTCGAGCAGCAGCTCCCGCCGACGCCCGGGATCAGTCTCGCCGCGCGCGGCGGCGTAGAGTGCATCGAAGCGCGGATTGGAATAGTTGCATCTGTTGGGACCGGGAGAAGCGTTGGACGAAACGAAAAGCTGGAGGAAATTGAGCGCATCGGGATCGTCGGCGAGCCAGCTCACGAGAAACATGCGGGATTCGCGGCGTGACAGGCGCTGGATAAACAGCGGAAACGCGGAATAGCGCGGCTTGACCGAAATCCCGATTTCGGCGAAAAACGACGCAAGAAGCTCAGCCCCCTCGCGCGCCTCCTGGTCGGTCCGCCCCAAATCAAGCTCCAGCTCCAGCCGGCGCCCGGTTTTCGGATCCGTTCCCCCCGGATATCCCGCTTCGGCCAGCAGCGCCCTGGCGCGTTCGACGTCGTGCGGGAAAGGCTCCGGGGTCTGCGCGCGGCCGTCGATTCCTGGAGGAACCGGCCCCGAGGCGGGCGCAAGACGCCCGCGATTGAGGTCAAGCCACGCCTTGCGGTCGAACGCGCACGTGAGCGCCCGCCGCAGCGCGGCGTTAGTGCCGCCCACGACGGGGTCGTCCATGTTGAAGGCCAGATACGAGACGTCGAGCGCCGGCTGCGAGACCAGCCTGATTCCGCGCGCCGCGAGTTCCGGGCGCAACCCTCCGGCGTCGTCGATCACGGCGTCCCAGTTGTCGCGGGAGATTTCCGCCGCGCAGTCCAGCTGCCCGCGCAGGAACGAGAGCCAGCGCGTGGACGGATCGGACATCATGAGGTATTCGACCTCCTCGACCGGGACGAAGTCTGGCGGGGGCGTATCCGGCGCGGCGCAGTCGCGGGCGCGGTCGCGCCCTGGGCGGCGGCG
This sequence comes from uncultured Verrucomicrobiota bacterium, assembly GCA_946624575.1. Taxonomy (GTDB): domain Bacteria; phylum Verrucomicrobiota; class Kiritimatiellia; order RFP12; family UBA3636; genus UBA3636. Next base: position 5,061 of record CAMOSH010000060.1, read on the forward strand.
AAAAAGCATCGAGTGCCCGCGCCTCCACCGTTCGAGCCGAAAAGGCCCCGACCCAGCCTCGATTCCACCGAAGCCATCGCCCATGGCCTCAACCGCCTCGCGCGGCACGATCGAAGCGTAGGGCAGCGCCAGACCCCACATGAATTCCGGGTCCGGGGCAGTCAGTTCAATCCGAACGGAACGATCGTCCAGCGCCCGCAGACCGGGGACTTCGGCGTCGTAGTCCGTAGGCGTTTCGGGATCGCGCGACGCGGCGTGAAAATCCTCGATTCCAGCCACGCGCCCGGCGACGATCCAGTATCCTGGCGAGGCGACCTTGGAGTCGGCCAGCCGTTTGAGCGAATAGACGAAATCGCGAGCCGTGGCGCGGCGACGGCCGCCGTCGGGAAGGTCGAACCAGATGTCGTCGCGCAAGCGCAGAGTCATGACCCTGCCGCCGTCGGAAAGCTCCGGCATCCGCTCCGCCGCGTACGGGGCGAGAGCATAGGGGCGGGCGAAATAGTCGAACTGAAGAGCGGTCTCGTAGACCAGAGCGACCGCCCGCCCGGCGGCGACAGTGGCGGCCTGCGCGGGATCCAGGGAGGCGACGACCGCTTCCGCGCGGCGGACGCGCGCGGCGGCGGAAGCATCCGCCGCATCGCGCGGAGCGGCGGACGATGATTTAGCGCGAGTCGCCCGCGTCGCGGCGAACGCAAGAATGGCCGCTGCGGAAAGCAAAACGGCGGCAGCAGCCGCCAACGCCCGGGAGCGCCGCCGCAGCAGCCTATCCCCTGAAGATGAAGAACTTGCGCAGGACATAGTTGAACGCGAGCGACGAGACGAGATTCGCCACGAACGCCACCGAAGTCTGCAATCCCAGAGATGCCACGAGCCAGGCCATCACCGAAGTCCCGACGGCGGTGGAAAATCCGCCGACGGCCGAAAACGCCAGGAATTCGGCCCAGGGATTTAGGCGGCCCGGCTTGAACACGAACACCCTGTTGAGCGCGTAGCAGAAGCAGTTGGAGAGCACCCAGGCGCAGGCGTTGGACTGCGTGGCGAGCCGCGCCCGCAACGCCTCGTCGATGGCTGGCGCCTCCAGCGAAAAAAGGCGCACCACGAGATCGTCAGGACCGACGCACGGAAAGACCTTCCAGGCGAAGACGCTGAACGAAATCACGTGAACCAGGGTCGCGAGCCCGCCGGCAAAGGCGTACTTGAAGAACTGGACAGCCGGGTGGGCGCTCGCGCCATCGCCGAAAAACTGCCGCGCCGCCTCCCCAAGAGTCCGCGGGAAGGGTATCCCCGTCGCGGGGGCGGCGGCCTTTCCGGACTCGCCGGAGGAAACGGGCCGGCTATCCATGCTGCCTCCCAGTGCCGGATACCAGAGAGAAGAACTCGGCGCGCGTGGCGGGATCGTCGTGGAACGACCCCAGCACCGCCGACGTGGCCATGCGGCTGTTCTGCTTTTCCACGCCGCGCATTTGCATGCAAAGATGCTCGCATTCCATCACGACGCCGACGCCCTCGGCGTCGGTGGCGTCGCGCACCGCGCGCGCGATCTGACCGGTCAGGCGCTCCTGTATCTGAAGACGCGCCGCGAAGCAGTCCGCCAGGCGCGCGATCTTGCTCACGCCCAGGACCTTTCCGCGCGGGATGTATCCCACGTGGCAGTGCCCGAAAAACGGCATGAGGTGGTGTTCGCAGAGGCTGTAGACGTCGATGTCGCGCACGACGACCATGTGGTTTGCACCACCGGCCTCGAAGACGGCACCGCCGACCACGCCCTCCGGATTCTGCGAGTATCCGCGCGTGAGGTGGGCCAGGGCGCGCGCGACGCGCTGCGGGGTCTTCGCCAACCCCTCGCGGTCCGGGTCTTCGCCCAGCTCAAGCAGCAGCTCGCGAACGAGCCTTCCGATTTTCGCTTCGTCCATGTCCTGTCCCTTCCTTTACGCAGTCGCCGTCCGTCACGCCCAATTTTTCGCCGCGCCGTCGCCCGGCTCGCTACCGAAGCCCGTCGATTTCCTCGAGCGCGGCCTGGATGACCGCCTCCGACTCGTCTTCGCTTTGAGGCGCGGACGCCGGACCGGGAGCGACGGGCGGCGCATCGTCCGGATTGTCGAACGCGCCGTCCAGAGGCCACCCGTACTGGCTTGGATCCGGACCCAGGGAAAGCTCCGGGGCGAGACCGGGATACGGGAGGCCCGGCACCGGGCGCAGGGTTTCCCCGGTGCTGCCGATTTCGAAAATCCAGGCGCCGTCCGGCGTGGAACTGGCGTAGTGGAGGCGCCGCCCGGCGTCGGCCGCGGCGAGCGCGGCGAGCGCAGGCTCGTCTTCGTAGACAGCGCATTCGTCAAGAGAGTCCGGAGCGTGCCCCGCCACGGCGCCGGGCACCACCTCGCGGGCTTCCTCGTCGGAAGGGTCTTCCGCGAGGAAGAAGTGGAACGGCCGGTCGCCGTCGAACGAAACGGCGTCCTGTATCGCCTCGTGCAAGTCGTAAAGGCTTGCGCCGGGAGGCACGTCGATGTAGCGGACGCACGTCTCGCCGTCCGACCACGGCCCGGACACGCACGAAACGCGCAGCCTGTGCACCATCGGAGAGTCGGCACGGGCCACGGGAAAGAAAACGTTCATTGCAGAAACCCCGCTTTTTGAAGAAGCCGTTCCGTGACGCCGCCGCCCGCGCCACCGATCCCGCGCGCCGCGCACCCGGCGGCGGCGCGCGCGAAACTCTCGACGTAGCGCCCGACTATGTCGGTCTCCACGTTCACCGAATCCCCCTCGCGGCGAAGGGAAAGCGTGGTGCATTCCAGCGTCGTCGGAATGAGGCACACCTCGAAAAGTCCGGGTTCGGGCACAGCGCTCACGGTGAGACTGGTGCCGTCCAGCGCCACGGATCCCTTGTACACGACGTAGCGTGCCACGTCATCCGAGCAGGAAAAGCGCATCCGCAGATCGCGCCCGTCGCGGAAGACGCCGACCACGCGCACGGTGCCGTCCACGTGCCCCTGCACGATGTGGCCGCCAAGACGATCCCCGGCACGCAGGGCGCGCTCCAAATTCACCGACGCGCCGACGGGAAGCGCCCCGAGCGCGGAGGCGCGCAGGGTCTCGTCCAGCACGTCGGCCTCGAATCCGCCGCCATCCGCGACCGCCTCGGCGACCGTGAGGCAGCAGCCCTGCACGGCGACGCTTTCGCCCGGCGCGAGCGGGTCTCCGGCTTCCCAGGCGGAACACTGGACGCAGAGCCTGGCCCCACCGCCCGCGCGTTTCCACGAGGCGATTCTACCGATTTTCTGGACCAGGCCCGTGAACATTGCGAGAAAAAAGCGGGGTTCGTGGGAGGGGAATAGGATGCGCCGTCGCCGTTCGAGGACGGGACGCTAGCGCAGGAAAAGCGGCAGCACGAGCGCGACGAGCGCGAACAGCAGCACCATCAGCGACCAGTGCCAAACGCGGCACATGGTGCGGGAAAGAGACTGCCTGATGGGCGCGACGCCGAACCAGACCGTGTATTCGCGACCGCACACGGAGCAGCGCTGGTTGTCCATGGGGCCGGGCGTAAAGAACATCCACGGGGGCTTGTTCCACTTCCAGTGCTGGGTTCCGCCGCAATGAGGACAATGGAGACGAAACGACATGTAATCACACCTCCCTGACGGCGGACGCCGCTGCGAACGGGGCGCGAAAGCGCACCGGAGGAACCAGCGTGGCGAACAGGTCGTCGAGCGTTTCGGCGCGACGGATCAGGCGCGCCTCCCCGTCTTCCCCGACGAGCCATTCGGCGTGTCGCAGCTTTCCGTTGTAGTTGAAGCCCATCGCGTGCCCGTGCGCTCCGGCGTCGTGAATCGCCACGATGTCTCCCGGTTCAAGCCTTGGCAGCGGGCGCCCCACGGCGAACTTGTCGTTGTTTTCGCACAGCGAGCCCGTGACGTCGTAGATCTCCTCGGCCGGCGCGTTTTCCTTTCCGAACACCGTGATGTGGTGATACGCGCCGTAAAGCGCGGGGCGCATCAGGTCCGCCATGCACGCATCGAGCCCTGCGTAGTTGCGGTAGGTGCGCTTGACGTGGAGGACGCGCGAGACGAGCCATCCGCACGGGCCGGTCACGTATCGGCCGCACTCGGTGGCCAGCCGCGGCATCGGCAGTCCGTTTTTCACGAAGACGTCCTCGGCGGCGCGCTTCACGCCGCGCCCGACTTCGGCCAGGTCGAGCTCCTCTTCGCCGGGATGGTACGGTATGCCAAAACCGCCGCCGATGTCGATGAACGAGAATTCGATCCCCAACGCCGCGGAAAGCTCCGCCGCCAGCCCGAAAAGCAACTTCGCCGTCTCCACGAAATACAGCGCCGAACGCTCGTTGGAGGCGACCATCGCGTGAAGCCCGAATTTCCTGGCGCCGCCGTCGCGCAGGTCGCGAAAGCCCTCGAAGAGCTGATTGCGCGTGAAGCCGTACTTGGCCTCCTCCGGCTTGCCGATGATGGCGTTGCCGTCCTTGAGCGGCCCCGGATTCCAGCGGCAGCAGACCATGTCCGGAAGCCTGCCGCCCAGAGCGCGCCGGGCGAACGCGATGTGCGAAATGTCGTCGAAATTGAGAATCGCGCCGAGTTTCGCCGCCTTGACGAACTCCTCGGCCGGGGTGTCGTTGGAGGTGAACACCACGTCCTCGCCGCGCAGTCCGGCGCGCTCCGCAAGCACGAGTTCTGCGAGGGAGCTGCAATCCGCGCCGGAACCGGCGGTCCGGAGAAGCTCCAGCAGGGCAGGATTGGGAGCCGCCTTCACCGCATAGTAGTTGCGATATCCGGGCGCCCAGGAAAACGCGTCGTTGAGCGCGCGGGCGCGCCGGAGAATCGCGGCGGCGTCGTACACGTGAAATGGCGTTGGTGTCCTCTTGTCCAGTTCCAGAACCCTGGACAGCGTGAAGGGAAAAGTCTTTTCTTGCATCGGCGTTGGCCCATGACGAAGCATTGGCGCGGACGTGCCGGAATACTATCCCATCGCCACGGCCAACGCAACATCAAAAAACGGCTCGCCGCGCCACCAGTCCGGAGTCCCGCGCCACCAGTCACTTTCCGACACGCGCCGGGCGCTTGCGGCGGAAAGGGGCGGATGCTATCCTTCCGCGCCGCCGCTTCCCGGCAATCCAGCGCGCCATTCCCAAACTGGATTCTTCAACCAAACACTAAGGAACTAACTGACATGGCTCTCTCCATCAAGGACATGAAAGGCCGGAAGATCGGCATCTGCGTCTCCGGCGGACTCGACTCCAAGACGATCGCGATGCGTCTGCGCGAAGCCGGCGCCGACGTGCTCTGCTTCACGGCCGACCTCGGACAGCCGGACGAAAAGGACATCCACGACGTGCAGAAGAAGATGGAGCCGTGCGGCGTCAAGACCGTGATCGTCGACGTGCGCAAGCCCATGGCCGAAGCGTGCTTCTCCGCGATCAAGGCCCAGGCCACCTACGACGGCGGATACTGGAACAGCACCGGCATCGGCCGCGCCGTCACCACGCGCGAAATCGTCAAGGCCATGAAGCGGCACGGCATCGACACGCTCGTCCACGGCGCCACCGGCCGCGGCAACGACCAGATGCGCTTCGAGCGCTACACGAACCAGTTCGCCCCGGAAATGGAGGTCTACGCTCCCTGGCGCGACGCCGCCCTCCTCAAGGAGTTCCCCGGCCGCACCCAGATGTGCGAATACCTGGCGAAGCACGGCATCGTCGCATTCCCCGGCGGCAAGAAGCGCTATTCGACGGACTGCAACATCGCCGGTCTCTCGCACGAGGCGGAGGACCTGGAAAGCATGCAGACCCCGATGACGATCGTGGAGACGACGATGGGCTGCTGGCCCATGGGCGCGCCGGACAAGATCGAATCCGTCACGATCAAGTTCGAGGAAGGCCGCCCCGTCGCCCTCAACGGCAGGAAGCTTTCGCCGTTCGACCTGATGGTCGAGGCCAACAAGATCGGCGGGCGCAACGGCCTGGGGCTGGCGCACGCGCTCGAAAACCGCATCATCGGCACCAAGAGCCGCGGCGTCTACGAGGCCCCAGGCATGGAAATGCTCGGCCGCGCACTGGGCTACGTCTACCAGGCCGTGCTCGATCGCCGCTCCACCGACCTGTTCGTACATCTGTCGCACTTCCTGGGCAACCAGATCTACGACGGCCGCTTCTTCGACCTCTCCTCCCGCGCCGCCTGGGCCGCCATCGACACGTTCGCGGCTCTCGCCACCGGCACCGTGAAGATCGGCCTCTACAAGGGCAACGTCCTTTTCCAGTCGCTGTCCGGCGTGAAGGCGTCGCTCTACTTCGAGGAGAACGCGTCGATGGAAGACGCCCAGAAGGGCCTCAATCCCGTCTCTTCGCAGGGCTTCGCGGAAATCCAGTCCGTCGAGGCGCGCTCGATGGCCAAGGCCCGCCAGGTGAAGTAGCCGCCTTCCCGCCCGCGCCGCATCGCGGCGCGGGCCCGCTTCAGGAAAGCTCCTTCACAAGCGCCGCCGCGGCCACCGCCGCGGCGGCGCGTTTCGTACGCCCGGATCCCGTCGCGACCGCGCCGCCGGCCGAAACACGCACCGTGAATACGGGATTCGGCCCGCCGACGCCAGTCTCCCCGGTCACCGCGTACGACGGATTCTCGCCGAATTTGCGCTGCGCAAGCATCTGAAGCGCGGACCGCGGATTCTCGCCGCCGGCCGGCATGGGCGCGAGAGCCTCGATTTCCTCGCGGAAAAGCGCGTCGAACGCGGCGGCGGCGCTTTCGTATCCCGCGTCCGCGCAAATCGCGCCCACGAGCGCCTCGAACGCGTCGGCCAGGTTGTGGGTGTTCCCCGCTCCGCCCACCGCCGCCTCTCCGTTGCCCAGCCGGAGCATCCGCCCGAGTCCAAGCGCAGCCGCCTTTTTCGCAAGCGCCTCGCCGCTCGCCAGCGACGCACGCAGGCGCGTCATCTCCCCTTCCCGCGAGTCAGGGAATTTTTTGAACACGATCTGCGCCAGCCGCAGGTCGATCACGGCGTCGCCCAGGAATTCAAGACGCTGGTTGTTCGGATCCGAAGGGTGCTCGCACGTCCAGGAAGGATGCGTGAGCGCTTCCAGCGGCAACGCCTTGTCGGCGAACACGTACCCGAAAACGCGCTCCGCCCCGGCCACCAGTTCGGCGGACGGGGCGGCGGCCTCTTTTCGGACGGACGGATCAGTCTTCGCCATCGTCGTCCGTGTCGTTGGCGTCATCGTCGTCGTCGGCGTCGTCGAAACCAGGCTCGACCATCTGCGAAAACGTCACGAAATTGGCGACGGACGCAAGTTCCGACAGGGGAATCGTCACGTTCACGACGTTCGAGGAGGGGTAGGCCCCGCCGGCGAAGCCAATCCGCGACTCGTTCGAAACCGAAGCGGCCATCTCGGCGAAAAGACGCCCCTGTTCCTGCGTGACGTCCCCGGCCTTGACACGGAAATCGACGATCGCCTTCAGCAGACGGGACACCGAGAACGCGCCGACCATGTACGGACGGGCGTCGCCGGGAAGCGTCGCCAGCAGCGAGGTGCCGTTGACGGGCGGAATTCCGTCGAATGTCGCGCCGATGGAGCCATACGACACCGCGAGATTCGCCCCGCCGTCCGCCTCCTTGATCGAGTAGCCGACGTTGACGCCGTCGCCCAGCAGTTCCCTGGCCTTGGCGAGCAATTCGACGGCCGACGCCTTTTCGGATTCCTCTCCGTCGTCGTCCGCGATGCACTTCGCAAGGGAGTCAGCCGAGACCGACACCATGAACTTGTCCGCGTCGGCGGCGTCGGAAAGGACGATCGCATCCTTGGGGAAGTCGGAGTCTTCCGCGGCAGCCGCCTCAAGCGCGGCCTGAGCCGCCGCGCGGACGCCGGCAAGGAACATGCGCGCGGGCGCCGGGTCGGAAACTCCGAGGCTGGCCGACAGCGCCGGATGCCCGGCGGCGTCCCGTCCAAAGCGCATGGAGCAGGCTCCCGTGGCGGAGTCGAGCACCTGGGCGATGGTGTCGGAGATTCCGGAAACCATGCCGCCGACAACCGCGACCTTGGCCGCGTCGTCCTCGCCCACCTCCTCCAGAGCGCGTTTCTTCAGCGCGTCGATCAGCGGCAGGAGCACAGAGCGGAACAGGCCCGCTCCGGCCTTGGAAATCTCCGGATTGGCGGCGGACACGACAAAAATGGGCGCGTCCGCAAGCGCGGAGACCGCGGCGGCGTCAAGCGTCTCATACGCCGCGAATTTCCGTTCGAGACCGGTTCCAGGCTTCGCTTCCATGAGCGTGGTAAACACCAGGGCTTCGTCGCCGACGAGCTTCGCGCATTGAACGATGCGGCTGGAGCCGGAGAGATCCCCGGAAGCAAACTGCCAGTACATGTCCGACAGGCCCTGCGGATTGTCCAGCCCGAGGCTACGGGCGGATTCGACCAGATCCGAATCCAGCGCGTAGGGCCGAATCGCTTCCGCGTACTTTTCCGGGGAAAGGACCACGGTCTCGATCGCGGCGGTCGCGTCGACGGGAGCCTTCGCGAATTCTGGTTCCGCGGCGGCGGTCAGCGCCGCGTTGTCATACGCCAGAAATCCTGGAATCGAAAAGGCGACGGACTCGTCGGCATATGTCTTCGCCAGATTGATCGACGCGACCAGGGCATCCGCCCCCGCGGTGATCTCGATTCCCTTGTCGGCGAGCTCTTCGGCCGGAGGAAGCCTCACCGACGAGAGGTCCACTCCGGAAAGCGGGACCTTCACGACGGCCGCCGCAACGGGTGGCATGGACTGAACGTCGTCAATCGCGTCGATCACGTCGTCGGCGTCGTTGTCGTCGGCATCGTTGTCGTCGGCATCGTTGTCGTCATCGTCGTCGTCGGACTTGGCCGGACTGGCGGACTTCTCGGGTCTTTCGAACCACAGCGCGACCTGCCAGGGCGCCTCGGAGTCGAATTTTCCGATCTGCGCCAGCTGCGCGCGCGCCATGGCCGGCACGGAAATTCCAATCATTGGCTGCCCGACAGCGTTTGCGACGGCGGCCACCAGGTCCTCCACCGCCGTGAAGGAGGCCAGGCGGACGGTGATGTCGGGCGAGCGCGGGGCGGCCTTAGCAGCCTGCGGAGCGGCCTGGGCGGCGGCTCGCGCGGAGAAGGCGATGAGCAGGACTGAAGCGAGGGCCAGCTGGAAGGAGCGCGGTGTTTTCATCGTGTCTGCGTTAGTCGGTCGTTTGTTGTAGAAATGGAGGCTGGTGCCGGAAATCCAGAATGCACCGGGCTTGCGCCACCGGCGCGGGGACGGCGGGCGGACGCGCGTTGGTCAGGCCGTCGCGGCGGAGAACGCCGCGATCAGATCGTCCTTGGTCTTGGCGGCAAGCACGGTTTCGCGAACGCGGCGATTGGAGAGTTCGCGCGTCATCGCGGCAAGAAAGCGAATGTGGGAATTGGCGTCTTCCGGCGGGGAGAGGGTCGCTATGAAGATCGTCGAGGGCTCGCCGTCGAGCGACTCGAACGGAACCCCCGCCGGCGCAAGGGCGACAATGGTGGCCAGACCCGCCACGGCGTCCGTCCGCGCATGCGGAATGGCCACGCCGTATTGCATTCCGGTTGACATGGTGTTTTCGCGCTCGGTCAGGGCGTGGAGCACTTCGTCGCGCCTGTCCGCCGGGAAGACCCCGGCCGCCGCCGCCGCGTCCGCAAGCGCGGCAAGCACTCCGGGCTTGTCTGACGCCTTTAGTTCGGGGACAAACGTTGTCTTTGAAAAAAACGATGCTGGATCGGCGGCGATTTCGTTCACGGATCGTGTTGTTGTCGGTTGCGCGGCGCGAAAATGCTCCGCAGGTGCGCCGGATTATCCCACATCTCCGCGTCCTTGTCCATACCCGGCGCCGGCGCCCGCGCACGCACACTCGCAGGGCGCTTGTTCAAGCAACGGGCTTCTGCTAGAATCGCCGCCATTGAAAGCAAGGCGTCGGAGAACGTCCTAAAACGCCCGAAATTTGTCGCCGCGGCAAGTTCTTCCCGACTCCGCGCCGAGCTCCAGGATGTAACCTCGCCCCCGCCCCGCGTGTAATCCTTCATAACAGCCGCCTCCCACACCTTTTTCAAACTTTCAAACTTTCAGACTTTCCCAAGGAGACATCCATGCCAGTCGGAATCACCGAATTCAGCCAACCCGCCATTGTGGCCGGATTCAACGGATACAACGACGCCTTCAAGGCGTTCACGGACTTTGCCGAACAGAGCATCACATCCGGAAAATCCACGGCGATCGCCCGCGTGGTCGGCGAAGGCCCTCTTGCGGGCCGCAAGATCGCGTCCGCAAAGAGCGACTGGACCGGCATCGGCATCGGCCGCCTGTCCAGTCTGAAGAACGCCAACAACATCGCTCGCAACCTCTTCGCGAAGTCCGTCGCCGACATGTTCGGAGGGATGGACAAGGTTCCAGACAGCGTCAAGGACGCGATGAAGCTCGACGACTACGGCAAGGGCAAGCCGCTCACCGCGCGGCGCATCGCCGCAGTGAAGGCGGCGATCGACTTCGTCACGGCCCCCGACAACGCCATCAATTATTTGCACAATCTCACTCCCGTCGAGAATATGACTGCGGAGGCTCGCGCCGAGCTGGATGCCTGCGTGCGCGACATATTCGAGACGTGCGACAACGCCGATGCGCGGGAAATCATCGAGGACAAAATCAAAGAAATCTGCATACGTGGCGATGGAGTAATGCGCAGCCTCGATAAGATCAAGGCGAAAGCCGATGCGATCAAGGCGAATTTTGCTGAACTCAAGGCGGCCGCCAAGGGCAACCGGCATATTCTGGAAGCCGGCAAGATTCTGATCAGTCGCCTTGGCGGCAGTAGCAATAGCCTGCCGCCCGGGCTGATCGGCCGCCTGGTGGCTTCCGCGACGGGGAAGGACGTCAAACTCGATGTGGTCAGACGCCTCAACGCCAGAACCGGGCCGGTCACGACCGCCCGCGCCTTGATCCAGCTCGACAAAAACGTCAATGCCGTTCTCCAACAGGAGAGGGAAACGCTCCTGACACTGGACAACGGGGCCAACTACAGCGTAAGCGACTTCGTCGAACATGTGATGCTCCAGAAACTGGGCGCGAACACCATGCGCTCGGTCCAGAAAGCCATTTCAGGCGCGAACGTGACCCACCTGGCAAATCTGTCGGATGTATTCAAAACGGAGTCTGTTTACGGTTTGCCGATCGACCCCGGGGAAATCAACCAGGCGATCATGGGCGACTCCGAGGTGAAAGTCCCCGCAGGGCTTGGCGACAAAATCAGGGATCTTGCCAGCGAGTTATTCACCAGCAAACTCAACGGCATGAGAATGATGGTCTCCACGATTACGGGCGTCAAGTTGGACAATCCGCCAGACCTCGAAGGCGAGCTTCCGGGGAACACGACGATGATTCTTGAAGACCTCGGCAGCCTTGCGAAGGAGTTGCTGGAGGCAAAGAAGGAGGAATACCTAAACCGGACGGTCTCGGGCGACAGCCCCAAGGCGGAGTTGATGCACGAGATTCTCTCGGACAATATCGGCGAATACTGCGACGATCCCCAGGGGACCGTGCTCGAAGGCATTTCGAACGAGACCTTGAAAATCCTGGGCGGCAAGCTGGAGAGCCGGATGGCGGAGCTGGCGGACGGTCGGGACGACCTGGCCGGGCTGAAGGACTTCGCGCAAATCAGCATCGGCGGCAAGCTGCTGCCGGGCGACGCGAACAGTGTCAAGGACGGCATTGCGCAATTGGTTTCCGGCGGGAAGACCAAGGCGTTCGATTCCCTGCAAGGCGTCGAACTCCGGAAGGCCCGGATGCTGCTTTCATTCCTCTCGCAGGAAACGCACAAGGCGGTGGCGGATGGCTTCCTGGAAGGGTTGTACGACGAAAGGACGCCTGACCTGTTCGACAGCGCCGCCCTGACGCCGGAAGTCCTTGAAAAGGCCGGAACCAGAATCGATTTTTCGATCAACGCAGAGGGCTCGCTGATCGTCAAGTTCGACACCACCATTCCCGTGAAGGAGCCGTTCGGCGGCGACGACCGGATCCTGCCCGGCGGCGACGACCGGGCGGTGCGTCTCGACCTTGGCTTCAAGTTCCAGGTCCACGCGGATGAATTCACGAATGTCGAGCAATCGGGCAAAGTTGCGCCGGCTCCCGAGAACGTGCGGCTCGAGTCGACATTCAAGGCGAATTTCGACAAGGAGTTCTGAAGCGCCGCGGCCTTTCAACCTTTCAACCTTTCAACTTTTCAACCTTTCAACTTTCCGAAGGAGACATCCATGGCACTCGACATCAACGGATACAATGCGACTTTCAACGCATTCGTGAAATTCGCCGACGACGGCATGCGGACGAACGGCAAGGCCGTGGCGCGGTTCGGCGAGGGCGGCGCGCAGCCTCTCGAGGGGCGGACCATCGTCGCCGTGGACCCGAAGACCGACAAGGTCGGCAAGATCGGCCGTTCCCTGGAGCAGAAGGAGCTCAACAACAAGGTCCGCACCGCCTTCCGCAACGCCATCATCGACATGTTCGGCGGGGAGAACAACATTCCCCCGAGCGTGAAGAGCGCGATGCTGCTCTCCGACTACGACAAGGGCAAGCCGCTCACCGCGCGGCGCATCCTTGCCGTCAAGACCGCGATCGACAATTACAACGCCTCGGAGTTCGCCAAGAATCTGCCGGATACGCTCGATGTGGATGTCGGCGGCGAGACGTTCACGTTCGACAAGTGGCACTACAAGAGCATCGTCGCCAACACTCCGTCGGCGGAGTGTCCGCGAAGCCTGGATGAACTCAGGCAGCTCCTGTCCGGGCGCATCTCCCACGGGCGCGAGATCATACGCGACGTGCTCGCGGGCAACGGGGGGAACCACCGCGCGACGCCGGCGAACGTGGCCGACATGACGCTTGCGCTGCACGCCGCCGCGCTCCGCCACGGCGAGAAGATGCAGAACGGCTCGTTCTCGGTGGCGGACCCGGACGGACGCCTCGCGCAGTGGCTCGACACGTCGCAAGAAGTTTACGTCCGCGCCTCGTCGCACCTCAAGGGCTACCAGAAGATGCAGGTGGACGGCCACCTGAACATGACCCGCGGAATCGACATCCCCGAAGGCAAGAACGGCCTCATGGCGGGAATGCGCACCATCAACTACGGCACGGTGCCGGACCTCAACCACCTCGACAACGGCGGCAGCGGTCCCAACCGGCGGCTTTTCCTCAAGTGCGAGACGTTCGGCGCGCGGATCAGCGCGATAAGCCCGGTCGACGTAGCCCGTTCGAAGTCGAACGTAATGCGAACGCGCTACGTCAACGCCGGTGACTTCAAACAATCGTTCGAACACACGCGCTCGTATTTCGCGACGCGCGGAGAGGACCCCACGGCCGGCGGCGCGCGCAAGGAGCACATGACGGACCGCGTCAAGACCGCGCTTAAAACCTCCGTCGCGAACCTGAAGGCTGCGGGACGCAAGGATCTCGCGGCCATTCTCGAAGAGGGCAATGTGACGAAGTCCGGCACGAGGAGGCTCTTGCACAACCTCAACAAGGCTTTCATGCTCGACCCGGAAGACGCGGAGATGCAGAAGGCCGCCGCCATGATCTTCAAGGCCGTGGACGAAGACGCGGCGGGGCTCTCGGGCGACCTCAACAATCGTCTCGGCAATGAAATCATGATCGAAACCGAAGACCTGACAGGCGACAAGTAGCGTTTGGTCAACGCATGATTCGCAAAGAGGCGCCTTTCGGTAACGTTTCTGCGTTTCGCGTGTAAACAAAACAGCCCAACCTTTCAACTTTTCAACCTTTCAACTTTTCAACCTTTCAACTTTTAAACAGGCGTAAGCCATGGAACTAAAGGAACTGACAACCGCCTTCGCGGCGAAACTGGGCATCGACGGACTGGCGGTGGAGGACGGCGTCTGCGCCCTGGAGATCGACGGCATCCCTCTGCAGATCACGGAGACGGCCGCCGGCGGGGCGCTGCTGGCGACCGCCGTCGTGGGACCGCCGCCGCCGGAGAAGACCGAGGCGTTCCTGGACCTGCTGCTGGAGGCCAACACGGAGACGTTCGGCCCGCAGGACCGGGCCCTCGGGAAGCTTCACGACACCGGCGAGGTGGTGCTGCAGTGGCGCATCCCGACCCGCGACGTGGAGCTGGACGGCTTCTGCGCGGAGCTCGAGGCGTTCGTGAACCAGGTCGAGCAGTGGCGGCTGGCGCTGGAGAACTTCCGCCCCGCCGCGGAAGAGGCCGCCGCCCGCGACGAGGAGGCCCCCGCCATGGGCCTGCCCTCCTCCGGCTTCATCAGCGTCTAGCGGCCCCGCGGCGCAGCCAATGTTGCCAATGTGAAAGTGTTGCCAATTGCCAATTCCAATTTCCAATGACAGCGAAATGGCAACTGGCAACATTCAGTAACCATCCGGCAGTTGGCGTGTAAATAAGACGTCCCGCCTTCCACCTCTCAACCTTCCAACCTTTCTCAACCTTTCAACTTTTCAACCTTTCAACTTTTCAACCTTTCAACTTTTCAACTGGCGTAAGCCCAACCTTTCAACCTTTCAACTTTTCAACTGGCGTAAGCCCAACCTTTCAACTTTTCAACTTTTCAACCTTTCAACTTTCCGAAGGAGTCATCCATGGCACTCAACATCAACGACAGCATCGCCACGTTCAAGATGTTCACGGACTTCGCGCAGCAGCGCGTGGACGCGGGCAAGGGCAAGTCGATCGCCCGCGCGAACAACGCCGAGGCGGGAGGACTCGCC
>CAMOSH010000061.1 GCA_946624575.1 uncultured Verrucomicrobiota bacterium
ATCGTCACGGACAACATGTTCGGCGACATCATCACCGACCTCGGCGCCGCGTGCCAGGGCGGACTCGGCGTCGCCGCCGGCGGCAACCTCAATCCGGACAAGGGCGGCGTTTCGATGTACGAGCCCATTGGCGGCACCGCCCCCGACTGGACCGGCAAGAACGGCATCAACCCGATTGCCGCAATCGGCGCCGCGGCACTGATGATCGGCAACCTCGGCGAAACCGAAGCCGCGGCCGCAATCGAGGCCGCGATCGCGCGCACCACGCCGAAGATGAAGACGCAGCTCGCCGGTCAGATGGGCTACACCACCACCCAGATCGGCGACATGATCGCCCGCGATCTGTGAGCCACAGGACACGCCCGACAGGGAAAATGCACGGCGCCGCCGCACAATCCGGCGGCGCCGCGCCTGCGTTCTGCGAGCCGGCTGCACAGTCCGACGGCGCCGCAGTCGCGGAAGGACTCTCGTTGCTGGGCGCCGGCCGCGCCACGCGCTACCCGACGCAGTACGCTCCGCAAATCCTGGAGCGCTTCCCGAACCGCCACCCGAGCGCCGACGAAATGGTGCTGCTGGACTGCCCGGAGTTCACGTCGCTTTGTCCCGTGACCGGACAGCCCGACTTCGGGCGTCTGGTGATACGCTACGTTCCCGACGAATGGATCGTTGAGAGCAAGTCCCTCAAGCTGTATCTTTTTTCGTTCCGCAACCACGGCGCATTCCACGAAGACGTGTGCAATGTCGTCCTCGACGACCTGCGCCACCTGCTGAACCCGCGATACATCGAGGTGCGCGGCCTGTTCCGGCCGCGCGGCGGCATTGCGATCCACCCGTTTGCAGTCTGGGCGCCGCCCGGCTCCAAATTCGAAGCCGACGCACGAGCGCGCCTTTTCGCCGACGAGTGATCCAAGCCTTGGCGTCCGACGCCGCCTTCTTCAAACGCGTCGGGGTTGTTCGCAAAATCCAACCTGAAAAACACTACGAAAAGATGAAAAAAAGCGATCGGGCGCTAGTCGCCCTGGCAATGATGTTCTGCACCGCGCTCGTGCTTTCCAACGTTGTCGCGGCCAAAGTGGTGGTCATGCCATTGCCCGGCACAGGCGGCGCGGCGCTCCGCTTTCCCGGCGCGGTGTTCTGCTACGCCATCACGTTTCTCGCCACGGACGTGATCGGCGAAATCTGGGGGCGGCGCGAAGCGGCGCTTGTCGTGAGATTCGGATTCTGCGCCCAGGTCGCCGCCTCGCTGCTTCTTCTGTTCGTCCAGGCGCTTCCGGCCGCCGACCCCGCAGTGCAGGACGCGTACGCAAGGCTTCTCGGCCAGAACGCGGTGTTCGCCGCAGCCAGTCTCGCCGCCTATGCGTTGAGCCAGAGCTGGGACGTGTTCGCGTTCCATGGCATCCGAGACCGAGTGCTGGCACGCCACCCAGGAGCGTACGGAAGGCGCTGGATCTGGAACAACCTTTCCACGATGAGTTCGCAGTTCATCGACACCGCGGTGTTCATCGGACTTGCCTTCGGCGTCGGGCTTGGCTGGCTGTCGGACGCGGACGGACGCGCCCGTCTCCTGTCGCTCGCTCTCGGCCAGTACGCCGTAAAAATCGCCCTCGCCGCAGTGGACACAATTCCGTTCTACGCATTGACGCGTCGCGGCCGGCCGCCCGGCACGGCGCGTGCCTCCGCATGAGTCTTCCGGAAATACCAGCGCTTCGCCTGCGCGCGACTGGACAGGTCGTGGAAATCGACTGGTCGGCGGTGTTCGCGCTCCAGCCGCCTTCCCCGCGAGTCCTTGACCACCGGCCTGCGTCGCAACGCTTCACCATCCAGTATCGCGAAGGCGCGGAGCCGGACGAACGCTCCACGGCAGACGCCCTTCTCCGCGCGATTTCCTCCGACGGTCTCCGCCACTTCCCGGCACGGCTCCGCGAGCTTGCGGCGCAATGCGGCATACAGTCCCCGCCACGCGTGAGAATCGGCCTGACTCGTTCGCGCTGGGCGTCGCGCTCCGGTCGCGGCACGATTGCATGCAGTCTCATGCTCCTCTTTCTGCCGCCAGCTCTGTGCGACCACGTGCTGATCCACGAACTCTGCCACGTGCGCCACATGGACCACGGTCCGGAATTTCACGCGCTGTTGCGTTCGCTCGACCCTCAGGCGGACGCTCATTCCGCGGCGCTTCGCACCGCAACCCGCGACTACATCCCGCGCTGGCTCCGCATCGCGGCGGGAGAACGCGCGTGAACGCCCCAAACTCACGTCACAACTCCAATATCCGCCCCTCCTCGCCCCTCTCCGCCCAGACTTCATTCCACTCGACGCAGCATTCCAGGCTACAACTCCTCCCCCACTCATGAAAACCATGGCGACAGCGACAATCGCGCTCATGACTCCCGTTCTGGCATCGGCTTCGACCGCAACAGCCGCCGAACCGGCGCCTCACGCCGACAAGACGAATGCCTCGTTCGTCGACTTCGACGCCCGCGCCCGCGCGGGGGAACGCCTGACCGTGGCGTTTTTCGGAGGTTCGCTCACATGGAGCGCCAATGCTTCTGAACCCAATCGCACCGGCTTTCGCGGCCTGGTCGCGGACTGGTTCGTAGACGAGTACCCCGGCGCCCACTTCGATTTCGACGATGCGGCGATCGGCGGGACCGGGTCCCTTCTTGGGATTTTCAGGCTCGATCGCGATGTCCTCAGGAAGAAGCCGGATCTCGTGTTTCTCGATTTTTCCTGCAACGACGGCTGGAACGCGCAGGATCCACTTTCCAACCTCCAGGCTGCATGCGCCTACGAGTCGCTGCTGCGCCGCATGACCGCCGAAGGCATCCCCGTGGTGCAGATGTTCTTCACCTTCAAAAGCTGGATCGCCGACATCCTCGACGGCAAGGCCCCGGAAACCGTCCATCGCCGACTCGGACCGTACCTACGACTCGCCGAACCGTACGGCACAGCCATCGGCGACGTCTACCGAGATTCGTCACTCCTCGCGGACATTCGCTCAGGAAAGACTTTGATCGACACGATATGGCCAATCGACGGAGGCCATCCCGACGACCCCGGGTACCGCTACTTCGCCGACGCAGGGATCGCCGGATACAGGCGCGCAGTGAAACAGGGACTCTCCGGCCGCGTCCCGGAGACGCCCGTCTACGGCACGGTGGAGAATCTGCGACGGCTGAACGCTTCGGAACTCTCGTCCATGCCCGGAGTTCCGGGAATCGACAAGCCGGGCGCTTCGACAAAGCCCGGCGCTCGCGCGGACGCGCCAGCGCCTTGGCGACGCGACTTGACCTTTCGCACTTCGCTCTGGTACGACGGACTTTCGTCCCGCTGGATGGATGACGTATTCGCGTTTTCAGGCGCATCCAGATCGCCCATTCGCGTCCGCGCCGTCGGCAATCTCTTCGGTGTGTTCGGGGAATCCGACGAAAACGCGCTCGTCGCCGAAATTCGCAGCGACGGGAATAGTGCCGCGGAGTTCAACGGATACCACAATGCCGGGAAGGGCCGTCTTTTCATCTGGCGCCACACAGTCCTCGACGGCTGGGAGGACGGCCGTGCCGTCGAGCACGAATTCGAAATAGATCCGGTGCCAGGATCCGACGGCAAGGGAGAATTCCGGATCGGCGCGATTTGCACCGCAACGCTTGCGCCAAGCGATGCCGGACTCGGATTCTTTGGCAGTTCAAAGCTTACCGCAGAAAGCAAGGGCGACGACATCGAAAAGCTAGATCATGCCCGCGGCACAAAATGACCGCTCATGGTGCGAACAAAGACATTCCATGAGAGCGAACAATACAAGAACAGCGGTTTTCGATGCCCGATGGGTGCTGCCGGCGCCCTCGGGAATCGGCGTTTACGCGCGCGAACTTGCACTGCGCCTGCCGGGTCTGCTTGCAGCCGACGGGTGGCGTTTCGCTTTCCTCGTCCGGCCGGACGTGCCAAGGTCGTTCGTCGATTCGCTGCGAGCGCTGGGGCCGGCATGCACGGTCGTCGAGGTCACGGCGCCGCCTCTGTCCCCGAAGGGGATGCTTTTCCTGCCCCGCTTGCTGCGCAACCTTGGCGCCGATTTGTTCCATGCGCCGAATTTCGTCGTGCCGATCGCGTCATTGCGTCGCGGCGGCGGAGCGAAGCTGCGATGCGTCGCGACGATCCACGACGCGATTCCGCTCGTTGTCCCGGACTACGCGCCCGCGTCGCGCACCGCGCGGATGAAGCCGCTGTTCCGGATGCTCCTCAAGGCGGCGGCGACACGCGCGGACGCGGTTTTCTCCGTGAGCGCGACGTCGATGCTGGACATAGCGAACGCACTTGGTCTGGGCATGCGCGACCGCGCTCGAATGCGCGCCGTGTGGAACGGGGTGGATCCGGAGTTTTCCGAAATCGGGCGCAACCGCCCGCCGCCACGCTCGCCGGATGGCCATTCGCCCGCAACGCTACTGTATGTCGGCCGCATGGATCCGTACAAGAACGTTCCGATGCTCGTCGAGGCGTTCGCGGCGGCACGCGCGGAGTCGCCGTTGCCGCTTAAACTGGTAATCGCCGGATCGACTGACGAACGATATCCCGAAGCGGAACGTCTGGCGAAGTCGCTCGGGGTTTCGGATTGCATCGAATTCACGGGCGGCGTTCCGTTTTCGTGCTTGCTGGAGCTGTACCGCACGGCGGACCTGCTTGTCCATCCATCACGGTACGAAGGATTCGGATTGCAGATCGCCGAGGCGTTCGCGAGCGGACTTCCGGCGCTGTGTTCCGACGGCGGTGCGCTTCCGGAAATCGCCGGAGACGCGGCGGCCGTCGAGCCCCTTGCCGGTGGCGCGACCGCCTGGGGGCGGCGCATCGCGCGCCTGATCAACGATCCCGAAGCGCTCGCGCGAATGCAAAAGGCGGGACTGGAGCGCGCAGCCGAATTCTCCTGGGACCGCGCGGCCGCCGCCATCGCCGAGGCGTACCGCTAGGAGCGCGGCTCGGGACCAATTGCACCTGCGCCGAGATCAGAACCCGGCGGCCCGCAGCGCGGCCTGACGCGCTGCGCGCAACGATTCCGCGTCCTGCCCGTCCTGCGGCTTCGGCGCGCTGTAGGGTGCCACGCGGCTGTCGCCGCCGCTGACGAACGAAATGGGCCGCGTTCCGGACGTCGCGGCGGCGTGGGCGCCGCCGCCCGCCGGTTGCGCCTGCTGGCGCGGCTTCTGCTGCGCGTCGCCTGACCGATCGGGCTGTCCGGACGTGCGTACGCCGAGTCCGCCGGTGCCGGAGACATGGGCGGGCAGACCTGGAGCCATGGTTCCCAGCGCGAAGTCGCAGATGCCCTCGTAAATCCCGCGCGCGATCTTGCCGCGACCGGCGCTCGACCGAAGCACCGCGAGATCGCGCTCGTTCGTCACGAATCCGCATTCAACAAGCACGGCCGGCATCATGGCATCGCGCAGGACGATGTAGCGCGCCCTGCGCAGACCGCGATCGGGCAGGCCCGACGCTGCGACGAGGCGCCGCTGGATGCAGAAGCCCAGCTGCGCGTTGCCGACGTCGTGCGCGTTGCCGGGCGTCGCGACGTTGCTTTCAGGACGCGGAGAGGCGCCCGTCCATGACGTCGATTCCGAGCCTTTGGGCGCGGTGGCGTACGTTTCGACTCCTCGCGGGTCGTTTTTCTCGTTCGCGTTGAGATGGAGACTGACGAAAAGGTCCGCCTTCCAGCGCGACGCCCGTGCCACGCGCGCATTGAGAGTGGGATAGCTCCGATCGCTTTCGCGAGTCATGAGAACTTCGCATCCGTCCGCTTCAAGAAGGCGTTTGAGGCGACGCGCCAAGTCGAGAACCACCGTCTTTTCAAGCGTCTTGCCGTCGCGCGAAAGCGCGCCTGAATCCTCGCCGCCGTGGCCCGGGTCGAGGCAGACGCGCAAGGCGCGCCCGTTGACGAGAGGCGTGGCGCGGGCGCGCGTGATTGCGGCAACCGTAAGACGCTGGTCGAGGGGGGATGCGACTGCGCCGCCCTTCGCCACTTTTCGCGGAATCGCCGGATGGCACAGGAACACGCGGACGCCATCGAAAAGCGCCGACGAGCTGCCAGGCTTCAGTTCGACCTTCCACGGCTTTGGAGTCGGCGGCTTGGGCGCCGAAGTTTTCTGCGCGGGCTGCGTCTTTTTCGAAGAATCAGGCGGCACGCCCGCCGCGACGGCAGGCGATGGCGCGGGAGCGGAAGAGGCTGATTGAGCGGCGGCCGGAGCCGTAGCGGCTGCGGGAGCGTTGGATGGCGCGATGACTTCGGCGGCGGTCGCCGCCTCGTCGCCGAGCTTGGCCGGTTCGTCGCCGACGCCACGAGTAGCGGTCGCGCACCCGCCGCAAAGGAACGCCAACGCGGCGGCCATCGCCGAAGCGGTGCGGCGCAGGTTCATCCGCCGGCCAGGTGCACCAGTCATATCCCGAGCGTCTGCTGGCCGCCGCGGGCGGCTGGATGAAGTCCGAGCGCGCGGAACGCCTGCGGGGTGGCTTCGCGCCCGCGCGGAGTCCTGGCGATGTATCCCTCCTGTATCAGATACGGCTCGTATACGTCCTCGATGGTTCCTGCCTCCTCGCCAACCGAGACCGCGACGGTTCCCAGACCTACTGGCCCGCCGCCAAACGTCTCGCAGATGCAGGAAAGGATGCGCTTGTCCATTTCGTCAAGACCTGCGCGGTCGATGCCCTCCATTTCGAGCGCCTTGTCCGCGACAGCCTCGTCGATGTGGTTTCCGGCGCGCACTTGCGCGTAGTCGCGCACGCGGCGGAGCAGATTGTTCGCGATGCGGGCAGTGCCGCGCGACCGGCGCGCGATTTCCATGGCGCCGCCATCGTCGATGCCAACCTCCAGCAGGCGCGCGGAGCGAGTGACGATTTGCGCCAGCTCCTCGGGGCGGTAGTAGTCGAGCCGGGCGCGGATCGTGAAGCGCGAACGCAACGGAGCGGAAAGCAGTCCCTGGCGCGTGGTGGCCCCGACGAGCGTGAAATGCGGAAGCTCAAGCCGTATCGACCGCGCGTTCGGTCCCTGGTCGATCATGATGTCCAGGACATAGTCCTCCATCGCCGAGTAGAGATATTCCTCGACTGCGGTCTGCATCCGGTGAATTTCGTCGATGAAAAGGATGTCTCCCCTGTCCAGGCTAGTGAGCATCCCGGCAAGGTCGGACGGCTTTTCGACGACGGGTCCGCTGGTGGCGTGGACCTTGACGCCCATTTCCTCGGCTAGGATGTAGCACAGCGTGGTCTTGCCGAGGCCGGGCGGGCCGCTGAGCAGGATGTGGTCGAGCGGTTCGCCGCGCTGCCGCGCGGCCTCTACGCTCAAAAGCAGGCGTTCGCGGACCTTCTCCTGTCCCACGAAATCGCCGAACTTGACCGGGCGAAGCCTGTTGTCGAACGAGGCGTTGGGCTGGTTGAAGGCGTCGCGCGGGGGATTCGGCGCTGGTGCTGTCTTTGCCATCCCGGCGAAGCCTAGGCCTTTTCCTTGCGCAAATCCACGACGCGCCGAATCTTGCCTTCCGAACGCGGCAGGGTGTGCGGTTCGACGAGCGTGATCTTCGCCGTGAGACCGGTGATGGACTTCACCGCCGCGCCGACGCGCTTGCGGAGCTGCTCCAGATGGCGGATGTCGTCGGAGAAGTTCTCGGGCGTCACTTCGACCTTGACTTCCAGCGTGTCGAGCGCGCCGGTCGGCGTCACCACAATCTGGTAGTGAGGCAGGACTTCCGGGACCTTGAGCAGGCCGGATTCAACCTGAGACGGGAAGAGATTGACGCCGTGGACGATCAGCATGTCGTCGCTGCGGGCGTTGATGCGGGCGATGCGGCGGATGGTGCGGCCGCACTTGCACGGCGTGTTCTCGATGCGGGTAAGGTCGCGCGTGCGGTAGCGGATCATCGGGCAGCCGGTGCGGTCGAGCGTCGTGAACACCAGCTCGCCCTGTTCGCCGTCGGGAAGAGGTTCGAGCGTTTCCGGGTCGATGATTTCGGGATAGAAGTGGTCCTCGAAGATGTGGAGGCCGCTGCGATGGTGGCAGTCGCCGCCGACGCCAGGACCGGCTATCTCCGTGAGGCCGTAGATGTCATGCGCTTCGAGGCCGGTGTATTCCTCGATCTTAGAGCGCATTTCCTCGGTCCAGGGTTCCGCGCCGAAGAAGCCGTGCCGCAGCTTCATGTCCTTGCGGAAGTCGATGCCCTTCTTGTGCCCTTCGTCGATAATGTGCAGGAAGTAGCTGGGAGTGCAGGCGATGGTCGTGACGCCAAGATCGCGCATGAGCATCAGCTGCCTATCGGTGTTGCCGCCGGAAATTGGCAGGACGGCGCACCCGTACCCTTCGGCGCCGTAGTGCAAACCGAGACCGCCGGTGAACAGCCCGTAGCCGTAGGCGACCTGCACGATGTCGTTCGGCGTCACCCCGCCCATCGCCAGGCAGCGCATCACGCCGTTTTTCCAGACCTCGATGTCGTTGAGCGTGTTTGGGATGCAGATCGGCTTGCCGGTCGTGCCCGAAGAGCACTGGAAGCGGACGATCTCGCTCATGGGCGCGGCCTGGAGCCCGAGCGGATATTCGTCGCGCAGGTCGCTCTTCATCGAGAACGGCAGCAGCTTGAGATCGGCGAGGGACTTGATGTGCTCGGGACGGACCCCGCGGTCGTCGCAACGGCGCCGGAAAAGTGGCACCCGCTCCCAGGCGTATTTGACAATGTACTGCAGACGATGGAGCTGCAGGGCGCGCATCTGCTCTACCGGCAGATAGTCCGCTGCCGATACCGGATGGACCGGGGAGGCGATGTCGGTCGCGTACGTGAAACTGAACATGGGGGGATTTCCTGTGATTTTTCGCAAGAACCCGGCGCTTGCCGTGCCGGCCGTTTTTCCTTGCGCGCCGGAGGATAGCAGATTCCCCCGTGAAAGAAAAGCGAGTTTTTGCCTGCGCAAGACCGACGCCGGAGACCTTGCCAGAGAAAAGGCGATGGGATAGAATCTCCCGCGTTTCCGCGTGAAACACGGCGGGGCGTTCCCGTCAGGTCTCACGTCGGCAATGAACAAAAAAAACATTCCTCCCACTCTGGGAAAGGCAAAGCCATGGCAGACAACAATCAAAGCGTCTCGACCAAAATCGACAGCACCGACAAGAAACCCTACAAGGGAAAGAAACTCCGAATCGCGATCATCGGCTGCGGCGGCATCGCCCAGTCTCACATGACAGCCTACAAGAAGGTGCCGCAGGCCGAAATCGTCGCCGGATGCGACATCCTGCAGGAGCGCCTCGACCTCATGAACGAAAAGTGGGGCATCCCGAAGGAAAATCTCTTCATCGACGGAACCCAGAAGCCGTGGCTCAAGATGTTCAAGGCCATGAAGGGCAAGATCGACGCCGTCGACGTCTGCACCCCGAACGGAGTGCACGCACCCGCTGTGATCGATGCCTGCAACGCCGGACTCCACGCCATGACCGAAAAGCCGATGGCCATGACCGTCAAGGAGTGCAAGGACATGATCGCCGCCGCGAAGAAGAACGGCGTCAAGCTCTCCGTCGGCTTCCAGCGCCGCTATCAGCAGAACAGCGAAAACCTCGCGCGCCTCCGCGCCGAGGGCTACTTCGGCGACATCATGCTCGTCAAGGTGCGCGCCTGCCGCCGCCGCGGCATTCCGAACTGGGGCGTGTTCGGGCAGAAGGACAAGCAGGGCGGCGGTCCGCTCATCGACATCGGCGTCCACATCATCGAGTCCGCCATGGCGTTCCTCGGCAACCCCAAGCCGGTCTACGCTTCGGCAAACACCTGGACGTTCATCGGGGACAAGCCGTCGCAGGTCATGAGCATGTGGCCAGGCTGGGACTACAAGACGTACACGGTCGAGGACTTCGCCGCCGGCCAGATCCGCTTCGACAACGGCACCATCATGCAGGTCGAGGCGTCCTTCGCCGACCACCAGAAGGAGCACGACGTCGAGGACTGGTGGGCCTACGGCACCAAGGCCGGCTGCCAGTGGAGCACAAGCGAAATCTACACCGACCAGAACAACATGATGGTCAACATGACGCCCGTGTACATGCCGGACTCCGGCTGGGAGTACATCTTCGAGAAGAAGCTCCAGAACTGGGTCGACGGCTGCCTCAATGGCACCGAGCTGGGAGCGTCCGGCGAAATCGGGCTCAACGTGCAGAAGATCCTCTGCGGCCTGTACGATTCGGCCAAGGCCGGGCACGAAGTCAAGATCCGGGACTAATCCGCGATGACGCTTGCAGAGCTTTTCCGCGCCGGTGGCGCGCTGATGTGGCCGCTTGTCGCGCTCTCCGCCTTCGTGCTGGCGCTGGCGGCGAGCCTTCTGATCACGCAGCGCGCGGGGGCAGTCGCCCCTCGCGCGCTGGTGCGGGACGCTCTGGACGCGATCCGGCGCGCCGACCGCGATTCGGCGCGCCGGCTGTGCGACGACAGGCCGTGCCCGTTCTCGGCCGTCGTCATGGCCGCGCTCGACGCCTCGAGCGTCCTGCGCGGCGGCGACGCCGCGTCTCTGCGCGCGGCGGCCGAAGGCGAAGGTGCCAGGCAGGCCGCGCGGATGCTTGGCACCGCGCAGTGGCTGCTCGACATAGCTTCCATCGCCCCGATGCTCGGGCTCCTCGGAACTGTCCTCGGAATGTTCGAGGCGTTTCAGGGCGTCGGCGGCGACATGGTCGCGTCGGCCAAGCCCGTGGTGCTGGCGCGCGGCGTCTCGCTCGCGCTCGTGACAACAGTGGCGGGACTTCTCGTGGCCATACCCAGCATGGCGCTCTACGCCTGGTTCAGACGGCGCGCGGAGACGCGCGTCGCTGAGCTGGAATGCGCCTGCCAGGACGTGGTTTCGGCTCTTGTCGCCGCCGGCGCGACGGAGGCCGGGAAATGACGTTTTCGCGCAAGAGTCCGCAACTGCCCGGATTCCAGATCACGCCGATGCTCGACGTGGTGTTCCTCCTGCTGTGCTTTTTCGTCGCGACTTCGGTCTATTCGCAGTGGGAAAACGAAATTTCGATTCAATTGCCGACGGCCGACTCCGGCGAGACACCTGATCGCCTACCCGGCGAAATCGTGGTCAATGTCGATTCCGACGGCGCGATCCGCGTGAACGGCGTCGAATTGACTCCGGAAAGCCTCGGAGTCCGACTGCGCGCTCTCGCCACGGCCTTTCCCGGCCAGCCGATCGTGCTGCGCGCCGACCGAGCCGCGCGCTACGAGCACGTGATGCGCGTCATGGACGAGTGCCGCAAAAACGACGTCTGGAACATTTCGTTCGCGACTCAGGGCGACGAGGACGGCGCTGCCGGCGGCGGCGAAAACGCTGCCGACGGCGCCATGGTTCCTCCAGCGGCGCAGTCGCGCGCGCCCTGACGAGCCGCCTCGTCCGCCGCATCCGCCCAAACTCAACACTCACGTTCACGCAAACCGACGAACACCCGCACCGTGGCAATGACGAGCAAGAGAAGATTCAACAGATGGCTTCCGCTTTTCTGCGCGGTTTCCGCGGTGCTGGCGGTCCTGTTCCTGCTTCCGATTTTCCTTGTCGTGAAAGGAGGATTCTGGGTTGACGGGCATTTCACGGTTTCGCCGTTGCTTTCGGTGTTCCGCAATCCGGTCTACGCGGAGGGACTCGGCAACAGCGTCCTGGTGGCCACCGGCACCACGTCGCTTTGCATGTTGGTTGCGCTCCCCCTCGCATGGCTGTCCCACAAATACGATTTCGCGGGAAAGGGATTTTTTTCCGCGATAGTGCTAGTGCCCATGATCTTGCCGCCGTTCGTCGGAGCCATCGGGATGCAGCAGCTTCTTGGCCGCTACGGGGTCCTCAACTCCGCTTTCGGGCTGTCGGTCGACTGGCTGGGCGAGGCGCGCTACGCAGGAGTGATAGCGATCCAGGCGCTGGCCCTCTACCCAATCGTCTACCTCAACGCCACGGCGGCACTCGCCAACGTCGATCCTGCGATGGACGAGGCAGCCGCCAACCTCGGATGTCCGGGATGGCGGCGTTTCTTCCGCGTCACGCTCCCGCTGATAGTCCCAGGGCTCTTCGCGGGCGGCACGATCGTATTCATCTGGAGCTTCACCGAACTGGGCGCTCCGCTCATGCTCGGCTACACCAAGTGCGCGTCAGTCCAGGTCTTCGACGCGCTCAAGGAAATCGGATCCAGTCCGTTCCCGTACGCGCTGGTGTTCGTGGTACTTTCCGTCTCCGTGGCGCTGTACGCGATCGGGAAATTCGCGTTCGGCCGGCAGTCGTTCGCCATGCAGGGCAAGGCGGCGGTCACGTTCAAGCCCACGCGCCTGCGCGGGTTCGCCGCAGCGGCGGCGATAGCGCCGTTCGCGGCAGTCACGCTCGTCGCGCTGCTGCCGCACGTCGGCGTGGTGCTGACTTCCCTTTCGCGTCCCGGTTCGTGGTACGGAACGGTCCTGCCGCAGGTATTCACGCTCGAAAACTACGCCGAGGCGCTGGGGCATGACATGACGGTCGCCTCCATCCGCAATTCCCTGCTGTTTTCGTCGGTCGCGGTGGTGGTGAACCTCGCGCTTGGCGTCGGAGTTGCGTTTCTGGTCGTGCGTTCGAAGCTGCGGTTCGCCGGCGTGCTGGACGCGCTTTCCATGATACCGCTTGCGGTGCCGGGGCTTGTCATGGCTTTCGGGTATCTTGCGATTTCGTCGTGGCTCTCCAATCTGGGCTTCGTGCGCGCCAGCGCGTTCTGGACGGGACTGTTCGACGTGCGCGTGAATCCGGCGCTGTTTCTCGTGGTGGCGTATGCCGTGAGACGTCTGCCGTACATGGTGCGGAGCGCGGCGGCTGGGCTTCAGCAGACGAGCGAGGCATTCGAGGAGGCGGCCTGGAATCTCGGCGCCTCGCCGGCGCGCACTGTGCGGCGGGTCACGCTGCCGCTCATCATGGCAAATCTGGTGGCCGGCCTCATGCTCGCGTTCGCCTTCTCGATGCTCGAGGTTTCGGACTCCCTCATGCTCGCCCAGCAGGCCCGGTTCTACCCGATCACCAAGACGATCTACGAGCTCTTCCAGCTGCTCGGGACCGGCAAGTATCTCGCGAGCGCGCTTGGCGTCTGGGCCATGATGTTCCTCACCGTGACGATTGCCGGCGTGTCCGTTCTGCTCGGCAAGAAAATGGGCGCGCTTTTCCGCGTCTGACCCCGCGAATTTTTCGTTTGCATTCGGGGGGCGTTTGCCCTATCTTCCGGGGCCAAGCGCGCGACTGCGGCGATTGCCGGCCAGCCGCGCGCCAGTTCAAACACAAAAAGCGCGCCGACGCCACAAATTCCGGTGCATCAGGATTCCACCATGCGAAAAGGCATTCTGGCTCTCCCAGTGTCCGCCCTGCTTCTCGCGGGCTGTTCGTCAGACAAGGAAACGCTTCGCGTTTTCACTTGGGCCGATTACATCGATCCCGAACTCGTTGAACGTTTCGAAAACGAAAACGGCTGTCGGGTGAAAATCGACATTTTCGACTCGAACGAAATCATGCTCGCAAAGCTCCAGGCCGGAGCCAACCGCTACGACGTGATCTTCCCGAGCAGCTACATGGTCGCGAAGCTCGGGCGCGACGGCATGATCGAGAACCTTCGCGAAAACGGAGTCCTGGCCGACGGCCGCCTTTCGAATCTCAAGTACATCGACCCCGCCTACCGCAGCTGCGCCCTCGATCCGGACATGACGTTCGGCATCCCCTACATGGTCACATACACGGGCGTCGCGTGGCGCGACGACAAGGAGCCGCTCAAGAGCAATCCCCCGGACGAATCCTGGAGCGTCTTTTCCGAGCGCTCCGACCTCAAGGGCTTCACGACGCTTCTCGACGACATGCGCGAAACGCTCGGCGCAGCGCTCCTTCTGCGCGGCTACAGCATTAACACCACGGACCCGGCCCAGCTGGCCGAGGCGCGCGACGTCGTGATCGAATGGAAGAAGAACATCGCCAAGTTCGAGAACGAGCAGTACAAGAGCGGAGTCGCCGGCGGCGAATTCCTCCTCGTGCATGGCTACAGCGGCGACATCGGGCAGACCCAGCTCGACGAAGAGGGCAATCTCGCGCCCGACCTCAACCACGTGCGTTTCTTCCTGCCCAAGGAAGGCTTCTCGCTCTCCTGCGATGAAATGGCAGTTCCCGTCACCGCGCCCAACAAGGAGCTGGCCTACAAGTTCATCAACTTCCTGCACGACCCCGAAGTCGCCGCGCAGAACATGGAGTACACGGCGTACTGGTGCCCGAACGTGGCCGCGAAGGCGATTCTCTCCAAGAGCAATCCGGAAATGGCCGCGAATCCGATGATCTTCCCCGACCCCGAAGACCTCAAGCGCGGCGAAGTGATCGGCGACCTCGGCGAGAACCTGGCGCTCTACACCAAGACCTGGGACGAAATCAAGGCCGCCGAAAAGGAATAGCGGCCCAACCCAAGGTTCTTCACCCTCCCCTGCCCCGCCCATCCGTCCGTTTCACGACCGATGCTCGATCCAGCCCTTCCGGACACGCTGCGCCGCCGCGCGGCGATGGTGCGCGCAATTCGCGCCTGGTTCGACGAGGCGGGGTTTGTGGAGGTTGAAACCCCAGTTCGCATTCCGGCCCCGGCCAACGAGCTGCACATCGTGCCGCCTCCGAGCGGAAAGGCGTTTTTGCGCGCGTCGCCGGAGCTTCAGATGAAGCGATTGCTGGCCGCCGGAATGGACAGGATTTACCAGATCGGCCCCTGCTTCCGCCAGGGCGAGCGCGGCGCCCGGCACGCTCCTGAATTCACGATGCTTGAATGGTACCGCGCGCCAGGGGACTTCCGCGCGGTCCTCGACGACATGCGCAGCTTCGTGGTGGCCGCCGCCAGGCAGGTGTCGGCCCCCGATGTCCTTGCGCGCCTGGAAGCCCCGTGGACGGAGATTGCGGTTCGCGATGCATATCGGAAATTCGCGGGCTGGGACCCGGTCGAACACTGGGACCCGGAGCGCTTCGACCTGGACATGGCGCTCAAAATCGAACCGGCTCTCCCGCGCGACCGCCCATGCGTCCTAGTTGGATATCCGGCGGGCGCGGCTTCTCTCGCGCGGCTGTCGCCGTCCGATCCGCGCGTCGCGGAACGCTGGGAGGCGTACATCGGCGGCGTGGAAATCGCAAATGCGTTCGGAGAATTGCGCGACGCCGCCGAACAGCGGTCGCGCTTCGAGGAGGCCCGCGCCGAAAAAATCCGCTGCGGGGAGACTCCGATGCCGTTGGACGAGGACTTTCTGTCGGAATTGCCGAGCATGCCCCCTGCAGGCGGCGCCGCGCTCGGGCTGGACCGACTGGCCATGGTCCTGCTTGGCGCACCGGACATCGATTCGGTCCGCGCGTTTCTGCCCCCCGTCGGCGGTCTTTGGTAGACGCAGGAAAAGCAAGCGTCAATGCGTGCCGGCGGCCCACTGTTCGAGTATGCCGCGCGCGACCGGAAGAGCCTGTGCCGAGCCGAAGCCGGAGTTCTCGACGATCACGGCGATCGCAATTCCAGGCTCCTCGTCCGGCTTCGCCGCCCAGCACACGAACCAGGCGTGGTCCTGGCCGTGGGGATTCTGAGCAGTGCCGGTTTTGGCTCCAATGTCGAGTCCGGGCACCGCTATCGCGCGCGCGGTGCCGGTCTTCGCCGTTTCCCGCATTGCGGACCGGACCCTGGCTGCGACCGCCGGACCGAACGGCCTGGCCAAGATCTGCGGATCGGACCCGTCTAGCACAAGGCGCGGCTTCGCCATGGCTCCCTCGGGATTCGCAATCGCGGCGACTATCGTTGCCAGATGCATGGGAGTCAGAAGCAGCCTTCCCTGCCCGATCGAAAGCTGTGCCAACTCGCGTTTTTCTGCGCGCCCCAGCACAGGCACACGCCCTGGCACGCTGGCGATGCGCGAGGCGCCATTTTCGTAGAGTACCACGCGCTGGTTGAGCCTCAGCGCCTCGACCATCGCGTTGAACGCGGCCACGCCGCATTCGACACCGGCCTTGGCGAAATAGACGTTCGACGATTTGGCGAGCGCGACGTCAAGCCCGATGCGCCCGAAGCCCGGCCAGCGCGCCCCGCGCTTCTCCCAGGAATACCATTCATGGTCACGAATCGGCCTCTTCCAGCCGGAAAGCCTGAAGCCCTCTCCAGGACAGTCGATCACAAGGGAACGCCCGCTCGACACGCGCAGCGCGGCAATGGCTGTCTTGAACGTCGACCCCGCCGGATACAGCCCCTGAAGCGCGCGATTGAGCAACGGAGAGTCGGGATTGGAATTCAGGCGGCGATCCCAGGCATTGGGATCCCACGACGGAGAAGAGCACACCAGCAGGACGTCGCCGTTGCGCGGATCAAGCGCCACCGCCGCGCCGCGCCTGCCGCCAAGCAGCGCAGACGCGCGCAGCTGCAGATTCGCGTCGACGGCGAGCGTGACGTTGGTCCCGATTTGGCGCCGCTCGGAAAGCAGCAGTTTCCCGGCCTGTTTGAAGTCTTCCGCGTTGCGGAGCTTCTTGTACCCGGAAAGCTCGTGGTCGGCCGCCCCCTCCATTCCGTTGAGTCCCTCGCGCGGATGGCGGAAGCCCGTCACGTGCGCCGTGGCCTCGGCATACGGATAGACGCGGCGTCCTGAACCGTCGTCGGCGGTTTCGGCAAGGACCCTGCCGGCCCTGTCCAGTATCTTGCCGCGCACCAGGCGGTGCGCGGCATTGTCCATGCGCGGATTGTAGCGCTCCATGAACGGCACGAAGCTGCCGCTCGTGAATCCGAACACCTGCCAGAGAGCCTGGTGCGCAAGTATGGCGAGAAGCGCCGCGCAGAACAGTGTCGGAAAGAGCACGACGCGCGCTGGACGGCCCGCGCGCCACGGCGCAAAGCGGAATGTCAGGTGCAGCGCGAGCGCCGGCACCGCCACGAGAAAGCAGCCGCGGAAAAATCCGAGCCACGCTGCGGCGCGCTCCGGCGTCAAAGCATCCGAGAGCGGCTGGAGGACTTGTTCCGGAATCATCCGGGACTTTGGTTGCCCGGGGCGCTACAGCGTCCCGAAAAGCCTGTCCCCGGCATCGCCAAGTCCGGGCACGATGTAGTGATGGTCGTTGAGGCGATCGTCGATGGCTGCGGTGAAGACGGGCACGTCCGGATGCTCGCGCTCGACGCGCGCAATCCCCTCCGGGCAGCTGATCACGTTGAGGAACGTGATTTTGGAGAACCCGTTTTTCTTGAGCGTGGCGATTGCGTCGCAGGCGCTGCCGCCAGTGGCGAGCATGGGATCGACCAGGACCACGTAGCTGTCGGGCCAGGCCTTGGGAAGGTTCAGATAGTACGGAATCGGTTCGGCGGTTTCCTCGTTGCGCTTCATTCCGATTACGCCGGCCGTGGCGTACGGAAGGATTTCGAGCATCGAATCCAGCATCCCCAGTCCCGCGCGAAGGATCGGCGCGACGACGACGTGGCCCTTGATTTTCGCCCCCGCGGCTTCGCCCATGGGCGTCCGCACCGAGACGGGCTCGGTCGGCAGGTCGCGGAGGGCCTCGAACGCGAGAAAGCGCGTTATCTCGCCCACGAGTTCGCGGAAGAGCTTGCAATCGGTCTTGACGTCGCGAAGAATCGCGATGCGGTGCTGGAGAAGGGGGTGTTTTACTTCGGTGTGCATGGCGGCGGCAAGAATACCACAAACGCCGTTATTTTTGAACAGCCCGCCAGTTCACGGCACCGTCCGCCGCAATTTCCACCGTGCGAGAACCAGAGCAGGTCTATTTCCGGGTCAAGATAGGCCTCCTCGAAAAGGCGCGCCCGCTCTTGCGGCGCAACGACCTTCTCGGCTGTGACATTTGACGCGATTTTGAGGCTGACGCCGGAGGCGCGCACCGCGTTTGTCGCCGAAACGAAGTCAGCCGCCGGCATCAGGTACGAGATTGAGACTACGCCGACGGTTTTCACATCAGGCGGGAACAGGTGCTGGCCGACGGGTGCCGGGAGTGTTGCCGCGCTGGCATCGCCGTGCGAATGGGCAGATGCTTGAGTTGTTCATGGCTTGGCGGATTCGTCTTCACGGAACGCAAGGATTCCGTCCGGGGAGACGTCTAGCTGGCGCCTGAAGTCAAGGGCGAGGATTCCCGGAATATGTCCGTACGGAAACCCCGCAAAGACGGGACTGCGCAGCGACGCGGCGAATTCCGGGAAGAAGGCGTCGAGCGCGGCGCGCTCGGCGCCAGCGTGGCGGAAGTCGCAGAGAACTACTGCGGCGGCGCCGTCGAACGCCCCGCCATCGCGCAGTTCTTCGATACATTGCCGCACCTGCGGCGGCGGATATTTCGCCGTGCATTCGAGGAAGACCACGCGCCCATTCGCGGAAGGCAGCAGGCCGTTCTTCCAGAGCCAGTGAAGGCGCGTGACGTGGCCGCCCATCGGGAGGCCCGAGACACTGCCGCCGTTTTCGGCCCCGCGCAGGACGCGGAGGCGCACGGGCGGGAGCGGGGCTTCGTCCAGTGCAGCCCGCACCCACTCGCGGGCTTCCGGAGTAAGACGCCGGGAATAGGAAAGCATCGGGCCGGAAATCGGATGGCCGACGCCGTGCGAAAGCATGGCGCCCAGCAGGATCGTCACGTCGCTGAAGCCCATGACCGGCAGGTCCGGGCGGGCGCGCAGCGCGTTCCAGTCAAGGAGAGGCACCACGTCGGCGGCCCCTTCGCCGCCGCGCGAAAAGAGCAGCAGGTCGATTTCCGGATCGAGCCAGAACGCTTCGAGCAGCCGCGCGCGCTCGGCGGCGGACGCGACCTCCGGCCCGACGACGTTCGGCGCGACCTTGACGCGGTAGCCGGCCTGGGCGAGAGCGTTCGTCCCGAAGTCGAACTGATCACGCGGAATGATCGACGAAATCGAGACGATGCCAATTGTGAGGATGTGCATTTCGACGGGTGGGTCACTGTCCGAGCAC
This sequence comes from uncultured Verrucomicrobiota bacterium, assembly GCA_946624575.1. Classification (GTDB taxonomy): domain Bacteria; phylum Verrucomicrobiota; class Kiritimatiellia; order RFP12; family UBA3636; genus UBA3636. The sequence continues at coordinate 18,906 of CAMOSH010000061.1, forward strand.
GGTGTATGAGGACGCGGGGCCGTCGTCGGCGTCTGGGTCAGGCGGGAAGAACTTGATGCGGGCGCCGATCGGGGACGTCGGGCGGAACGTTGCGCCGGGCGCGAGGACAAAGGGTTCGCCCTCCATGCAGCGCACGTCGGGATGCTGGGCGGTTTCGCCGTCCTTGCGCCAGAGGTACGCCTTCAGGACGCGCGGGTCGCGCGAGGAAATGCCCCAGCGCGAACCGTCGGCGAGGCGCCAGAAGCCTTCAACCGGGCCTTTCCAAAGATTCGGCACGGAACGGAATTCGACGGGATCGCGCTGCACGGCGAAGGGGCGCATGAAGATGCATCGGACGTCGATCGGCTCAGAGCCCGTGTTTTCCAGCGAGACGATTTCCGCAAGGATGTCGGACATGCCCGGAGCGAGCGTGAGACGGTGGGTGAAGGCAAAGCCAAGCCCGGACGGCGCCGTTCCGCCTGCCACTTCCTTTCCACCGCCGCCTTCGGCCCGGATAGTCGCGGTGACGGCGCCCGTCGCGTCGTCGCGCGAGAACTCGACATCAGTCACGCGCGAAACATCCACCCAGTAGGGAATGCTCTCCGCAGCGCCTTCCAGGAGCGCCCCCCAGCGTCCGACGGGTGCCGCGCCGCCGTAGGCCATTTCGGCCATGTACTTTCCTCCAATGCGCCCGGAAAGCCGCACAAGCGAATTGGAGAGCACCCAACCATCGCCTTCGCGGGAGAAGGCGATGGAGCCCGGAGCTTCCGCTCCGGGCACAGAACAGACCGCTCCGGGCACAGAACAGACCGCTCCGGGCACAGAACAGACCGCTCCGGGCAC
>CAMOSH010000062.1 GCA_946624575.1 uncultured Verrucomicrobiota bacterium
GCGTCGGCCAGAGGGGCGGCGGTCTCCCGACCGCCGGGGCGCGCTTTCACGGCGGACTGGAGTCCGCCTCCCCCCTGCGAGCGTTCGCCGTTGCGGTCCAGGAAGGCGAGGAAGCGGTCGGCGACGGCGGGGACGGAGAAGTCGGGGTCCCAGACGCGAGTGCGCGGAAGCGTGGCGTCCGCGTTTTCAAAATGGTAGCGCCAGACGCCTTTTTCGTCGCGCGAATGGGGGCCGTGCGGGCCGTCGCAGCGCCAGAACTGTATGCGCCCCATCTGCACGTGCGGGTTGCCGGTGCGCGTGTCGAGGTCGTTGTGGTGGGTGCAAAGCAGATATTCGCATCCGCCGGACTTCACCGAAATCCACTGGTAGTTGCGGTAGTCGTTGCGCTTCGAGCGCCCGCCGGACTGGCGCGCCTCGATGCCGGGACGCCGCTCGCGAAGCTCCGCGAGAATCTCCGCGAGGACGTCGGAACAGACGGCGCGCACCGTCTCAAGCGCCGAATCGACGCTTTCCAGCTCCTGGCGCGTCGGCTCCTTGACAGACACTGGGTTTGCCTTTGGCGACTGGAGGCATGGTGGATTTCCGGCCGACGGAGACTTTTCCGGAGGACTGGATTCCGCCGCCCCGATTTCAGGCGCATTCGCGGCCGCGACCTGGCCTAGACACGCAAATCCCGCAATCAACGAAACGACGGCTCGCCGCCGCATCGCTGCATTAGTCGCGACCTGACGGACGAGATCGATGCGCATGGGCGGGAATCATACCATTGGCAATGAAATTAGAAAAGCGAAAAATTCATTGTGCGGATTGCTTCGGACACTAAGGTGTGGTAGGATTCGTCCCAAGGCGCGACGGCGCCGGAAGCGCGTCTTTTTTACGTCCTCGATGGCTAGAATCGACTGGAATCTGCGTTCGCGCGGGCGCAACTGCCTGCGCTGCGACCGCCCGTTCGAAGCGGGAGGCGTGGTGCATTCCGCCGTGCTTCCGTCAGGCGACGAGTTTGCGCGTGAGCTATTCGCGGAGGCGTTCGCCGCGGAAGACGCCGCCAAAGCCGCTGGGCAGCCTGTCAAGGACCGCCCGGATTTCCTGCGCGCCGACTTCTGCGCCGAATGCTGGAAGGCGCTTCCGAAGCGCGACTGGACAAGCGCCTGGCGTTCCAAATACGAGCCGCCGCCCGCCGATCCGGTCGATCCGGTGAAAAAGGCGTCTCCGGAATCGGTGCTTCGTTCGCTGCTGGAAGGCCCGGAGCCGGAGAATCACGCCGCGGCGATTTATCTGCTAGCCGTGATGCTGGAACGCAAGCGCATTCTCGTGGAGCGCGGGGTGAAGCCCGCTCCCAACGGCGTTTTGGTCCACATTTACGAACATCGTCGTTCCGGAGACATACTTCTCGTGGCCGATCCGGGGCTTGCCGAAGGCGAAATCGACGAGGCCCGGACCGAAATCGAAATCCTGCTCGGACTGCGCGAGGCGCCTGCGACAAGCGGTGGCCAGGTGGATGGAGCGTCCTCCGCTCCCGCTGACGTGCCCGCCGAGGCCCCCGCCAAGGCCCCCGCCGAGGTGCCTGTGCCCGCCGAGGTGCCCGCCGAGGCCCCCGCCGGAGCCCCTGTCGGAGCCCCCGTCGAGGTCGCTGCGGCGGAGCCTTCATCAAGCCCGCAAGACGAGCCAATGCGTCGGGACGACGCCGCAGCGCCCGCCGGCGCACCGATGGAATGAACACGCCGAAGCACATCGCCTTCATCATGGACGGCAACGGCCGTTGGGCGCGCGCCCGCGGGATGCCGCGCCTCAAGGGGCACGAAGCGGGCGCGGAGACTGTCAAAAGGGTGCTTTCCCTGGCCGGATCCTACGGAATACCGATCGTTTCGCTCTACGCCTTCAGCGTCGAAAACTGGTCGCGGCCTTCGCTTGAGGTGCGCGGTCTCATGTCGCTTCTCGGGCGCTTTCTGGAGCGCGAAGCTGACGAGCTGTTCGACAAGGGGATACGGTTGCGCGTCATGGGGCGCCGCGAGGATTTGCCTGCCGCGCTGGACAAGGCGCTGGCGAAAACTGAGGAGCGGACGGCGGGATTCTCCGGAAGGCAGCTCGTGCTGTGCCTTTCATACGGCGGCAGGACCGAAATCGCGGCCGCCGCGCGCTCGCTGGCGCGGGACGTCGCAAGCGGGCTGGTCGATCCGGAGAAAATAGACGAATCCCTGTTTGCCTCGCGGCTGTATCTTCCGGATCTTCCGGATCCGGATCTCATCGTGCGCACGAGCGGGGAAAGAAGGCTGTCGAACTTCCTGCTGTGGCAATGCGCGTACTCAGAGCTGTACTCCACGCCGGTGGCGTGGCCGGATTTCGGCGAAGACGATTTCCGCGCGGCGCTCGAAGACTTTGCATCCCGGCAGCGCCGGTTCGGCGGACTTGAGCCTGCCGCGCAGGCGTAGCGGGCGCGGCAGGAAATCATTGCAAACGACGGGGGGGGCGGATAGAATCCGCGCCACCATGAAAGCAAATGCATTGAGACTCTACGGGGCGCGTGATCTGCGTCTCGAAACGATGGAGCTTCAGGGGGCAGGGCGCGATGCCGTCCTCGTCGAAATCGTCACCAATTCCATCTGCATGAGCGATTGGAAGGCGGCCACGCTGGGAGAGCGCCACAAGCGCGTCCCGAAGGACATCGCGACGAATCCGATCATGATCGGGCATGAAGTTTGCGGAATCGTGCGCGAAGTCGGGGAAAAGTGGCGCGACCGCTACGCTCCGGGACAGCGCGTCTCGGTGCAGCCGGCGTTCAATCTGCCGGGGCGCGAGCTGGAGACGATGGGCTACGCCTGGCCGACGATGGGCGGCGAAACCACGGCCATACGGATTCCCGACGAGGTTCTGGAGCAGGGCTGCCTGCTGCCCTGCGAAGGGGACGCCCCGTTTTTCGCGTGTTCGCTGGCCGAACCGGTCAGCTGCATTGTCAGCGCGCTGCGCACCAGCTACCACAACCAGTTCAATTCCCACGTTCACCGCATGGGGCCTGAAAATGGAGGAACGATGCTTCTGCTGGCCGGCTGCGGGGCGATGGGGCTGGCGGCGGTGGACATTGCGTGCCACTGGCCGGAGTCGCGCCCGCGGCGGCTAGTGGTGACGGACGTGGACGCGCGCCGAATCGAACGCGCGGCGTTGGTGTTCGGGCTGCCGCCGCCTAAGGACGGCCGTTCCAGCGGCGTAGTCAACGGCGTGGAGCTGCATTTCATCGATACCTCGGCCGAAAAGGATCCAGTCGCGCTTCTGAAGGGCGTGAACGTGGACGGCGCGACAAGGCATGACGACCCGACGGCCACCGGCGGCGGATACGACGACGTGTTGCTCTTTGCGGCGGTTCCGCAACTCATCACGCAAAGCTCCGCCCTGCTTGGCTTCGGCGGGTGCCTGAATTTCTTCGCCGGACCGATGGACCAGGGATTCTCCGCCCCGTTCAATTTCTACAACGTCCACTACATGGGGCACCATTGCGTCGGCTCCAGCGGCGGCGACGTCAAGGACATGGAGGATTCTCTTTCGTGGATATCCGGGGGCGTCCTGCACCCGGAAGTCATGGTGACGCATGTCGGCGGGCTGGACAGTGCGGCGGAGGCCACGCTGACGCTGCACGAAAGGCCGGGCGGCAAGAGGCTCGTCTACACGCACGTGTCGATGCCAATGACCCCGATCGACGAATTCGCGGAAAAGGGGAAAACTGACCCGTTTTTCGCCGAACTCGCGCGGCTGTGCCCGAACGGACTATGGACCAAGGCGGCGGAAGAGGCCCTTCTTGCCGGCGCCAAGGCCTTGAAATAGCGGAAACTGCGCATGGGCGACGTGGGAGAGCGCGACGGCATGGAATTTCTCTGCCTCTGCATGAGTCCGGCCATTGACGCGACGCTGACGCTGCCAGTCTCGCCTCGTGGCGCCGGCGAAGTCATTGCGGGCGTGGGATGCGAGGTGCATCCTGGCGGAAAGGGGCTGAACGTGGCCCGCTGGCTTGCGACGCGCGGGGAGCGCGTCGGGTGCGGCGGACTGCTGGGGGCGGATAACGCCGCGGCATTTGAGCGCGAGCTCCGGTCGTGCGGCGTAGAAGACCTCTTCGTTCGCGTCCCAGGCGAAACGCGTCGCAACGAGATGCTCGTGTGGCGTGGCGGCAGCGTGAAACTGAACAGCGTCGCGTTCCCCGACCTGGCCGCATTGCCGCCGATGGAAGAACTGTTCGCCAAAGTCCCGAAATCCGGAGGCGCCGGGGTAGTGGTGCTTTCGGGATCGTTGCCGGCCGCAGCTGGTGCGGATTTCTACGCGCGCGCGATCGCGCATTTCAAGAAGCTTGGCTGGACGACGGTGCTGGACGCCAGCGGCGAGGCGTTTAGGCTTGGGCTTGAAGCCGAACCGGACGTAGTAAAGCCGAATTCGGAAGAATGTGCCGCTGCGCTGGGATTCACGCCGACCGATCCCGAAGGCTTCACGAAGGCCGATCTCGCCCTACGCCGCAAGGCGCGTCATGCGATCATATCCGACGGAGCGGGAGGCGCCTGGTTCGACGGGGAGTTTTTCCCCGCTCCTCGCGTCGAGGTGCTGGACACAACCGCAGCCGGCGACACGTTGTTGGCGGAATGGTGCCATTGTTCGTACGGGCGCGGAAAATGCGACGCCGCGACTGCGGCTTGTCGCGCAGTCGCGGCGGGATCGGCAGCTTGCACCATGCCAGGTGGCGCTCCGCCGCCAAGCGAGTTGGTCGAGCGCCTGGCGGCACAAATGCAAGGCTAGCGTCCTGTTTCCACAATTACCATCCCTTACATGAACTGGCGCTTCCCGGCTTTGTTGTCGGGAAGCGCCAGCATGTCGCAACGGACAAGTTTTTTTGTCGAACAGCGAACTAGTTGCCAGCCGGGGCGGCCTCTGTGACGGCAGGTGCCGGAGCAGCCTCTGCGGCAGGCGCCGGAGCAGCTTCTGCGGCAGGTGCCGGAACAGCGGCAGCTTCTGCGGCAGGCGCCGGAGCAGCAGCAGCCTCTGCGGCGGGTGCCGGGGTAGCGGCCTCTGCGGCGGGCGCGGGAGCGGCTTCTGCGGCGGGTGCCGGAGCGGCCTCTGCGGCGTCAGGTGCCGGGGCGGCGGCTTCCGGGGCTACGGGGGCGCTTTCAAGAGCGCTGGCGATATCGGCGTCTGTCGGGATGGGCGCCGACGTGTCTGCCACCTCTGCGGCGGGTTCCGCGATGCGATCGACGACTGACGCCGACGCGCCTTTGGGCTTGAGGATCGCGAGCACCGTGGTGTTCACGAGGAACACGAAGGCGAGAATGACGGTGGTGCGGGTTAGGACATTGCCCATCTGACCGCCGAACACCGATTCGGCGGCGCCGCCGCCGAACGAAAGGCCCACGCCCTGCCCCTTCGAGCGCTGGAGCAGGATAATGCCTATCAGGAGCAGGCAGACGATGGCCTCCAGGGCCATCAGGAGCCGTATTATTACGTCGACCATGACCTAGGCCTCCGCGCCGGCCTTCACGAGGGCGAGGAAATCGGGGGCCTTGAGAGAGGCGCCGCCGATGAGACCGCCGTCGATGTCCGGCTTTGCAAGCAGTTCCGGGGCGTTGGCGGGCTTCATCGAGCCGCCGTAGAGGATGCGGACGCCGTCGGCGGCGTCGCCGTAGAGGTCCCGGAGAATCGCGCGAATCTGCGCGTGGACTTCCTGGGCCATGTCGGGCGTGGCGGTCTTGCCGGTGCCGATCGCCCAGACTGGCTCGTAGGCGATGACGACCTTCTCGGTGGATTCGACGCCTTCGAGGGCCTTGCGAACCTGTCTGTCGATCACGGCGGCGGTTTCGCCGGCCTCGCGTTCGGCGAGGGTTTCGCCGACGCAGGCGATCACGACCAGTCCGGCGGCGAGCGCGGCCTTGACGCGGCTGTTGACGGTCTCGTCCGTCTCGCCGAAGTACTGGCGGCGCTCGCTGTGGCCGACGAGCACGTGCGTCACGCCGGCATCGAGGAGCATCGCGGTAGAGACTTCGCCAGTGAACGCGCCGCTTTCAGCCCAGTGCACGTTTTCGGCGCCGACTTCGACGGCCGAGCCGCGAGCTGCGTCCACCACGGCCGGGATCGTGAGGTACGGGGGGCAAACCACGATTTCGGGAAGATTGCCGGACGGCAGGCCGGCGAGGATTTCCCCGACAAGGGCGGCGCCCTCGCGGGAAGTCTTGTTCATTTTCCAGTTGCCGGCGATGAGAATGCGGCGTGCCATTGCTAGTTTGTCCTTCGTTTGCGTTTTGAGTTCTTGGAAATCACCGCGCCCGGCGCTCGATGCGCGGCGGGCGGCAAATGCGCGGGGAAGTATCGTCAAATCGACGTTGAAAGTCAAGAAAACGCGAAACCAGCCGCTAGGGGTTGACCGGGGACCCCTTGCGGTGGATAATCCGCGCCTTTCCGCCGCCGGGCCAGTCGATTCCGGCGGTCGCGGCGGCGGAAGACTCTCCTTCACGCAAAAATCGCACGCCATGGGTTGGTTCACGAAAAAAGCGGAAATCGAGCCGCAGCCGCCGCTGCCCGACATTTGGCACGTATGCCCAAAATGCCAGGCGCACGTGTTCAAGAAATCATGGGAAAGCGCACTCAAGGTATGTCCCAAGTGCGGCCATCACGACCGTCTCGGGGCGCGCGAGCGCATTGCGCTGCTGGTGGATCCCGGCACGTTCCGCGAGTTCGGCACGGAAATCACGCCGTCCGACCCGCTCGGTTTCTCCGACGCCAAGGGGCCGTACGCCGAGAAGGCGGCGGCGACCGTGAAAAAGCTGGGGCAGAGCGAGGCCGTCGTGGTGGGCTCCGGCAATGTCGAGGGCACCCGCGTGGTGCTCGCGGTCATGGATTTCCGCTTCCTGGGCGGCTCCCTCTCCACCGGAACGGGCGAGAAAATCGCGCTTGCGATCAAGCACGCGATGGACTTCCGCAGGGCGTTCGTCATGGTTTCGGCGTCGGGCGGCGCGCGCATGCACGAGGGCATCCTCTCGCTCATGCAGATGGCGAAGACGTGCGCCGCGCTCCAGCGCCACAGGGAGGCGGGGCTGCCGTATATTTCCATACTGACCGATCCCACGACGGGCGGAGTCTCCGCGTCGTATGCGCTTGTCGGCGACGTCAACATCGCCGAGCCGGGAACCCTGATCGGCTTTGCCGGGCGGCGCGTCATCGAAACCACGATCAAGCAGAAGCTTCCGGACGACTTCCAGACGGCGGAGTACCTTCTGGAGCACGGGTTCGTGGACATGATCGTGCCGCGTGCGGAGCTCAAGGCGCGACTGGCGGCGGTGCTTGCGTACCGCAACCGCGTGTGAGGCGAACATGGGCAGGGAAGGCGAATACATGAAAAAGACAAATTCCCCCGGTGCCGCGGCGGGCGCCGCGGCTGACGGCAAGGGCGCCGCCGCGCGCGCTCCGTCGGCCTGGGACAAAGTGCAATTGGCGCGCAATCCCGGGCGTCCGACGTTTCGCGACTACGCGGCCAGGATGTGCGACGAGTTCATCGAGCTGCACGGCGACCGCCTGGTGGCCGACGACCCGGCCATATCCGGCGGACTGGCGCGCATAGGCAAGCTCCGGTTCATGATGATCGGCCAGCAGAAGGGCGTCACCACCGAAGAGCGCATAGCCTGCCGTTTCGGCATGGCCAACCCCGACGGCTACCGCAAGGCGCTGCGCCTTGCACGGCTTGCCGAAAAATGGGGTCTTCCCGTGCTGACGCTCGTGGACACTCCTGGCGCCTATCCGGGGCTTGACGCCGAAGCCCGCGGCCAGGGCGAGGCGATCGGCCGCAATCTGATGGAGCTGGCGGGGCTGCGCACCCCGATTCTGGTCGTTGTGACCGGCGAAGGCGGCTCCGGCGGGGCGCTCGGCATTGCCGTCGGCGACAGGATTCTCATGCTTGAAAACGCGGTCTACTCGGTGATTTCGCCCGAAGGCTGCGCCTCGATCCTGTGGCGCGACGGCGCAAAGGCGCCCGAAGCGGCCGAAGCGCTGAAAATCACGGCGCACGACCTTGCTCGGCTGGGCGTGGTGGACGGCATAATCCCGGAGCCCGCCGGAGGGGCGCACACCGATCCGGCGTCGGCGATAGCGCTTGTCCGCGAAGCCGTCTCCGAGCATCTGCGGGAGCTGGCGAGCGGGCCGACCGGAGACCGGCTTGTGGACGAACGGTTCCGCAAATTCTCCGCGATGGGGCGTTTTTCCGCCGCCAAGGCGATAAAACTGGCGCCGTGACGCGCGCCGGCGCCGGCCTCCGGCGGAAATTGCGGCACGCTTGATTTTTTTCTTGCAATGGTCCGGCCATCCGGCTAGAATCCGCCGCGTTTTTTGCAAGACACAAGGATAAACACACGCCATGCCCCGCGAACTCGCCATCATGGAATGCACGGTTTGCCATCGCCGCAACTACACGACGACGCGCAACAAGAAGAACCAGCCACAGCGCCTGGAGCTGCTCAAGTACTGCCCGCACGACCGCAAGCGCACCCCGCACAAGGAAGTGAAGTAGCAATGTCCGGGGTGGGCGCGCCGCGCCGCCCCGGCTAACGAAACGTTTTTTTTCACACGTCGATAGCTCAATTGGTAGAGTACCGGTCTCCAAAACCGGTTGTTGCAGGTTCGATTCCTGCTCGACGTGCCAGATTTTGAAGCAAAAGCCGCCGGAAGGACCGGCGGTAGGCCCCAAAGGGGCGGAGGCAGGGCCTCCTCCCCGAGAAACAATTCCCCGCCCAGTCCGATGAACAAAGCCGCCGAATCAGTCAAGTCCTTTGGAGACTTTCTGCGCGAATGCCGCGCCGAGGTCGGGAAGATTTCCTGGCCGGGCCGCCGCGAGCTCGTCGGTTCGGTGTGGGTCGTGGCGACTCTCATCCTGCTGCTTTCCGGGTTCGTCTTCGTCTGCGACACGGTCTTGACGAAGGTGGTCGAGACCCTCGTTTCGCTTGGTTAGCGTCTGCTGCGGCCGGCGATCCGGGGCAGAATCGGTCCGGGCGGGCCGTCCGGGCAGTGTCGCGCATTTTTCCCGCAAGTCCATTTCAATTGTCGAATTCCGCACCCGCCATGAACATGCAGTGGTTCGTTCTGAACACCCTCACCGGGCAGGAACAGAAAATCCAGAAGATGCTCAAGGCCAAGGCCAGCGAGGGCGTCGTCGATCTGGCTCCGTTCGTCGGCGAAACGATCGTGCCCACCGAAAAGGTCGTTTCGCAGCGCAACGGCAAGAAGACGACCGTCACGCGCAAGCTCTTTCCGGGATACGTGTTTGCCGAACTCGCGCTGTACCGCGACCCGCGCTGCAAGGTCCTGAACAAGGAGCTCTGGGAATACGTGAACGGCCTTCAGGGCGTCATCGGGTTCCTCGGCGCGGAGCGCAACCACCGCGGCGAAATGATCCGGCCGCCCGTGCCGATGACGCCGGACGAAATCGCCAACATCCGCGCTTCGATGGGCGCTTCCGGCGAAAAGCCGAAGCCGAAGGTGGCTTTCGAGCCGGGCGAGCTCGTGAAGATCGTGGACGGTCCGTTCCTCTCCTCGGTCGGCGTGGTGCAGGAAGTTGATCCGGATCGCGGGCGGCTCGTCGTGGCCGTCACGCTGTTCGGCGGTGACACGCCGGTGGATCTGGAGTACTGGCAGGTCGAGCGCCACAATCCGGACGAGGACAAGTCAAAGCAGGCCGCAGCGGCCGCGCCGGCCGCTCCCAAGGAGGAAGCGTCCTCCCAGCTCGATCCCTTCGCGGGATACTGAGCTTCCGGCGAGATCGGCTTTCAGCCCCGGAGCACGGCCGTTCGGCCATGGCCTCCGGGGCAAATTTTTTGGCCGGATTCAGGCGTTGGAGTTGCGGACGCCGGCCTCGACGTCGAGAAGCGCGCGGATTGCGGCCAGTGGATTTGCCGAGCCGCAGACCGCGCGCACGACGGCCCAGTTGCGAGCGCCGGCGCGCAGCACGTCGGGAAGGCGGGTCGCGTCGATGCCGCCGATGGCGACTGCGGGGCAGGGCGCGGCGGCGATCATGGCGGCCATGGTGCCCAGTCCCAGCGTTGGGTCGGGAATGTCCTTTGTCGGTGTCGCGTAGACCGGTCCCACCCCGATGTAGTCGGGATGCACTGCGGCGGCCGCCGCAACCTGCGCCGGATTGTGGGTGGAGAGCCCGACGATGCGCAGTTCTGGAAAGCGCCGCCGCACTTCGGGCACCGGCATGTCGTCCTGCCCGACGTGGACTCCGTCGGCCCCGGCGAGAGCGGCGAGTTCGGGGTCGTCGTTGAGGATGAACCGCGTGGCGCTTCCTGCCGTGACGCGGCGCACTTCGCGCGCCTCGCGCAACACGGCGTCGCGATCGGCGTGTTTCATGCGCAGCTGCACGAATCCCACGCCGGCCTCGACGGCCGCCTCGGCCGTCTTCGCGTATCCTGCGACCGGATTGGTCATCACCAGGTAAAAGCCGAAATCCTTCATCGGAAAAGCTACTTGAAAGCGAGAGAAAAAACGCCTGGCCGTGGCGGGATCAGATCCTGTTGTCCCAGTTCTTGAAAACGACCTCCTGGCCGCCGGCGCGGATAGCGGAGTAGACTTCGTCGGGCGCGCGCTTGTCCGTCAGGGTGAACTGGGCCACGTCGTGGTCCGCGAGAACGGCGTAGCCGCCGGGCGTGACGCGCGATCCGGCGCTCATGTTGTCCGCGGCCGTCTGCACGATCGCGTCGCGAAACGCGGGTGCCTCGCGAGTGGAAACGGTCATGCAGCATGTGGGAAAGACGATTCTGAAGGCGAGCATCATCAGCTCCAGGTCCTCGTCGGAAACCGGATGTTCCGGCTGGAAGCCGCCTTCCGTGGGGCAGAATCGCGGGAATGCGAACTGGATCTTGCTGCGCCAGCATTCCCGCATGAGCCAGATCGCGTGAGCGCCGAGTGACGCGGCCTCTGGGCGCCAGGGGCACAGCCCCAGCAGGAACGCGACGCCGAGGGTCCGGAAGCCGGCGCGCCCGGCCCGCCATTGCGTCCGGAGCCGCCAGTCGTAGTTGCTCTTGGGGCCTGCCGGATGGAAATACCTGTAGCGCTCCTGGTCGTACGTCTCCTGAAAGCAGGTCAGCCCCTCGAATCCGGACTCGAAAAGCAGACGGTACGCGTCTTCGGACTGCGGGGCGACCTCAAGCGCGAGATACGAGAACATCGGCTTCAGCAGGCGCCCGACTTCGGCCAGATGGTCCGGGGAGTTGACGACGGGATTTTCGCCGGCGACAATCAGGAGCGAATCTATTCCCGACGCCCGGATCGCCTCCGCCTCGCGCCGGATTTCGTCGAGGGTCAGATCCTTGCGCGGCGTTCCCTTGTGCTGGACGCGGAAATCGCAGTAGCGGCATGAATTGACGCAAGTGTTGCCGATGTACAGCGGCGCGTACACGGAAACGGTGCGCCCGTAGTAGCGGCGGCGCGCGGCGGCGGCCTTTTCTCGCATTTCGGGAATGAAGCCGAGGGCCGCCGGGGAGAGCAGATTGAGCAAATCGAACCAACCGGGCTTTTCGGCGGCGAGCGACGCGCGTACGTCGTCCGGCGTGGCGGCGCTCATCCGCGCCTCCACCTGCTCGGCGGTGAATTTCAGCAATGGGAACATCTGTGAAATGAAACTGGTACTACTGGAAAATGGCGACGATTCTGGGATTCGGCGATCCGGCTATTCAGCGGCGATCCGGTTCCCAGCGGCCGACTACCGGGGTGCCGGCAAGCCGCGAGAGCCCGAATGCCCGGCAAAGAGATTCAAGCGCGGCGGAAAGCGGCTTGCAGCGCAGAACCCGGTGGACGACCATCGGCAGGAAGAACTGCCCTATCCTCCCGGTTTGCGAGTATCCGACGGCGGCGAACGCGTCGCGCACCTGGGAATGCCGGAAAAGCGTCCAGTGCCGCGTGTTTTTCTCGAATTTCCTCTTCGCGGCGAAAAGTGCCGGCGCGATGGCGTTGAGGCTCTGGGAAGTGGGGTAGTCCGTGATCACCGGACCTTTGGAAACGCGGCACATTTCCGAAACGAGCTTCGGCCATGCCGAGCAGTGCGTCAGCATCCGAACCGCCACCACGGCGTCGAACGAATTGTCGGGATGGGGAAGGTCGATCACGTTGCCGACCTCGAACGCGACTTTCCCGGAAGAGACCAGGTCGTCGATGCGGTGGCGGCAGCTTTCGGCGCTTCCGATCACGGTGACACGGTAGCCGGCGGCGGCGAGGGGGCGCGCAAGCTGGCCGTGGCCGCCGCCGACGTCCAGGACCGTTGCGCCGGGACGGACGCGCTGCGCGAGCAGCCTCATCACGGCGCGCTCCTGGACGGCGAGCATCCAGGCGCCGGTGGCGCCGCGAAAACGCGTGGCGTAGTCGTCGTTGGAGGTTTCTATGTCCGCAGTTTCAGGGTACGACATTTTGTGGGGGAGCGATTCGAGGTTGGAATTCAAGTTAGGGGAACCGGAATCCGGGATTTGGAATTCGGATCCGGGACTTTAGCGTTTCGGTTTGCGGTTCATCCGCACGGGGTGGCGCCCCAGCCGAGCTTTGCGCGCAACGGTTCGAACGGATCGGCGCCCGGCAGCCGCAAGAGGCGTATCCTGACGTCGGAAATCGTCGCCTCCAGCGCGTCCCCGGTGCGGAGCGTGGCGCGCAGCTCGCCGTCCGCCGATATCTGGACTGGAGCCTCTGCGCGCGCCGCGCGCACCGTCGCGACGCTGCGTCCCGGCAGCACAAGCGGCCGTGACGAAAGGGCGTGCGGGCAGACGGGAGTCGCGACGAATGCGTCTGTCGACGGCGAAAGTATTGGTCCGCCAGCGGAAAGCGAATAGGCGGTGGAACCGGTCGGGGTGGCAAGTACCAGGCCGTCGCCGCGAAAAGTCGCGACCTGTACGCCGTCGATGATCAAATCCAGCGCCGCGACGCGTCCCGTGCGCCCGCGAAGCGCCACTAGGTCGTTGAGCGCTAGAATCCGACGCCCCGGGGAGGCGGCTTGGCGGCTTGCCGTCGCGGCGGCGGCCGCGCGCTTGCCGGCTGCGGCCCTGGCGCGGACGATGCGAGCCTCCAGCAACGCGCGGGACTCCTCGACGCACTTGCCGTCGCGCCAGGCGGAAAGCAGCTCCGTCGTCTGGTCGGGTCTGGCACTGGAAAGGTACCCCAGGGAACCTGCGTTGAGGCACAGCAGCGGCAGCCCGAGCGCCCCGTAGCTGTGCACCGCGCGCAGGACCGATCCGTCCCCGCCGGCGACCAGCAGCGCGTCCGGACGCGCCTCCGGAACCGGTGGCACAAGCGCGATTCCGAGAGCGCGGGCCGCCGCGCGCACGGCGCGCTCGACGGCCTCCGCCCTCCGAAGAGTCGGGTTGGCCACAAAGGCCAGTGCGGGGCGGCGCGAAACTCCGGTTTTCGGGGAAGTGCGTTTCATGGCGCGGATTCTACACCAAACGCCCCGGCCGCGCTACCAGTCGCGTTCGCCGACGCTCGGCGGCAGCCGCCCGCGCATTTGGCGTTTTTTTTCGGCGTGTTCGCGTTCGCGCTCAAGTATGAGCCGCGCGAGTTCGTCGGCCGCATCGGGCTTTTCGTCTTCTGGTTCGGCTTCCTGCGCCTCCGAACGTTCCTCCTCTTCCGGCTCCCGGGGATCGTCTTGCCGATCGTCCTCTTGTTGCTGATCCTGCTGCTGATCTTGCTGCTGTTCCTGCTTGTCCTGCTGCTGTTCCTGCTTGTCCTGCTGCTGTTCCTGTTGCTGCTGGTTCTGCTGCTGATTCTGCTGCTGGTTCTGCTGCTGCTGATTCTGTTGCTGATCCTGCTGCTGCTGGTTCTGCTGCTGTGTTTTTGAAAGGATTTCAAGCAATTTGGACATATTGGCCGCGGATTGGCGGGCGTTGGGAAGCTGATCCGGCGGCAAATCGTCCATATTCGGGGAAAGCCCCAGCGAAATCAGCGAGTGGGTTCCAAGCGTTTCCTCGCAGAGGCGAAGCACCTCCCTGCGGTCTTCTTCGGAAAGGGGCTTCTGACCGCCGCCGATTGCGGCGGGAGAGGCGGAGGCCGACGTAGCCGGAGCGCCGATGGCGGGTTGCGGCGGCTGAGAGGGCGCTGCCCCGTCGTCCGGCGGCTGCTTGGCCGCGGCGGCCTCAAGCGAATCGAGCCATGGGGCTATTCGTTCGTTGAACGAGGCGAAGAAGGCTATTGCGGCGCCCTGGTCCTCGACGGCGGAGTGCAGGCGCGGCGGCGCCGACGCGCCGGAAACGGCGTTTGCGGCGGGGAGCGCGTTCGTCTGTGCGTCGAGGGCCATGCCCAGTAGCGGAATCGGGTCGGCGAACATGGCGCGCAGACCAGTGATCACGCCGTCGCTTTTGCGCATGGCGTCGATCGCGGAGTCGCTTTCGATTGCGTCGAGCGCCTCGACGGCGATGGCGGCGGAATCGGCGGCGTCGCGGCAGGAAGCGGCCAAAGCGGCGACCTGCTCCTCGTTGGTGACGGCGGCGCGCATTTCGGCGAGGAGCGCTTCCGCGAGTGGCGCCCAGCCTTCGGCGACATCGCGCTGCAGTGCGGCCGCGCGTTCCGAAGCGGCGATTTTGCCGGAGGCGCTTGTGGCGGAATGCGCGGCGGCCGCGGCGGCGAATGCGGCGCGCTGCTCCTTGGCCACGGCTTCGAGAAGCTCCGGGACGCCCTTGCCGTCGAACTTGGCGTCGAGCGCTGCGCGGCGGCTTTCCTTGCGCAGATCCTCGGCGCGAGCGGCGGCCGTGGCCAGATTGGTCCTGGCGACGGGATCGTCCGGAGTGGCGGCGAGGGCGCGGCGGAACGCGGCGGCGGCGTCGCTGATCGAATCTGCGGCGGCCGCGGCGGCCGCCGCGCGCGACGCGGCGTTGGTGGCGGCCGCGGCTTCCGCGGCGGATTTTTCCGCCTTCGCGGCGAGCGTCAGACCGAGTCCGGTTTCGGCGGCGCCGCCGGAGAGCGCCCGGTAGAGTTCCTCGGCCGTCTTCAGGTCGCCGACGCCAAGCGCGGCGGCCGCGGCATTGCGCCGGAGGGCGTCGCGGACGTCGTCGGGCAGCGTCGCGAAATCCGGGGCTTCGAGGGCGGCCGCGGCCAGGGCGGCGGCGCTTTGCGAATCGCCGTCGCGCGCGGCGCGGAGCGCGGCGCGGCCGGTTTCGCGCGCCTGGAGCGCCTGCTCCTGCGCGGGCGGTTCGTCTGTCGGTTCGGCGGTGCCGGCGGCCGGCGCGGCGGAAATCGTCATCGCCGCCGATGCGGCGGAAATCGCCGCGATGTTGCGGAAAAGGAGATGCATCAGTCGTTTCGCCGCGTCAAGACGGCGGACATCGCCAGGCACAGCGCGATCGGGATCAACGGAAGCCAATGCGCGTGAAACGCGGGGTTTTTGGAAAGGGATTCCGCCGTGATGCAGAAGAAGTAGAACGCGCCTGCCACGGTCATGGCCAGCGCCAGGCCGGCGGAAGACTGCTTGCGGTGGCTCTGAAGTCCGAGCGGTATCCCGACAATCACGAAGCAGAAGCACGCCAGCGCAAGCGAAAACCGGTTCGCGATTTCCGCCTTTGCCCGGGATATCTCCCGCCTGGCCATCTTGTCGTCCGGAGGAATCCGGCTGGCGAAGATCGTCTCGCGCACGAGCTCCCAGGTGGGAAGGTCCTTCACGCGGCGGCGGGGAGGGCCCTTGCTTTTGCGGCGCTCGGCCTTGGGGTCGTCGGCCGCGCCGGCTTTCGAAAGCGCGGAAACCGGCAGCTGCCAGGTGGACGCGCGCAGCATGCCCGGGCGATCCGGGTCGATCGGGTCGATGGTCACGTCCGACATGTCGAGCATCGTAGCGCCGTCCTGCGTGTTCGTGACGACGGCGGCCACGGCGCGGATTTCGCGGACCTTGCCGTTGGGAAGTGGCTGGTTCACGCGCAAGTCGCGCAGCTTTGGACCGTCGCGGCGCGCCACGAATATGTCGTAGTCGCCGATTTCAGTCCAGATCCCCGGCTCGATCAGGGCCGTGACGTCGGTGAGCTTGAACGCCTTGCGGCGCTTCGCCCGCTCGTACGTGGCGTTCGGCGCGACGTTGTCGTTCACGTAGAGGCAGATCATGGAAAGCGCGACCGAAAGCAGCACGGGGGTGCGCATTACGGCGCCGAGCGGCACCCCGCACGCGCGCATGGCGGCGATCTCGCTGTCGGACGAAAGCCGTGAAAACACTAGCAGGGACGACACGAGCGCCGCCACCGGCACCGAGTACGAGAGCGTGCCGGGCAGGTTGCGCAGCAGGAATTCCAGCACCAGCAGCGCGGACATTCCCCTGGCAATGTACTTGAGGGAGCCGAAAACCAGCCCGACCGTCATCACGAACGTGAGGACGAGCAGGGCGATCGTGAAAGTCGAGAGGAAGGCGCCCAGGACGTAGCGGTGAAGAGTCCGCACGGCGGTCAGCCCTTCCGGTCTTCGGGCGCGGCGGCGGGCCGCGCGGCGCTGTAGCGCGCGGCGAAGGCGGCGTCCGCCTCGGCGCCCATGTAGTGTGCGCGGACCTTCGGATCGGTGCGGCGCAGGTCCACGAGGATGAGGCCGTCGACGCAATCGGAGAAATCGGGGTCCACGTTGAACGCCAGGATTCTGCCTCCGAGCTTGAGGTACTGCTTTATCAGGACCGGGATGCCCTTGCGGTCGGCCTCCAGGTCGGAAACCACGCTCCCCACGAGGTCCACGTTGGCGACGAGGCGCTCGTAGTCCTTGCCCTTCCATTCGGCGCGGCGGCCGCGGCGCGGCGGATGCAGCGGCTTCACGAAGCGCGAGAGTTCGCCGGCGAAATTGGAGAGGCGGAGCGAGCGCAGCAGAAGGTTGCGCGACTCGTCTCGGTACGAGGCGCTTATGGAGACGGGGCCGAAGAGGCTGTGGTATTCGGGATGGCGCGCTATGAAGGCGCCGATTCCCTTCCAGAGCATCATCAGCGGCGCGAATGCGCGCTGGTATTCGGGGCGCACGAACGAGCGGCCCATTTCGATGCACGGGGCGCATCGGGCGATGAGCTTCCCGGAATACCGGAAAAGGGAGTGCGTGTAGAAGCCGCCCACGCCGAAGCGCGGCATTATTTCGCCCGAAAGGCCGAGCCGGTAGGCGCCGGCCAGACGCTTTTCCGCGGGGTCCCAGAGAAACAGGTGCCGGTAGTGAGGGTCGTAGACGTCGATGTCGGTCGCCAGTCCCGTGCCCTCGCCGACGGCGCGGAACGTGATTTCCCTCAGCCGCCCGATTTCACGCATTATGGGGTTGGACGGATCGAGACGGGCGACGTAGACGTCGAACCCGGAGCCGTTCAGCAGGAAATTGTCCGCGGGCAGCGCGCGCAGCGCGGCCTCCAGCTCCTCCCGCGGCGTTTCGGCGACGATTTGCGCCTGCGCCCCGCCCCCGCTCGCCGTCTTGCGGCGGCGCGGCAGGCTGAACAGGCGCTTCTTCGCAGGGGCGCGCCCTTCGAGCGCGTACGAGCGGAAGCGCATCAGGGCGGTCAGCTCGGCGTCGTTCGCGGAACGCGCCACCTCGCCCGGGGAAATCGGCTTGCCGATGTAGGCCGTAATCGTGCGCCGGCGCTGCCGCGCCGTCATGCGCGGCAGCAGCACCGTGCGCAGCCGCGGATGCACCAGCCCCGCCAGCTGGAAGTAGTTGGCGTTGCGCCCGCAGAAGTGCATCGGAACCACGGTGGCGCCGGTCTTGCGCGCGAGTGCCGCGATTGTCTCGCTCCACGGCGGATCGCGCACGATGCGGCGCTTCAGGTCGATTGACGACACCTCGCCGGCCGGGAACACGCCCAGGATGTGCCCTTCCCTGAGCCAGCGGACGCTCTCCAGAAGCGGCTTTATGTTCTGCCGCGCCGCCGCCGACGACCCGAACGGGTTGACGAATATGAAGTCGCTTCGCATCTCGGGGATGATCGAGAGGAAGTAGTTGGCCATGACCTTGAAGTCCGGACGGGCGCGCCGCAGTATCTCCAGAAGCACGACGCCCTCGATTCCGCCGAACGGATGGTTCGAGACGAGAATCGCCGGGCCGGTCTTCGGGATGTTGGCTATGTCCGTGTCGGAAAGCTCAACGGTTATGCCCATGCCCTTGAGGATGGCGGCGTTGAAATTTTCCTCCTCGCCGCTGGCCACGAGGGCGCGCGCGTCGTTGATGATGCGGTCGAGCTTGGGGAAGCCCACCGCCGACTCCACCAGGCGGCGCGTGACGGAATTGCGGAGACCGCGCGGGGCGATCGCGGGGTCGATGACGAAAGTCCTGTCTGTCTTGCGTTTCATGTGCGGTCCCGATAATACCGAAATTTTCCGTTTGTAGCAATGCGGGCGATGTGATATCATCTGCGCGCACGACCATTTTCGCCCGGCGAGGCCGTTTCCGCCGCCCGCCGCCTTCCTTTTTCACGAACGACAAGAGACCACAGCACAGTGAACATCCGCAACGCCACCGCCGCATTCGCGGCTTCATTCGCGGCCGCCGCGTTCGCGGCCGATCCCGCCCCCGCCCCCGCCCCCGCCGCGGCCGCCCCCGCGGAGCCCGCCGCTCCCGCAGAGCTGGAGAAGCTTGAGGACTTCGGCCGCTGGTACCTGAGCCCAGGCGTCGGCTACTGGAACCTGGAGGGCGACGAGCCGCTCGAGGACGCATTCTACTTCACGCTCCGCCTGGGCTACGACTGGTCCGAGTGGTGGAGCTTCGAGGCAAGCGCCGTCTTCGCCCCGAAGATGGACGAAAACCTCTCCGGCTACTGGTACGACGGCGGGGTGCAGTCCCGCCCCG
>CAMOSH010000063.1 GCA_946624575.1 uncultured Verrucomicrobiota bacterium
GACTTCGATCTGGACAAGCAATTTTCCCGCAGAGAAACGGCCAAACGGCGCTTCGAATGGAAATTTCTAATGAAAAGATGCATTTATCTTGTTGAAGACATTGAGTGGGATGCAAATCGTTGCCGGCCAGGCGTTGCCGTCAGCAGACTACCTTCGGAAATGACTGTGGTGTGTGCAAATAAAGGCGAAATCAAGGAGACGCTTTATGAAAAGACAGGATGCTATCCTCGTTGGTTCTGGTGTACGCTAATGGGGCGGAAATAAGCAGTTGCTCCGTTGGAAAGCGCATTGCTGAAACATTTTAGTCGAATAATCCAAGTTGATACAAAAGGGGTAGATACATGAATTACTTGGTTGTTGATACGGATAATTTTACTGGAGTTTCTAGAGACGCTTTTTTTGGCTGGGTTTACACTAGCAATACAATTATCCACGAAGCATTTCTTTGCGGCAAGGAGAATTCTGCTCCAAAAGACTTTGCAACAAAGTTGGCTTCTCTATGCCCAAAAGTTAAAATTTCCATTTGTCTGGCAAATTCAATTCCGGAACATGCAGATGTTCTTTGCGGATTCTCCCTCGGTCGCATTGTTGAGCAAAGCGTCATAGGTGGTGAGACAAACAATGTCACCGTTTACATTGTTTCAGCGGACAAGCTTGTTTTGTCACTTGTCAATACAGCATCGGAACACGGGATTACGTCTTATGCGGTATCTGCTGCCGATGGGATGATGACCATAAGATGCAAAGATGAGATTATTTACAGCGTTGAAATGTCTTCCTCAAAAAAATCTCCTCCCCAAAAACGACTTTTGCCGGATTGGGCGAAGCGACAATTGACCGAAAAAGATAAGAAAATTGGTCTCGTATGCGACAAGGTGCCAACGGAAGAATCCTTCTCCAAACCAGAATTTATTCCATTTCCGCAGAAGTGCTCGGTTGTCGACGTGGGTAGCAATTGGCTATTCAGTGACAATGGCAACAACACTGGCATGATTAATTTAGCGGCATGGGATTCTGAAAAGAATGGACTTTATGACAAAAATGTTACATTCGAATATAATCGCTTGCAAGCCAAATGTCCAGATGGTGAAAAAGGACTCAATCTGCCTGTTTCGTTCTGGACGATACGAACAAATCGAGCACGGAAAACGGGTCCTGGCAAGGCGATTAAAGTGGATGGCAAGCTTCTAACTGATGGCTCACAAGAAGTTCAAATTACAAATGGAACAAGAGTGGACCTTGGTGGTTTCTCTTTCCAGTTTTGCACTGATAGCACAGAAGTGTATTGCCGCTTTGATAGCGACGTGGAAATTGCGAAACAAATTGAACTGAATCTTCAAGCCTGTTCCAAACGGCTTCCGTGGAATTTAGTCGAAAAGGAACATATTTGGGTTTATAACCTAAAGACGAAGCAGTATGACGCTGTTAAACAGGACTTCACCAATGCAGCATATCGCACTTACTTAGAAATCATCAAACGTTTTTGGAAGCGGTTTCCGACAATACAACGCCATTTTAAAGAGTTTGAGGAGTTTGAAAACGCATTTAATTTCAATATCCAAGAAGGGCGGAACCTAAGCGACCATGCTTCAACAGGAGGCCCTTCTGATATTAAAAAGGCAGATATGGTTAAGTTCTTGTTCATTTTGAATGAGGAACTCGAAAAATGGGACGCCAATCATGTTGACAAACTTCGAGAATATGATTCTGACGAGTTTCATACATTATGTAGCGAGTTCAGCAAAAAGTTTGGAACTGGCGGGTCAATTAAAAGCACAAGAACAAATTGGTAAAGAGTTCACTGTTTACCCATGAAGACCGTTCTTGTCGCCACAATGGGAACCACGCCGTCGGTGCTTGCATCGACGGTGTGGGAATTGGCAGTGCATCCTCTGGAGTTTTTGGGAGAGAAGGATAGCGTCATTCCCGACAAGATAGTTGTATTCGGAACGGCAAGATCAAAGATCGAGTTGTCCAAGGCTCTTTTTCAGCGAGCATTCGGACGCGGAATGTCGACCGGCTGGCAAATGCTTTGTTCCGCTTTGGAAAAGCGCGGATTGAACGTCGAAGGCAAGTTGAAGTTTTCCGAGGGCAATATCTACACGTTCCGCAACGATGCAGGAGAGGAGATCGACGACATCCGCAACGCAAAGGATTGCTATTGTGTCGCCAATGCCATTGTGAAAGAGTTGCGCGATCTCTCGGTCCAGGACGACTGCCGGATTTTGGCTTCGATGTCCGGAGGGCGCAAACCAGAAAGCGCGATACTTCTTTCCTGCATGAATTTGCTGGGACGGGAACGAGATGCTGTTATTCACCTTATACCCGTTGAATGGCCGTCACCGACGGATAGATGCACCCCACCATTTTTGTTTCCCGGTCAAGGCGGTTTTCATAAAACAAAAGACTTGAAAGGCTGTGACAGAAAGTTCAAGTCCGAAAGTATCAGTTTCAACTTAATCAACATTCCGTTCATACGGGTCAGGGACTGCCTTGAAGACTTGGACAGTCCCGCCCCTCTTCCGCCGTTTGAGGAACTTGTAGCACGAAGCCAGAAGGAAATTGACAAGTCGGCCATTGTTGAGAAAGCTCCTTTCGTACGGTTCAATTTCGATGATTATTCAGTTTCGCTGATAATGCCTAAA
Source organism: uncultured Verrucomicrobiota bacterium (assembly GCA_946624575.1). Classification (GTDB taxonomy): domain Bacteria; phylum Verrucomicrobiota; class Kiritimatiellia; order RFP12; family UBA3636; genus UBA3636. The sequence continues at coordinate 2,646 of CAMOSH010000063.1, forward strand.
CGCAAAACAGTCATTGTATCGCTTAAGCCGACACGATTCGCAATTCTTGCATGCGACCTTCTTCTTGATGTTGAGGCGTCCGACGTTTTCAGATTGATACACAAGAATCCGAAAAGGAAAAATGAAGATCGTCTGGTTGGGGCCGTTCGCTATTCACCAATTGGTAACAAGAAAGACTCGTCTAACAAGGATGACTCGTCCGCCAGCGCAAACGATTTTGGGAGGCAGAGGGTTAGGATTCGCGAAGATTTGATCAATAAGGGTGGCTTGTCAACGCGCATGGCAGAGTTTGTTGGTGGCAAAGGCAATTATCGGAAATCCGCGAAAGATCCTCAGTTATACCCTCAGAATTTGGTTTCTGACGATGACAGAACAAAGTTCAAAGAAATCATTCGCGATTTTCTTGTGAAATAAGCTCCCTGTTAAAGTCCATCCCGGGATTCCCAAGAATCACGGGATTTGTTTTTCTTGCAGCCTGGCCGTTTTTGCGTATGCTTCCGCCCCGTCCGAAACAAAATGGACGCGCGGGGCGATTGTCGTCCCTGGGCAACACCACCAAGGAAAAATTACAATGAAATTCAAAACCAGCATGGGCCGAATCCGCGACATCTACAAGGTTGTCCAACCGAGCGCTATCGTTCAAGGCGAAAGCGCGAAAGGATGCCATGATGGATCAGGCTACACGGGAGGTAACGGGACATACGCCGTCTGGGGAACACAGACAATCAACCTCTGGGTCAAGGCTACCATCTACGCGGACAACTGCTGGCATTATATCGACATTCGGGACGAGGTTCTGGACAGAACCGGATGGGATAAGTTGACGAAACAACGCATCGAACGGCTCCGTGAGGCAAATGTTGGCAAGAAGGTTTTGTTCGAGAGATGGGGAAACGGCGAATGGCAATTCGCCGACCTAGACGAACTCGACTTTGATGTTTGACGAACAAAACAAGAGGAAAACCATGCACTACTGGATGCACCGTTGCGCCTACATGGGCGGGCACGAGATTCTTGACAACGAACGTCGGTTGACAATCGGGTTTTCCTACTGCGCGAACGATCCGGAAATGGCCGACATCGTGAAAGACCGGAACGGTCCGGCTTTCGATCCAGCTTACAAGCGGGTCTATGGCGGTGAAATCTGGAGGGGTCGCTGGGCGCTCTGGTATTTCGCCTGCGAAATGGAAGCCGGCGACATCGTGATCGTTCCACGCCACGGTTCGTTCGAGATCGTCCGGCTCAAAGGGAGTCCGATTCTTTCAGAACGTCGCCGGGAGAAGGACATCGGATGGGAGTGGGACGTCGACATCCTTTCCGCTAGTTGCGCGCCTCGCGATGCATACGCGCCCGCGACGCTTCTGAGCCGGATGAAGTGCCGTCAAACAACGATTCGGATCGACGACCTCGCCGATGCTGTCGATTCCGCTCTCGAACGATACCGAGAAAAACGTCCCTTTTCTCTTGCTTCCGAACTTGCCATCAAGTGCCGTGAACTAATGATCGAAAATGGTTCGCCGGACCATTTCGAAGTTCTGCTCAAGGAGTACTTCGCACGACTCGGCGGTTCGGCGGAGATTCTCTCCAAAAACTATTCTGCAAAAGTTGGAGACTGCGACATCGAAGCCGTTTTCCCCGCATTGCGATTAACGATTTCCGTCCAGGCAAAAAAGCATTGGGGAGAAACGAACGATTGGGCGGTTCGCCAGATTGCTGACTACGCCAAGTCACGGCACGAAGGCGGCGAGACGGAAGACAACTGGACCTACGTCCTTTGGGTCGTTTCCTTAGCGGACGATTTCACCGACAAGGCAAAGAAAATGGCCCAGGAATCTGGCGTCATCCTGATCAACGGGACGGACTTTTGCAAAATGCTTGTCGCGGGAGGCTTGAGCGTCGATTGAAGACCAAACTCCAGAATCCAAGACGCAACAACGAAACCAGACAAAACTACACACCAAAAAAGGCAAACTCACCATGAAACCCACCACACTCGTACTTCTTTCCGTCTTCTTTCTCACCGTCTCCGCGCAGGGCGGGATGCTCTCGATTCCCGTCAAGATCGCCGCGAAGATTTTCGGACGCCGCTCCGGCAGCGTGGCGACGCGCGTCATCACGCACCATGGCGATGACGCCGTGAAGGTCGTTTCGCACTACGGCGACGACGCCGCGAAGGCCGCCTCGCACTACGGCGACGACGCGGCAAGGGCAGTCGTCAGGGGCGGCGGCGAAGTGCCGCTGCACCGCGCGCCGAAGGTCGCGTCGGCAGTCGATGCCGCCGTGGCGGCGGCCAAGGCCGAATCGGCCGCCGCCAAGCCTCTTTCCAAGACGGCGGCGGTTCTCGAAGCGGTGAAACCGAAACTCGTCCTTGCAGGAGGGGCAAGCGTCGCGGCGGTTGTCGGCGCGAACAACCTCTCTTCCGGGAGCCGGGAGGTCGGAGAGGCCACGGCGGAAGCGATCCGCACGAATCCCGAACTCGCGAGCCAAAGGATCGAGACGACTGGCTCGTGTTTAACGGAACTAGCACGGGAAAGCGGAAAGGGAGTCGGATACGCAGGCATGGGCGTCGCCGGGTTCTTTGGATTCCTGGGGCTTGGCCTTCTCCTCAAAATGGCGCTGCCTCCCATTTTGAACCGCAAGCGTCTGCAAGGCGCGCAGAAGGAAGCCGGTTCCGAGGCCGCATGAGGATTCTTACAACGAGAAACGGAAAGGGAACCACGATGGACACCACCGAAAACACCACTAGGAACGAATCCGCGAAGAAGAACTCTCCCGCCCCGGCATCCTTGTCCGAAGCCAAGGCAAATGCCAAGCCGGCCGCGAAAAAGCCGTCGCGTTCCCATCCCATCCTCGCCGTGTTCTTTCTCGCAATCGCCGCCGCGTCCGCCTGGACGTCGTACCGGATGAGGCACGCGGTTTTCGCTTCCGGTCCCGTTTCGTCCGAACATCCGTTTCCGGACGGCGAAACGCCAGAGGAGGCACGGCCGGACTACTCGGCCGACATCCAGCGCTACGCTGCGGTGGTGGCGGAAGCCCGCGACCGACATGCCGCCGAAATGCGGAAAACCTCCGAGACCTTTCTTCAGGGACTGCGGGACAAGGGTCCGCGTCGCTTTGAACACGTCCGCGCGGCAATCCCGTTCATCCGCGACGGGTTTTCGGGCTTCCGTCCCGTCGCGGCGGTGGTGCGTGACGGCGCTCTGGACAAAGTCCGCAGCGGGGACCGGTTGCAGGAGCGTTTCAATGCGGCGCTGGGCGAAACGTTCATCCGGCCTTGCGCAAAGGCGAGTGCCGGACTGCTTGCCGATTGCGAAACCTTGATCGCAACGCTGGACGCCGAGGCGGCCTCCTTTCGCGAAGAGGTCGCGGCTGCGGGTGCGGAACTCCCCGAATCCGTCGCGGCCGCATTTCCGGAAGAGACGCTGAAAGCGTGCATGGACGCGACCTACGAAGCCCTTGCGCAAATGCCGTTCAAGGCTGGTTGGGTGGCATGGGAAACCGCCTCGGATGCGGCGATGCTTCCCAAGGCAATTTGCAACCTGGCACTGCGCTGCTGCGGCAAGACGATCGGAAAAGCGGCAGTTTCCGCCGCCGCGCCCGCAGCCGACGGCCCATCGCCCATCATGGACATTGTCTCGGTTGGATGGTTCATTTGGACCTGCTTTGACATCCGCGAATTGACGAAAGTGCTCCCGGATCAAATCGAGGAAAACCTCTCTGCCACGGTCGATGCCGTCCAGGCGGAAACCCTCGCGGCAATCGAATCGAAAGTGGCCGATGCGACGGATGCGTACCTGCATGCCATCGACATGATCGCTTCCGCCGCGATTCAATCCACGCAAACGCTCTGACTAAGGAACGGACTCCGCGATGAAACGCGAACTCAACCTCGAACAGCTGCGCTTCCATGTTTTGGAAGCGAAAACGGAACTGGACGACCTGCTCCTTGCCATCGAACATGCCTTGGGCGAGTCCGTGAAGAAGAAAGGGAAATGGGATTTACCGGACAAACCGTTTGCCGAATGGATGCTCCATGGCAGTCTCTACCACGCCTACCACCATTTGAATTTCGCATGGAACGCCCGGTTCAAAACGGCGGATCAGGCCGAATCGCAATTTGACCGCAATGAGAAGTTTCCCCGCCGCGAATTTGAGCGATACTGGCCAAGGTCCGTCCTGCAGAAGGATAGAAGGAAATTGACAAGTGCCGTTCCGTAAGATTTTCTCGCGAAAGCGGCAATCTTAAAATGGAGGAAACCGTTGTGCTTGACTGTGCTACTGAGAAAACAACCTCCAACTTCTGCCGCGGCGTCCATCGGCGGCGGAAGATCACGAATGATGGGCAAGAACAGGAAAGAATGAAAACTATGGAAAACAACGAAATGCAATGGAATCAAACCGCAGGGCTGCTTGCTTCGACGCTGCAGGACCTCAAGCGCCTCTACGCGCAAATATGCTGCGCCGACATCGGCGAACTGCCGGAAGAGTTCGGAAATGACGCCATCGGGCAGGAAACAAAACTGGAGCGCCGCGAGGTCACGGAGAAGGAACTATTCTTCGACGGACTTCTCGGCATCTACCACGGTCTCAACTACGCATGGGCCACGCGACGCATCGATCTTGAAATGGCGGAGCGGGAAGGCGGTCTCGCATTCGAGGTCGGTGTTCCGACGGAAGGCGTCTTCGCGAAGCTGGTTCCGGCGGATTGCCACGGACAAGCCGGGACGCCCCAGATTGGCGACAAGCCCGTAGTCCTGTCGCGGGTGCGCATGCCGTTGCAGATGGCTGTGTGCAAGTTGAGTAGTCTCTGCTATCGGCTCTCGTCCATTCCGGGCGTGGATGTCAAGGCGGTGCGGCCGAAGGGGTTTGACCCTGATGCGGAGAAAAAGCCATTCGACGAGTCCGAGTTCGAACTGCGGATGTTCCAGATCTACAGCAGGCTGAACGAAGCATGGAATTTCCGATTCGAAAACGGCTGGTCGCATGATCCGGAAACGGTGGACAAGAACTGCGAATACCCTTTGGAGGTGCTTGCGCACGACTGACAGGCATAATAGGGTGGGGGCGGCGGAGCCCCCACCACTATTCTCATTCCGAACTTCTCGAATTTCACACCCACAAAAAATGAACACTATGAATCTCTCATCAAGACTATCTCTTGTTGCCGCAAGTTTTTCGATGCTCCTTGCCGGTTGCGCCACGGGGCCGTCCGAATGCTCCATGGAGGATTACGAAATTTTCGTGGACACCATCCGCGACTACGCCATGGAGCCAGAATCTCCAGACGGTCTCATTCACGCCGCCACGGCGACAGTCGAGGAGCGTCAGTCGAAATACCAGGTCGTGTTCGTTGACGCCCAATACGCGAGCTACCGATGCGAGGATTGGGCATACACCGGCGGCGCGCATGGGAACACGAATGTCCATGTCGGGACGCTCGACCGGAAGACCGGGAAGAAACTCCTGCTAGGCGACGTGTTCCCGAAAGAACGCCAGGAGTCGCTTGAGGCAGATCTGGTGCAAAAGGCGAGCGAAGCCCTTGCGGCGAAGGGCCAGAAGTTGTTCGAGCCTGAAAATCGTGGCGATTTGCTCACCGACAACATCTGCCTGATGGAAGACGGCTGGCACTTCGTTTACAGCCCATACGAAATCGCCCCGTTCGCGGCAGGCGTGGTGGAGGTGGTGATTCTGAAATGACAACCACAGCGCTTCTTGCGGCGCAGGCCGCGATTCATGCTGATGTCAAGGCCCGCGCCTACGCCGTTGATTAAACAAATGTGTTTTAAACTGATTTGTTAAAAAATGGTTGCTTTCAATGCCGGGAAGTGATAGCATTCCCGCAACGAGGAATTTCAAGTGAGACCATTCAAATACGGTTGTGTCGTGACCGGAGATGCGTTTTGCCCGCGACCGGCGCTGCAAAAGGCGCTTGTCGGGAATATCCGGGACGGGCAGAACGTCGTTCTTGTCGGCGAGCGCAGGATGGGCAAAACATCCCTTGTCTATGCCGCCCACGCCGCATTGAGCAAATGGCGCATGCTCTATGTCGATCTGCTGAACGTCCGCACGACTGCCGACGTTTGCAACCGCGCGGCGACCGCAGCCGCGGCAATGGGAAGTTCCACCTCGTTCGCGGACAGGGCACTGCGGTTCATCGGTCGCTTGCGTCCGACCTTTTCCGTTGATCCGCAAACTGGGTCGCCGGTGGTGTCCGTGGATGCCAGGACGGCGGAAGATCCGCGATCTTTGGACGACGTGATGTCCCTCGTTTCCGATTTGTCGCGCGGCGGAAAGTTTTTCGTCGTGTTTGACGAATTCCAGGAAATCCGGAAAATCGACGCGGGCGATCAATTGCTCGCCGTCCTCCGCAGCAGAATCCAACTCCTTCAGGACACATGTTTCGTGTTTTCGGGCAGCGTTCGGGATGACATCGCGGACATTTTCTCCAATCCTGCCAGTCCGTTCTTCAAGTCCGCATTCGCGTTAACCGTGGGACCCGTCCCCGATGACGATTATGCCCCGTTTCTCATTCGTCGATTCGCTCTTGGGCAACGAAAGGCGGACAGGGCCTTCGTGGATCGGATTTTCGATTTCACAGGCCGAACGACTGGCGATGTGCAGCAATTCTGCTCCGCCGTTTGGAACGCCTCGGATCCGGGAGACGTTCTGGACGATGCCGCGTTCAAGGCCGCCCTTGCCGACATCTTCGCGCAGGAAAGCGGGGCTTTTGAAGGACAGACGGCATTTCTCACGCGATTCCAGTTCAAGACGCTTGTCGCCGTTGCACGGCACGGAGGGCGGAACGTGTTCTCACGCGAATTCCTCAATCGTTCTGAGCTCCCCTCCGCGGCAACGGCATCAAGGGCCCTTGGAGCTCTTTCGGCAAAGGGACTGCTGTTCCTTCATCTGGGCGAATACAAGTTTTTCAATCCTTTTCTCCGTGCCTGGCTGCTAAGCAAGGGCTACTAGCACCATGACAACCACAGCGCTTCTTGCGGCGCAAGCCGCCATTCATGCGAGCATCCAGGCTCGCGCCATTGAACTCGGATACGACCGGGCGAAGGTCGAGCCAATCTACGACGGCGTGGTGGATGCCGCCGGGTATTTGGCCGCGAAGCCGAAGGTCTTGTGGATTCTGAAGGAGCCATACGACGACTTTGACGAGGATGGAAACCCGCAGGGCGGAGGATGGACGATGTTCAAGGATCCCGCGCCCGGGAAGACGCTTGCGCAGAGCGTGAACGCCAATGCGGCGCTGCGCAACGTCGCCTACGCGAGCGCCGCGATTCTGAACGGGGTGGAGTCCTATTCCGAACTGCCGTGGATCACGGACAAGCCGTTGATGTATGAAAACGCGCTCCGCCGCGTCGCCTACTGCAATGTCGGCAAGATGCCGGGGCGCACTACGACTTCGACAGCTCGGCTCCAGAAGATTGTCGGCGAATGGAAGGACATTCTCTTCCGACAGATCGACCTCTACGCCCCAGACGTGATCATTGTCTGCGGGACGGACACGCTGCAGGCGCTTGCCGGAGACATGGGGCTTGAGCTTGCGAAGCCGGTGCGGACCGTGAAACGCGGCGGGGCGGTGGTGGACATCCATGAATGGCGCGGCAAGCGTCTCCTGTGGGCGCCCCATCCCGCCGCCCGCATCCCACCGGGGGAGTGGGTGGACGCCGTCGTAGCGGCGGCGGGCGGCGGCGCATGACGCAGGACGACGGGCTGACGAGACGACAAGACGACGGGAGACGGAGGACGACGGGACGACGAGACGACGGGATGCTGACGGTCACGGCCGCCCCTTCCTGCGAAGCGTGGGGAGGCGCGTTTGCTCGTCGTCTCGTCATCCTGTCGTCTTGTCGTCCTTCGCGCTGCCGCGAGCGGCGGCGGGCGGCGGCGCATGACGCAGGACGACGGGCTGACGAGACGACAAGACGACGGGAGACGGAGGACGACGGGACGACGAGACGACGGGATGCTGACGGTCACGGCCGCCCCTTCCTGCGAAGCGTGGGGAGGCGCGTTTGCTCGTCGTCTCGTCATCCTGTCGTCTTGTCGTCCTTCGCGCCGCCGCGAGCGGCGGCGCTACCTCTTGCATTCTGAAATCTCGGTTGCTATCATTCCGCCCTCAAGAGAAAGCTTTTTCCCATGTCCGATAGCGCCCTCAACCATGTTTTGGCTCCACACGGAGGATACCGCAGGATGTTCTCCTACGGATACGCCCGCATCCTTGATCGCGCCACCGCCGTGTTCTGCAACCGCGCCTGGTCCTACCAGAATGACGCGCTTGGAAAAGCCCGCGGCCAATTGATCGGCGCTTCGCGCTCCGTTCGGGCAAATATCGCGGAGGGGTCTGAACGCGCCGGTCTCTCAAAGAACACGGAATTGAACCTCCTGTCTGTCGCGCGAGGCAGTCTTGCCGAAATGGCGGATGATTTCGAGGCATTTCTCTTCGAGCACGGCGAAGCCGTCTGGTCCGAAAACGACCCGCGGCGGGTCGCCGTGGAGGCGGTGCGCATGGAACGGTTCGCCGCCGAGTCCGATGAACGACACGCTTTCAGCCTGTATTTGCTTTCGATGTGGCGTCGTTTTGCGCCCCTGTTCGAGGACCCGACGTCTCTTTGCGATGCGGCGAACGCGGCGCTGGTTCTCGTGGACAAGACGGCGGCCTTGCTCACGGGACAAATTGCCGCCGCGACGAAGGAAACCGTGGAGAACGGCGGCTTCCGCGAACGCATGACACGCGCTCGCATTGAACGACGCGACGGACTTGCGCAACCTCCACCCGAAACACCCGCGCCGGCTTGTCCTGAATGCGGACGGCCAATGCGGTTGCGCACAGCAAAAAGCGGTCCCAGCGCCGGCAAGCCGTTCTGGGGTTGCTCCGGGTATCCCGAATGCAAAGGAAAAAGACCAGTCGCCGCCGCAAGCGGCGGCGACTGACGGAGGACGACGAGACGACGAGACGACGAGACGACGGGAGACGGAGGTCGCCTCTTCCCGCGAAGCGTAGGGAGGCGCGATTGCTCGTCGTCTCGTCATCCTGTCGTCTTGTCGTCCTTCGCACCGCTCGGCAAGCGCGCAGTCACGAAGGAGGTCGCCGAGGAGGCCCGCGCCAGACGGGCGCGGGCAGAACCTGATCGCCGCGGGGCGACGGGCTGAATCCAGTCCGCTAAATGATAAAATGCAAATAGCGGACCTAAAATCTATATTGAAATTCGGTCCGCTAATCGACAAACTGCAGATAGCGGACCGATTTCTCGCTTGAATCGAACTCGGCCACGATCTCTCCAGGCCGGAAAGCACGGTCAAGCGCGGCGGTGCCGCCGTCGATGTCCACGCATGGCGCGGTAGGCGCCTCCTTTGGGCACCGCATCCCGCCGCGCGGATTCCGCCGGGCGAGTGGGTGGACGCGGTGGTCGAGGCCGCGAGCGCGAGTGCGGGTCAAACGGGGTGCGACTAAAATCTGGCCGCGCAGCGGAACGCAAAGAGCGCAAGGAAAATAGCGGCTGTGGCATCGGACGCCGCCGTTGGCGGCTATGCCACAAGCCGCTATTTTCCAGAAACTTTGTGCTCTTTGTGTTCTGTCTCGCGCGACGTTCGCAAAGTCCGCGAAGTTTGCGGCAATACGGAGGGGATGAGGCGAGACAAACCGGTCAGCGCGACGCGAGAAATATCGACGATTGGTTTTGTCGGTCGTCGATTTAGTCGGTCGTCGGCAAAATCGGCAAAATCGACCAAGCCCACAAAATCGGCAAAATCGACCAAGCCCACAAAATCGGCAAAATCGACCAAATCGACCAAACCGACCAAATCGACTAAGCCAATCGCATCGCAACAGGGAAGGGCGCGCGCTTCAAGCGCGGCTGGAGGCCGCAGATCCTATGTTCGCGGGCTGGAAGCCCGCGCTCCCAGGAGGCCGCACCCACTATGTTCGCGGGCTGGAAGCCCGCGCTCTCAGGATGGGCTGGAAGCCCGCGCTACAAGGAGGGGGCGACTTGCGCGGGGGATGGTGCAATGGTAGTCTTCGCGGCATGAAAAAGGATTGCGACGCGGCTCCGCCATGGGCAGGACGAACGGTTTCGCTGCGCGGGATTTCCTTCCGCACGGACGCGAAGGGGGTGGTGCCTCTTTCGATGCAGCTTGCGGAGGCGATCAAGGACGCCATCATCCACAGGAAGATACGTCCTGGCGACGTCCTGCCGACCATCCACGAGTGGGCGGCGGCCTGCGGCACGGGCGTCAAGGCGCCGCGCCACGCCCTTGAGCGTCTCGCCGCCGGCGGCTGGGCGCGCCCCGTGCGCGGCGTGGGTTTCGTGGTGGTGCACCGCGGCGAGGACGCCGGCGCGAACGACCGGATCCTGTTCTACGTCCGGCAGACGGGCTTTAGCTACTACTGCTCGGGGCTCATGGCCGTTCTTGACGCCCGGCTCACGGCCAAGGGCTACAAGCCGTTCGTCGTGAACGCCTGGGGCCGCAGCGAGGCGCCGGCTTGCGGCCGCTTCGAGGCCCTGCTCAAGGAGCGGTGGGCCCTCGTCATCGTCATCGACGGCGGGGCGGAGGCCTGCCGCCTCGCCGCCACGTCCGGGCATCCCTTCCTGCTGCGTGGCACCGCCAAGGCGCCGCCTGCGGTCCGTCAGGCTCCCTCTTGCGTCGGATTCATCGGGGTGCGGTTTGGCGGGGCCCTGGCCGACCTGGTGCGCGAATGCGCGCGCCAGGGGGTGCGAAAGGTCGTCCAGTTCAAATACGATCCGGGGGCGTACGACGCCGCCCGCCTGCTGGCGGAGGCCGGAATCGAGACGGAGACCGTCCGCGCCGGGCGCGAATCCTCGCCCGCCGCCGTGGCGCAGGCGTCGATCACCCAGATGCGCCGCATCGTCGCGGAACGGCGCCTCCCCGACCTGTTTTTCTTCACGGACGACTATCTCGCGCAGGGGGCCCTTGCCGCGCTCGACGCGGCGGGCGTCCGCGTGCCGGAGGACGTCCGGGTGGTCACCCATGCCAACCGCGGCCTTGGCCCGATCTGGCACAAGCCGCTCACGCGCATCGAAATCGACCCGCTGGCCCACGGCCGCGCCACCGCCGACGCCATCCTCCGCCACCTCCGGACCGGCGAACGCCCCCTCGACATCGAACTCGGCGTGGCATGGAAAAAGGGCGAGACGTTCTAGCGCGGCGGCGTTGTGGTATGATCCGGCAGCGCATGCGGCTCCGCCGGAACGGAAGTTCCCGGGTTTTCCGGCTCAAGAACCCGTGCGCGCACGGAGACACGTTTGGATCATGAAAAAACTCGTTCTCATGGCAGGGCAGTCGAACATGTCCGGCCGGGATCGCGTCCCTCCCGAAGACCTCCTCCCGCTGCCTGGCGTGCAGGCGCTCGGAAAGGACGGAATCTGGCGCGAAGCCGTCGAGCCTGTCACCAAGGACCGCGCGTTCGTCGGCACCTTCGCCGCCGACGGCACGAAGCGCACATCGCCCGACCCGTGGGACAACATCCTGCCCGCGGAGGGCGGATACGCCCGGGGCGTCGGTCCCGGGCGCACGTTCGCCCGGCTCCTCCGGGCCGACCGTCCCGACTGGGAGATCGGGCTTCTGCCCGCTTCCGTTGGCGGCACCCCGATCGCGGCATGGCTCCCGGGCGGAGTCGATCCGTACAACGAGACGTGCCACCCCTACGACGAGGCCGTCGCGCTGGCGCGCCGCGCCCAGGCCGGGGGCGGGGAAATCGTCGCCATTCTCTGGCACCAGGGCGAGAGCGACGCCTCGCGCCGCACGGAAGGCTACGCGGCACATCTCCGGCAGGTCGTGCTCAACTTCCGGCGCGACCTCGGACTTTCCGACGCCGTCCCGTTCCTCATGGGCGACCTCGCCTCGTTCTACGACTCGAAGATCCGCGACGGCGCCGCGGCGGTGGACGCCGCGATGCGCGAAGCCGCGGAGGCGCTCCCGGCCGTGGCGGTCGTCTCCTGCAAGGACTTCGGGCACCAGGGCGACAGCCTCCACTTCGACGCCGCCTCGCAGCACCTCTTCGGCGCGCGGCTCTTCTCGGCGTTCCGCCGCCTTGAAGGCAGGCCGCTGCCCAAGGTTGTCCTCCTTGGGGACTCCATCCGCATGGGCTACGACAAAACCGTGCGCGAGGCGCTTTTCGGCCGCGCGGACGTCCTCTTCCCGGACGAAAACTGCCGCTTTGCCCAGTATCTGCTGCGGACGCTCAGCAACTGGCAGGAGCGGGGAGGGTGGGGCGGCGACGCGGCGCTCGTCCACTGGAACGCCGGGCTCTGGGACTGCATCCGGCTCGACGGCGACGGCCCCCTGACGCCGCTGTCGTTCTACCGGGAGCTTCTCGCGCGCGTCCACCGTAGGCTCCGCATCCGCTTTCCGAACGCCCGGCTCGTCTTCGCCACCACGACGCCCGTCCTGGAAAGCGGGTACGCGACCCCGGAGCGCTTTTACCGCCGCAATGCGGACATCGAGGCGTTCAACGCCGCCGCGCGCGAGACACTGGAACCTCTTGGGGAGGAGATCGACGACCTGTACCGGGTGATGGCCCCGGCGCCCGCCGCGGAGCATTCCGACGCGACGCACTGGAACACCGAGGCGGGTGTGCGCCGCATCGGCGAAGCCGTCCTGTCCTGCGTCCGCGCCGCCCTGTCCTGACAGTGGCCACACCTGCAAATCGTGCTTGCATTTATCTGGCAGTTGCGATAACGGCGAAATACTACACCTCTTTTCAACCGTTGCCCTGTTCGGGGATTCCTTTGATTTCCCCTTGCGGCCCGGCATCGAATCTCCCGAGGAGAAGCAGCGGACCGCCATTCTGAAACTGGCCGGCAAGTGGGTTGATTCTCGCCCGCTTGAGGAGACCATAGCCGACATCGAAGGGGCGAGGACTCCAGGACGGGAGGTGTCGTTGTGCTCGCAAAGGGCGCAGCATGTCATGGGCGCAAGGCGGAAATCGGGCAAACCACAACGTTGTCCTCGCAAGAAGCTCGTTGCGTTTTATGGGATGGTAGTGGATCTTCTCGAATCCTGAGGAGTTCCACGCAAACGGCGTCCTCGCCGCCGCGTCCGGGCATCCCTTCCTGCTGCGGGTCAACGCCAAGGCGACCGTTGACAAGACCGGGCATTCTGGAGTAGTATCGCAACCCGTCAGACACAACGGTGTCGGACACGGCGGTGTCGGACACGGCCGTGTCTCAACGAGGAAGAAAACATGGACTTCATTGGACGGCAAGACAAGATCGAACGGCTTCGGGCGTTGCGCGCGGCGGCCGACGGAACCTCGCAGTTTGTGATCCTGACGGGGCGACGGCGCGTCGGCAAGACGGAACTCGTGAAACGCGCCTTCTCCGACGAGCCGTTCGTCTACCTCTTCGTGGCCCGCAAGTCGGAGGCCGACCTCGTTTCGTCGTTCGTGGACGAAGCGAACGCCGTCCCCGACCTTCACATGTCGTCCGACATCCACACGCTGGAAGGATTCTTCAAGGAACTGTTCCTGCTCGCGAAGAACCGCCGTGTGACGGTATTTCTCGACGAGTTCCAGGACTTCCTCCGGGTGGCGCCCGAGGCGTTCAGCATCCTGCAGGGACTCTGGGACCGGCACCATGACTCCTCTCGCCTGGCGCTCGTCGTCTGCGGCAGCGTAAACTCGATCATGACGCGGATCTTCCAAGACCGCAAGGAACCCCTCTACGGGCGCGGGACGGCGTTCATTCGTCTGGAGCCCTTCACGACGGAAGAGCTGAGGGGAATCCTCGCGGCCCGCCGGCCCTCGGTCCGCCCCGAGGACCTTCTTTCGCTGTGGGCCGTCACGGGCGGCGTCGCCAAATACGTCTCGCTCCTCGTTGACGCGAAGGCGACGGACCGGGACGGCGCAATTCGGTTCGCCTTCGATTCGGATTCGCCCTTTCTCCAGGAAGGACGGATGCTGCTGGGAGACGAATTCGGCGCGGAAGGCGGCACCTACTACACGATCCTGTCGGCCATCGCGCGGGGCGCGACCGTCCGCAACGAAATCGAACAGGCCGCTGGGAAGCCCGTGGGCGGGCATCTCACGCGGCTCGAAAGCGACTACCGGCTCGTCGCCAAGAAGCTCCCGCTCTTCGCGGCGACCTCGAAGAACCTCCGCTACGCCATCGACGACGAGTTTCTCCGGTTCTGGTTCCGCTTCATCCAGCACCGGGCCTACATGGTCGAGATCGGCGCGTTCGACGCCCTTCGCTCGCTCGCGAGGCGGGACTGGGAGACCTTCACGGGACCGGCGCTCGAACGATGGTTCCGGGCGAAGCTGGCCGAAAGCGGCGAATGGACCCGCATCGGCTCGTGGTGGGACCGAAAGGGAGAAAATGAAATCGACATCGTCGCGGAAAACGAACTCGCCGGCCGGGCCGCCTTTTTCGAAGTGAAGCGGGACGCCCGCCGTTTCGACGAAGGGGCGCTTCGCCGCAAGGCGGACGCCTTCCTCGCCGCCACCGGCGCCTTCCGCGGCTACGACCTTTCGTTCGGGCGCCTCTCCCTCGCCGACATGTAGACGCATCCCCCATGTAACGGCGGCGGCAAGGGCGCGCAGATCGACCTGGTGATCGAGCGACAGGACGGGAACGAGAATCTCTGTCTGATCTTTGTCAAAAACGGGCAAAAGAAGCGCGGCCGGCGGCGCGCGGAGGCACGCCGGCCGGTCGCGCGAATCCGCGTCGCTTTGCCCACTTTTGCCCATCGACGTAGATTTTTGTTGACATTCGGGGCGGGTTTCGTGAGTATGGACCCCGGGCGTGGCGGGAAAGTCCCCGCGCCCCCCGCCCACACCTCTCCCCATCAAATCCATCCCGACCATCCCACCCCGAAAGGAAAACACACATGAAAACACGATTCGGAATCCTCCTATCCGGCATAGCTGCCATAGTATTCGCCCTTGCGTTGACGCCACTGGCGGCGCAGGCGGCAGACGTGGAGTGGACTGGCGCAACAGATGCCGATTGGGCAACCGCCTCGAACTGGAACGGGGGCGTTCCGCAAACTGGCGACGACGTGACAATCCCGTCTGGCGTCGCGAACATGCCGATTCTCTCGGCATCGACGCCGGCGCTCGCCTCGATTGCGATTGGTGGAACCCTTACGATGACGAACTGGACGACCTGCCTCAACGCGGCGACTGTCACGATCCCCTCAGGAGGCATCCTCACGTGCGGCGCGGCGGTCACGAATGCCACCGACCTGAGCCGCGTGTGGGTGAACTGCACCGACCTTGTCATCACATCGGGCGGCAAGATCGACGTTAACTACAAGGGCTACGCGGGACATCCGAAGGACACTTCCGCGTTCCATGCCGGCTATGGTCCGGGGGGCAGCTATTTGGCGGGCGGTAATTATTCTGCAGGCCCTTCCCACGGCGGGCATGGCGGGCGAACACTGAACGCAAACTACGATCTTCCCATCATCATGCCATACGACAATCCGGCGACGACGGAGTTACCCGGTTCCAGTGGCGTGTCGTCGTTATACGCCGCTGGAGGATGCGGCGGCGGCGCGGTGAAGATTGAGGCAACTGGCGCAGTCATTGTGAATGGATCAATTCTCGCTGACGGACAGAACGTTTCCTGCTACGGAAGCACGGGCGACAATCACGAGCAAGCTGGTTCTGGAGGCAGCATCAACATATCATGCCGAACTTTCTCCGGCGCGGGAACGCTTTCCGCCAATGGCGGCGGAGGAGAAAACCCATTTCAAAACATTCCGGCACATCCAGCCGGTGGCGGCATGATCGCCGTCCACTACGACGTTGACGCCGAACAATCCGCAACAGTGGAGGGGATGACGATTACGGCAAATGCGGGGCAACGGCTCCGTTCGGGCGCGTCAGATGCGACCAAATACTACAAATCTTCCAATGTTGATGACAAATACGATGACAAAGCACGGATTCCAAACCAGCGGCCTGTCGCGGCGGCAAGCCGCCGCGACAGG
>CAMOSH010000064.1 GCA_946624575.1 uncultured Verrucomicrobiota bacterium
CACATTAAAATGCCAGGGATGGGGCGACGACCCCTCGTCGTCGCGCTGGGCGCATTGCAACGGCGGGGGCGACGTCGCCACATTAAAATGCGACGGCCTGGAGGCGAAGCCGTGAAACCTCCGGAACGAAACGACGCGCCGCTCGTCGTCGCGGTGATTTCGACGGACCTTTGGCCCGGGCGCGCCGAATTGCGGGGCTTTTCGGAGGAGGCGCGGAGGCGCGGCTGGACGCTCGAAGAGATCGATTTCGTCCATGTCGGCAGAACGCTTGAGCCCTATCGCGAACTGCTTGCGCGCGCCGACGGCGTCGCCGTGCGCCTGAACGACGCCCTGACCGGCGGGATCGGGATCTTCGCGGAGCTGGAGGCTCCGATCGTCGGCCTCGACACGGGCTTCTACATGGGCAACGGGCTCCGCAAACCGATGCCGGGCGTTCTCTGGGCAAGGGTTCTTTGCGACCAGAGCCAGGTCGCCACCGCCGCCGCGGACGAACTTCTCGCCACGGGGTGGCGCCACTTCGTCTTCGTGCCGATGCTGCGGCGCTATCCGTGGACCGGGACGCGCGGCGAGGCATTTCTCGAGCGCATCCGCGCCGCCGGCTGCGAGGCGCACCACTATGAGACCGTCACCGACTGGGCGTGGGTGAAGGAGCGCGAAAACCTGGCGCGCTGGCTGGCGGGGATTCCCCGCCCCTTCGGCATCTTCGCCGGAAACGACCTGCTGGCGAAACTCACGCTCGACGCGTGCCGCACCGCCGGAATCGAAGTGCCGCAGGACGCCGCCATCGTCGGGGCGGACGACGACGAGACGTTCTGCCTCACATCTTCGCCCACGCTCACGAGCGTCCGCATCGACTTCGAGGGGGCCGGACGGCTTGCGGCGGAAACGCTCGCGACGCTTTTCCGGAAGCGCAGGCCGGCCCGGTCGCGGATTGTCCGCTACGGCATTCTCGGCGTCGCGCGGCGCGACAGCACGCGGACGGTCGAGAAGGGCACGGATCTCAGGCTGGCGGCGGGACTGGACTTCATCGCCGCGCATGCCGCCGACCCGTTCGTCGGCGCGCGCGACGTCGCGGCGGCGATGGGACTGGGGCGCCGCCAGGCCGACCGGATGTTCGCCGCCACCGGCGCGACCATCCGCGGAAGCATCGAGGAAACGCGGCTAAAGGCGGCGCGGCGCATGCTCCAATCCTCGAACGCGCCCGTTTCCGCTATCGCCGCGCGCTGCGGCTTCTCCTCGTCCAACTACTTCATCCGCATCTTCCACGCCCGCACGGGCCTCTCCCCCGACGCCTGGCGCCGCCAATCGCGCGGCGAGGGGCAGGACGCCGTCAAGCCGGCGACGCCCTAAGGCTCCGGCATGGCTTGAAAACTCGGTGAACTTGCGAAATATGCGCGGTTGCGCTAGCATCGGCGCCGACCCCGTGGCAAACAGCAAAAAAACATGAAATTCCATACCAAGTCCATCGTTTCGCTGGCGGCTGTTCTTTCCGCCGCAAGCTTTGCGCAAACTCCCGCGCCCGTGGCTCAGGCGCAGCAACCCTCCGCGCCCGCGCCCGTGGCCCCGGCGCAACTGAAGCTCAAGGCCAGGACCGACCGGGAAAATCCGATTGACTACGTCGTGGGCGAGACGATCCGCTTCGATTTCAGCCTGGATGGCGTCGAATCGCTTCCTGACGATCTCGCCGCCGTCGGGCCCCTGAACGTGATCTGGACGCGCACCGGCGATGACGGGGAGCGCGTCGTCGGCACGAACGCGATTTCCCTCGCGGAGGGATTTTCCGTCGAGACGTCGCTTGACGTTCCGGGGCTGGTGCGGCTTGTCGGGAAGCTGGTCGATTCCGGGTATTCGCCGCTGAAGACGGACGCGGGCAAGGAAATCCTCTTCGAGGGCGGCGCCGGAGCCGATACCGAGAAGATGACGCTCTCGACGGTCGAGCCTGCCGACTTCGATGCATTCTGGGCCAATGCGAAGGCTCGGCTTGCGGCGGTTCCGTTCGCGGACGGAGTCGAGCTTCAGGAGGTCTTTCCGGAGGACGCCTCTCCGGAAACGCTGGCGAAATACACCTTCTACGCCGCCAAGGTGCCGTGTCTCGGCCCCCGCCCCGTGACTGGCTGGCTCGTCGTGCCTAAGGGCGCCGCGCCGCATTCGCTCGCCATCAAGGCCTCGTTTCACGGCTACGGCTGCGCCGACACCGTCCCGAAGCCGCCGAAATGGGGCGACCCTGGCGCAGTCTGCTTCAATGTCAACGCGCACGGGTTCGACCTCGTGGGCCATGACGACCAGTGGTACAAGGACTTCAAGAACTCCATCAATGGGGTGGTGGACGGCAAGGCCACGCGCAAGTCGTACGCGCTCGAGCCGTCGGACTACGACAATCCGTCCGACACGTATTTCTACTACATGGCGCTGCGCGTCGTGCGCGCGTTTGACTATCTGAAGACGCGTCCCGAATGGAACGGGCGCGACGTCGAGGCCTCCGGCGGCAGCCAGGGCGGGCTCCAGACGATGTGGGCCGGCGGTCTCGTGGACGGCATCACACGCATCAAGCCGTCCATCACCTGGGGCTGCGACATCGGCTGCCCGTTCAACGGCGCGGGCAATCCCTACCCGTCGCGCGGATGGGGCATACCGTGCGTTCCCGGCGCGTACTATTTTGACGCGGCGCTGCACGCCAAGCGCGTTCCGGCGGACTGCGACGTGGAGATCACGCGGCTGGGGATGGGCGACTACACGTGCCCGCCGCGCGGTGTGCTTTTGAGCTTCTACAACCTCAGGAACCCCGACGCCAAGGCGAAACTGGTGCAGGGCTCAACGCACGGCTACGTGCCGCCCGAGCCCAACCAGACGTTCATGCTGCGCAAGCCGGCCGCCGCCGCTCAGGCGCGCTGAGTCCCGCTTTCGGAGCGCGGCGACGGCCTGGGCCGCAGGGCGTCATGCCGCCTCCCTCCCGTCGCCGCCGCGCCCGACAGCCGCGCTCCGCCGCCGACTCCATCCAGCCAGAACGTCCGAAACCAGCAAATGGAAAGTTCGGTACCAAAGACTTCGGAACGGGCGTGCGGCGCCGATTGCACCGTACTTGTCTGCTCGTGCGACAAATACGCCGACCTTCACGCTCCGTTCATCGCTCTTTTCCGCAAGTTCTGGCCAGATTGTCCTTTTGAAGTCGTCCTCGTGACGGAGACGGTTGTCGGCGCGGACGGTTTCGACCGCGTGATTCGGGCGGGCGCGGGCGGCAGCTGGGCGTCGCGCCTCGTCTTTGCGCTCGACCGGCTCGCGTCGCGTCGCGTGCTCATGCTCTGCGACGATTATCTTCTTTCCTCCAAAGTGGACACCGGTCTTGTTCTGCGCCGTCTGGCGCAGGCCGACGCCCTTGGCGCCGCCAATCTGCGCCTGATTCCGAATCCGCGGCCGACCTCGGGCAATTCTCTTCCCGCAGCGCATGGACTGCGAGAATATCGGCGCGACACCGCCTACTGCATAGCGACTCAGGCCGGTTTCTGGAAGCGAGACTTTCTGTCCTTTCTCGCCGCCGGGAAAAACAGCATCTGGGAATTCGAGCGGCGTGGCAGCTTCGGCGTTCCGGGCGGATTCGGCCCGCTGCTCGTCACGCCCACGCGGGAATTCCCGTTCATCGACGCCGTTCACAAAGGGCATTGGGAGAAAGCGGGCCTGCGGCTCTGCCGCGAGAATGGCGTGGCCGTCGATCTCACGCGCAGAAAACTGCCTTCGCCGCGCATCCTCCTGATCGAATGGTTGAAGGCGCTGGTTTTCGCGATATTTCCGGCGACGCTGATCGTCCGGGTGCAGAACAAGTTCGACCTTGGAGCCATAGAACGACGCGCATGATTCAAATGCGCTTTTTCCATGATTTACGACTGCTTTACTTTTTTCAACGAGATTGAACTTCTCGAAGTCCGACTCAACACTCTGTCCTCCGTGGTCGACAGATTTGTCGTCGCGGAGGCGACGCGGACTCATTCCGGGGTTCCAAAGGAATTGTTTTTTAGGAAAAACGCGTCTTTGTTCGCCAGATTCGCCGACAAGATCACGTATGTTGTGGTCGACGATTTGCTTCCGGCCGATGAAGTGTCCGCGGACCCGTACAATTTGGCCTGGGTGAATGAAAACCGCCAGCGCAACGCCCTCGCGAGGGGACTGGTTCCTGATGGTTCTGACGACGATGTGATATTTCTTTCCGATCTTGACGAGATTCCGCGCCCCGAATCCGTGGCGAAGGCGGCTGCTCTTCTTCGGAAAGGGTGTCAAAGCGTCCGACTTGTCCAGACGAGTTTCAATTTCTATCTTAATCTGCGGAACTTCAGCATGCCGGACTGGCTCCTGGGCACGATTGCCGCCAGACGCGGCGATCTTTTCCGGGGGCCGCTTCTTTCCTCTGTGAGGACGCCGCGCTATGTGCAGCCCGACGAGAATGTCGGACCGACCATGAGCAAGTTCAGGTTTCTTTCACCCGAACGGCGGCTTCATGACGCAGGCTGGCATTTTTCGTATCTTGGCGGAATCGACGCCATCCAAAGAAAACTGGCTTCCTTCGCCCATGTTGAATTCGGGTCCGTTCCGAAGGAGATTCTGGAACAGCGAATTCGATCCGGGCGTGATCTTTTCGGGCGCGCGGGGTCGTTTTTCGGCGTTCCGATTGATTCCTCGTTCCCGGCCTACGTGCTTGAGAACCGCGACCGGCTGCGGCATCTAATCTTCCGCTGCGACGATCGGTATCTGGCGCGGACTCGGCTTCCGCGCCTTGCGGCGGCGCTGCGCGGCAGGGCATACAGAACGCTTGCCGGTCTTGTCCCCGGGTTTCTGGCGCTTCCGCTTGTCGCGATGCGCGACAGGATGATGAAGAGGCTCGGCAGGATATGAAGAATCCGGCGAAGCCGCGAGTGTCGCTCGTCGTCGGGGTCTACAACGGCGAAAGATATCTCCCGGAAGCCCTGGAGTCCGTGCGGGCGCAGTCTTTTCGCGACTGGGAATGCATTTGCGTCGACGACGGATCCACCGACTCTTCCGGGCGCATTCTCGCCGATGTTTCGCGGGCGGATTCCCGCTTTAGGATTGTCACGCAGAGCAACCGTGGCGTCGGCGGCGCCAGAAACGCGGGACTTGAACAATCGTCATCGGAATTTGTTATGTTCATGGACCAGGACGACATGCTGCGGAGCGAAGCCATGGCCGTGGCGGTTTCGGCAATCGAACGAACCGGCGCGGATGTTCTGCGCTTTCAGTCGAACAACCACGCGCGATCGTCTCCTCTCGTCTGGGAGAGGATTTTCAGGCGCGACGCAATTGATGGCGTGAGGTTCCCTGAAATCACAGGAGGGGAGGACACGGCGTTCATGTGGGAACTCGGTCTCCTTCGTCTCAAGTGCGCGGAGATTGGCGACGAGCTTTACTGGAACCGGGACAATCCCGATAGCGCGTCCCGTCGCGTCTCTCCGCGCTATGTCAAGAATGTGTTTGCGGGGTTCCGGGCTATGAGGGCCAGCGCGGCGCGGCGCGGCATGCCGCGCCTTGAGCGCGAGGTCCGTCTTCTTCGACAGGCGCTGGAGTTTTCCCTCTCGGTCTGTGTTCGCCGCTTTTCGCCAGCCAACGCCCTCTGCGCGATGCGCGAACTGTCGAAGTTTCTTCTGCGATGGAACTGAGGCTCCGCGTTTCGTCGGTCTCATGTTCCCGACGGCTCCGTGGCTTCCGTTTTTTTCTACGTGTTTGATTTTTGAGTCACGTCGCCAGTCCGAGCGCCCGCAGTTCCTCCAGCGATTTCATGGAATGGAATCCGAAAGGCGTTGTGTTTCTTCTGTAACGGTCCATTTTTTGATATGCGAAGGCAGTTGCCGTCTCGAAGTCCGCGAGGGTCACTCCGCGGCGGTATTCTCTTTCGTGGCGTGGGAGGAATCGGGTGTAGAATCCATCTTCAGAAAGTTCCGGGTCTTCTTCCAGATGCCGGTATTTTTTACGCCACCAGAACGCCGCCATTTCGCAGCAGTCGTGACTCCGAAGCGAGAATCCGCCGTTCATTCCCCTGTAGTCCAGAACGCGCGCGGCCAGGCGGACTCGCCAGATGTCCCTGACGTGCGGGGCTCCTATGAAATCGAATTCTCCCGCAGTGAAATTTTCCAGGCCCGCGCGCAGCGGCCAGCCGTCGTCCTGAATCGTAAGGACATACGGCGTTGAAAATCTCTCGTGGAGCCTAGAGCAGCAGTCCACGCTGAGCGGAATCGTGCTTCCCGGAACGAGCGACGGCTCGATCTGCATCTTTAGATTTGGGTGTTCGGCCGCGAAGCGCTCGACGCATGGCATTGGCTGATTCACCACGATGACGCTGTCCAGAGTGCCGCACAGCCGCCATGTTTCGCAAAATGCGTGAGCGAGGCGCGCGAACGCATCCGGGAATTCGGCCTTGTCTCGGTAGCAGTATCCCAGTGCGGTCACCTTGTTCGCGGAATCTCTTGGTTTCGACGGCATGGTTTTCCTGTTTTGGAATGATCTTTGAAAAGAACCGCCCCGCCGGAAAGCCGGCGGGGCGGAAGTGTTTGGCGCGGGGATTTACCCCGCGCCGGGGAACGTCGGGAACTGGTTAGTTCGAGGCGCTCGGATCGACGAGCTTGATCTTGTAGAACTTCGCCGAGGCCGTGGTGTCGTCATCCGTCAGCGTGACGGTGGCATCCGCCTCAACCACCTCTTCGTCTTCGACAGTCGCGAACGTGGCGGCGTCAACCGTCGTTGCGGAGACGAGCTGGTAGGTACCGGCGTAGGGGGCGGAGAAGGAGACCTTGAATCCGCCGTCGGTGGAGTCGATTCCGGCCGAGGCCGTCGCGCTGTCGGCAAGGGCCGTCGCCATCGCGGTCGCGAATTCCTCCTGCGTCGGGAAGTCGGACGGGGTTTCCTCTTCGCCGTACCAGACTTCGATCGCCACGATCGGATCTGCCGGCGCTTCGCTGTATCCGTCAACGAAGGACGAAACGTCGACGGCGAGCTGGAACGCAAAATCCGCGTTGTCCAGAGGCGTGGTGACCTGGCTGTTTTCGTCAGTCAATGTGACAGTGTATCCGTCCTCAGTGTTGCCGGCAACCGCAACCGTGTAGGTCTTGCCAACGCTTCCGCCATAGGTGTAGGTCACAATCTTAGAAGGGGTGACAAGCGCGTTGTTGCTGTCGTATCCCTCAATGTCGATAGTGAATGTGGCTTCATTTGCATTGGTGGTTACGGACGTGATTGTTTGGCTCGAACCGTTAACGGAGCCGGCATACGTAAGGGAAAGTGCCGCAGTGGGGGTGATTGCCTTGCCGACGAAGTTGTCAACGAGACCGGTTCCCTTGAACGCGACGGTCGAAATTTGCGGACGAAGGTTGTTGGCTGCGAGACCCTTGGTGTCGACTTCGGCAACGGTGCCGCCCCTCGGGCCGATGCAGTAGGTCGCCGTCCCGGCGTCTTTGTCGACCGTGATCTGGATTTTGCGCCAAATGCCGCTGGAGACGTCAACGCCCGTGAGGTCGTAGTTGAGATCAACCCAGGCGTTCAGTCCGGTGTCGGCATCGGTCGTCAGCACCTGAAAGACAGGATCCTCCCCGTCCTCGGCCTTGAGGTAGAGGGCGACCTGAACGGTATTGTCTTCCGCGATTCCGCTGGGAGCGCTTTCCGAGGCGATGAAGAACACGTCGGCCTCAATGACCGTCAAATCTCCATTGTTGGCCGGATTCTGGATTGCCGGGGAGAACGTGAGCTCCGAGCCCTGCGTGTTGAGTTCAAGCACCTTGCCGTCGGCGGCCGCAAGATCGTAGGCCTCCTTGGCGGAATCGGACTGGTAGTCGATCAGTTGCGATGATTCGTCCTCGACGCCTGTGGCCTTGTCGAAGTATCCCTGCGTGACACCCGCATCGGTGACCGTCATCCGCGTACCGGAGGTCCAAGTGGTGTCTGCGTCGAAGTTGACGTTGAACCACGGCGTCTCCGTGTCGGCGGAGGCGACGAGCGCAAGAGCGCCTGCCGCTGCGGCCGTTGTTGCCCATTTGAAAGCATTCATGCCTTGTTTCCTGTGTTTTGTTGTTGTTGTTGGATTTTGCCGCCGGACGGGGGAAAACAGCGTTTTTCCACGCCCGTCAACGCCGTCATCATACCCGCGAGCGCCCCACTGTGTCAAGATGAATTTTTAGTTTGCCGAAAAGGGTCTGCTGTGCTATCATCGCGACGCGCGCGACGCCGCGACACTTTCAACGAATAACCAGAACCATGAGACGCACAATGAAACCGGCTTGTCCATCCAGCATTTTCGCCCTCGGCGGCGCGATTGCGCTGTTCGCAGCGACCGCACTGGCCGCGCCGCGGCCTCCGACGAACACAAAGATCGACGGACTTTCGCCATCGACATCCCGGACATTGGCTTCGACCGCCACCCCGGCTATCACGACCACATGCGCTGGCGCGGCGCGCGTCTGGGCGGTGATGCGCCAGGGGCCGTGGCCGTCGGATGTCGCGCCGTCGTCGCTTTTCACCGACGGCAGGAGCGCCGTCTACCAGTCCGAGGTTCGCGTCCCGCTTTCCGGCGATGGCTCCGGCGCCTGGACGGGGACTCTTCCAGCCACCGGCGCCGGCACTGTGTTCTGGTCGATTCGCGCCGAGGACGAGAACGGCGAGGCCGCCACCACTTCGCAGTACCAGTACATTGTGACCAACGCAGTGACGCATCTTCCGCAGGTCCGCAAGCCGGATTTTTCCAAGTTTACGGCACTTGGAACCACGCGAGCGGACCAAGTTGACACCGGGGCCACCGGGGCATGGCGCTTCCGGCATTCCGCAATGTTCGCCGGTGGCAGGAAGTCAGTGGAGCTGTTCGGAATGCCCGCTCCTAATGAGTCTGGCGAATACGCAAATGACGCGCAGGACTATTCGTTCATGAGAACCCGCAGCGCAATCGACGGCGCCGGATATCTGTGGTTCAAAGTGCGGTATCCATGGGACCCGGAAAACTGGGAGTCTGACCTCAGTTCATTTACCTCCTGGTCCTCCCTGACCGAGGAGGAACTCGCCGAACAGTACACGAAATGCCTGAAGGCGACGATTCTCGTGGAGACTTCTACATCCGCCAATTATCGAAATGCGAATCTCCATGACATCGTCGAAACGATTGAAGTCCCCGCTAATTCCAGCGAGTGGATTCAATGCCGGGTGCCGTTGAATTTCTCGAACTCGCAATATGTCCGCATTCGCTATCTCACGAATTTCAGGTACATTTCAAATGCTTCCGACAACAACAGCTTTTCGCGAAATCACCACGTCGAAATCTCCGACATCGTAATCACTCCACTTTCGCCGGACGTGGTTGTGACGAAGGACGATCTGGACTATTCGCCGGGATACCCGTCGATTGACGATCCGGTTTCGTTCCGCGTCCACGTCACGAACAAGTGGGACTCCGCCCCCGCGACACACTTCACCCCGAAGCTCGTGTGGCGGCAGGACGGCGGCGCTTGGACGGAGACTCCGATGACGAACGTGCTCGGTTGGGCCGAGACTGGCGACGGCACGTACGCGTGCACGCTGGCGAACCTGCCCGCCGGCAGGCTGGAATACTTCCACCGCGTGGATTTCGCGGGCTACAGCGCGGCATGGTCGCACGAGTCGGCGCTTGAATCCAATGGAGGGCTTGCAGTTTCGACCGGCACCTCCAACATCGCCGATTTCGGCAAATGGCTCTGGGCCGATCCGGCGACGAATCTGGTGAGCGAGTCGCGCTGCCCGGCGTACGGCCCGGACTTCATCGACAACTACGACCGCGGCGGCCACGTCGCCTACCAGAAATACGCCGAGTCTCTCGACGACGAATCGCATCTCTTCAACATCTACGGCGCCGGAGAAGAGGGCGTTTTCTGGCCGCAGGCGGTGCGCGACGGGACTTATCCCGTGGACGACACTTCCATATACGACAGCAATCCCCAGGCGCTGGCGTTCACGTACCGGGCGCTGCAGGCGAGCGAGGGGGTGCGCAGGTTCAGGTCGTCGTACGACACGGTGACGATCGTGCCAATCGACAATCTGGCCGAGTCCGGCGGATCCGGACTCGAGTCCTCCTATGCGATGCAGCACGTGGGCGACTACACGTGGCAGGCGATCATACGCGTGACCAACACGTTCAGCCGCGCCGACGGCGCGATCGACGTGAACATGAGCGTCCGCTCGACCAAGAGCTGGACTGCGCCAGACGGCGAGGCGTCGAACTGGACCGCGGCCTACGGCGACGGCACCGCGACCGGCGGCGCGTTCGAATGGGGGCAGATCAACCAGTCCCTTTCCGCGATTCACCCGCCGATGGCCGGCGCGATCACGCGCACCGACCTTGCGGAGCTAGGCGACGAGGACGAAATCGCCCCGGTGCACACGGACCTAACGTACGACGGCTTCCTGATGTTCCGCTTCTGCACGACGAACGGCGCCTACCAGATACGGCGCGCCGCGTGGCAGGACTTCAACGACTGGCAGGCCGACGACCTTCGCTACTCCGAAACGCTCGGCCTGTATGGCACGACTCTCTACCACGTCGTCGATTCCAACTTGCAGACCACGGCGTTCGCCTGGGGCAACTTCACGGGCTTCGAGAACACTACTGCCACCAATGGCGATGACGACGACATGATCGACTCCATCGGCGTCGTCACGGGCAACGTGCTCGCGCGCAACGCCTGGGTGATGGCCGATCAGACCACGTTTGTCACGACGAATCTCAACGCCGCCCACAACAGCGTCCTGCGGCTTTCCGGCGCTCGTACGTATCCCGGCAGCTTCGAAACGACGAGCGCGGCGGACATGCACAGCCTGGACACGTTCACCATGCGCGTGCGTTCGTCTTCGGACGACGATCGCGCGGCGATCTTCACCGACGCGGCTTCCCCGAAGGACAACTACCGCATAGTGGCGTACGTGCGCGACGCAGGGACGAAGTCGGAGGCCGGTGCGTCCGTCTCCGCGATCGGATACTGGCGCGACGAGGGCAACTACTGGGAGGCGCGCCTCTCGGAGTCGCGGGTGCGCCGACTGAACAACGGCAGACCGCAGGATCAGCTCACTCCGATTCTTGAGCTTTCGGTCGTCGAGGATGGCGTGAGGACAATTCTGCGGCGCAGCGCCGTCACCAACAGCAGCAACGGCACGATTGCGGCGGGCCGCGCGGTGGTGCTGCAGCTGACTACGTCCGGCGGGCAGGTCGCCGCCACGGCCAAGTCGCTCTCCCTCGTGAACGCCAGCAATCCCGGAAACGGCTCCTCCAACGTGCTGGTGCCGGGAGGCGCCACCGTACTCAACATCACGCGCGCGACATCGATAACCAACGGCTTCGCTGGCGTGAACGCCCGCGATACGAGCGCCGGCATCGTGCCGTATCTCTATCCGGACTACACGACGGCCGGTGGCACGTTCATCCAGTATCAGGTCACCACGAAGGGCTTCACCGGGACCGGCGCCGACGCCTACCAGGCGATTACCAAGACAGCCGCGGAGTCGTCCTGGAATCTGGCCAAGCGCCGTGAATGGGGCTTCAAGTCGCCGTGGGAATGCTCGCTTGTCACGCCCGGCGCCACTCCCGTGATGGACTCCAATCCGGTCGTTCTTCGCCGTCCGGTGCCGAAGGTCCACTACCGCGTGATGGCCTATCGCACAGGCGAAGACGATTCCGGGATGTATCTGGCGCCCGCGATGGCGCCGTCCGACCCGTGGGACGAGGCGTGGGATTCCCAGACCGAACACCTCTGGGACGCCGTGCAGACCGTCGAAAGTTTCTCCTGGGTCACCAACTCGTTCCCGCTGCATTTCTGGGACGATGCGTTTCTGCGCGTCCAAGTGTGCGCCGACGATGACGGGACGCTCTCGGCCGGCCACCTCGTTGTGGACGACTTCTCGTGCGACGAATGGCATGGTCAGGAGGAATACGACGACAATGTTTCGTACGACGCCTCCGAGCTGGAGACCGAGGCCTGGCACGGGCACAACGCGGCGATCATGCAGCCGCGCGTGATCGACAATCCGCGCTTCGAGCTCGACCTCACGCGCGCCCCTACGGTCGAAAACTCGACAACCCCCGACCTCTATCTCGAAACGCCGTACATGACGACGGGCCTAGGCCAGATTTCGTTCCGGTGGGAGTGGCCCGCCAGCACCGACGCGCGCGCCAACTGGCCCGTCGCGTTCGAGGTGCAGCGCGTGAGCGAGAATTCGTCCTCGTACGAGACGCTTGGCGTGTACACGGCGGGAGTGGACAGGATCGCGGCGTACGACACGATCCGCGTGGCGGCGCTGACGAACCTTCAGGGGCGGCTGCGCATCCAGCCGATGCCGTACGTTGACGCCGGCGGCACCAACCGTCTCGGCCGAATCCTTCTCACCGACCTCGACGCCTCCGACTACCCGGCCGACAATTCCGACAACGCCTGGCAGGCGTACAACGTTCGCGTTTCGACGCTGACCGATTCCGAGGCGAACCGCCGTGCGAAGTTCGACGGTTACTCGTCGCTCTTCGATTCGTACCGCACCGCAGTGCTCAACGATGCGCCGGCCCGCGACACGCAGCCGGACGGGTGGTCGTACGATGCGCATCTGCCGTACCTGCAGACTCCGGCCATCGCCACGGGCGTCGGCGAAATCAGCTTCTGGTACCGGGCCTGGCCGGGCAACGGCGAATCGACGGCCAGCCTCAAGCTGATGGTCGCGACGCGCGGCGACTCGCCCTACGACGACCGCTGGGAGGAGCTGACCGTTGACAAGCTCGAACCGACTAATCCCTCATACGCGCAGCAGGTGGCTGCCCTCCAGGCGCTCGCCTCCATCCCGACGAACACCTGGACGTACTTCAACGCGGAGTTCTTCGAGGAGGATTATCCCTTCATGCGGATTGTCAACGCCACTACCAACGGCGCCAACCGCGTGATGATCGACAACATCCTCGTCACGGAGCCCGTGCGCACGGCGATCGACATCGGCGCGATTTCGTTCGTTCCCGACATTCCGCTTTCGTCCGGTCCCGTGCACGCGCGCGTCGCGTTCGTCAATCCGCGCATGGAGCCGGTCATTACCAATGCGGTGCTGGCCTACTACGTTGGCACCAACGAATGGGGCTACGCTGCCTGGAAGGATCATCCCACCGGGACGCTGCAGCTCAAGCAGTCCGCCCGCGACGAATATCTGTACGAGACCGTCGATCCCATCCCGCAGCAGCCGATCGACCAGGTGGTGCAGTACTGCGCGATTGTTGACTACGCGGGCACGGGCGCCCGCCGCCGCACTTCCGCCGAGCAGGGCAAGATCGACAACGGCTTCTGGTTCGAGAACCCAGAATGGTACGAGCCGGTGGACCTGAACGAGGACTTTGGCACGTCGGACGATCCCGTAGCCCACTACTGGGTCTTCTCCGTCCCGACCAACTGCGTTTTCTTGAACGAGATTCTCGGTCAGTCCTCGCGCGGCGATGTCGCGACGTTCACGTCCAATCAGTTCGTGGAAGTCATAGGTCCGGTTGGCGGCTCGCTAGCCGGGTGGACGCTGGAAATCCCGGATGTCGACATGGATCATGACTACATGCCCATTCTGGGCTCCACTCGCTACGTGAACGTGGTGCCGTCGGATACCAATTCCGTGTTCAAGGCTGATCCTTCCGACACCAGCGAAAAGGGATGGGGCTTCTGGGTGTTTGGCGCTCCAGGCGTCGCCAACCGGAACCAGGCCCTTTTCTCCGACGAAATATCCCAGTCCGTCGTGGACGGGACCGCGGATCCCGGAGAATGGTATTGGACGCTCTACACTCCTGGCGCGCTTGTCCTGAAGCGTTCCATGGGGGCTTATGTGGACCGGGTTTACTGGACCGCCAATGCAAACGACGACATGGGCGATTTCATCTCCGCCGGATACCGGTATCTTGCCAACAGGACGAAGCGCAACAACAACATCCTTCACTGGACGGACCAGGGCGATGGACTGACCTGGCTTTCCGAAACGGCTTCGATCAAGACCCCCGGCACCTACAATTTCGGACAGCAGGAATCCATCTGGAAGGCCCCGGTGCTTTCGGGTGGCGGAGAAGGCGGTGGCGGCGGCGGGGACGACCCGGGTCCTGGTCCCGGTCCCAACCCGGACGATCCCGTGGATCCGACGCTCAAGCCCGACATCTTAGTGAAGGTCGTCGGATACGGCTACGAACAGGGCGAAGGAACGTCGACGATAAGAAGGAAGAAGATCACCGTTTCGGTTTCGGTCACGAACGGCGTGGCGCTGGCCAGTACGGACTTCGATTGGTACGTCGAGGAGTTCGAGTCCATGGAGCAGCTGGCCGCCGGCACTCCGGCGCGATCGACGCAAATCGAGGAAAATACCCAAACTGGCAGCCAGATCCCCGTGATGGCCGCCGGCACCTCCGAGGCGACGTTCGACTTCGTGTTCCGGTTGTCCTCATTTACTCCCAGCACCGTTCGCTTCTATCGGGTTCGCGCCGTTCCGACATGGAGCACGGGCGAGGATGGGGAATGACGGCGGAGGGAAAACCCCGCCGAGTGCCGACCATGCCGACGCTTGAAGAATGGGAGGACGCGCTTGGGCGCGTCCTTTCCTTTGCCGACGAGACACTGGAAGAGCGCCATCCAGGACGCTGGCCGCGCCATCCGGCTCGCCCGGCGCGCGGCGCCGCCGCCAATCCGCAGTACGACGGGCTGTTTCGCGTGACCGCGGTGTTCACGGCCGGCTACGGTTCGGCGCTTGGGCCGGGATACGTTCTTCGCGCCGAGGTTTCGACGCTTGCCCGGATTGGAGCGGACGAGCGCGCCGCGCTTGAAGACGAGGCTGCGGAAATCGTGCGCAGCAAGCTTCCAGAGGTGTTTCCCGGGCGCGATTTGCGGGTGGAAAAGGACGGCGCGGTCTGGAAAATCGTCGGCGACCTGTCGATTGGACGGAGAAGTTGAACGGCTGAAATGTTGAACGGCTGATGGATTTTCGTCTGCCCGAATATCCCGTGACTTCGGCGCTGCCAGAATTGCGCGGCGCGCTCGCCGCGCATTCCGGCGCCGTGCTTTGCGCGCCGCCGGGTTCCGGCAAGACGACGCTGGCGCCACTTGCGCTTCTTTCCGAGCCATGGCTTGCCGGTCGGAAAATCCTGCTGCTCGAGCCGCGGCGCATGGCCGCCCGCGCAGCCGCCTGGCGCATGGCCGACATTGCCGGCGAGCCAGTCGGCGGCGTTGTCGGCTGGCACGTGCGGATGGAGCGAAAGTCGTCAGCCTCGACGAGAATCCTCGTGCTGACCGAGGGCCTTCTTTCGCGCATGGTTCTTTCCGATCCGGAGCTTTCCGGCGTCGGGCTGGTGATTTTCGACGAATTCCACGAGCGTTCGCTGCATGCGGATTTCGGTCTGGCGCTGGCGCTGGACGTCCAGCGCGCCCTGCGGCCGGACCTGCGGATTCTGGTGATGTCGGCGACTCTTGACGCTGGCGCGGTCGCTCGGCATCTTGGCGCGACCGGCGCGACCGGCGCGACCGGCGGGACTGGCGGGACCGGCGCTCCTGCGCCAGTGATCCGGGCGCAGGGGCGGATGTTTCCCGTGGAGACGGAATTCCTGCCGCTGCCGCGCGAACCGCGTATTGCCTGGCGCGTGGCGACCGGGGTGCGGCACGCCCTTGCCGAGCGGCCGGGGTCCGTGCTCGCCTTTCTTCCCGGGGAGGGCGAAATCCGCGCGTGCGCGGCGCTGCTGGAGGAGGGTGGGGGACTGCCGGCCGGCGTGGATGTGCTGCCGCTGTATGCGGCGCTGCCGCGCTCCCGCCAGGACGAGGCCCTGCGTCCTTCAGTCGCCGGCCGCCGCCGCGTGGTGCTGGCCACTTCGATCGCGGAGTCGTCGCTCACGATCGAGGGCGTCGAGACAGTGGTGGATTCCGGGCTTGCGCGGGTGTCGCGTTTTTCGCCGGATTCGGGGATGAGCCATCTTGAGACGATTCGGATATCGCGCGATCGCGCCGACCAGCGTCGTGGCCGTGCCGGCCGTCTTGGGCCGGGACTTTGCATCCGGCTTTGGGACGAAGGCGAGGATCGTCGCCTGCGGCCGACGGCGCCGCCCGAGATCGCGACTGCGGACCTGGCGGGCGTAGCGCTGGGATGCGCCGAATGGGGCGCGGCGGCGAACTGCGGCGCCGCACTTGCCTGGCCCACGCCTCCGCCTGTTTCCGCCTGGCGCGGCGCCATGGCGCTTCTGGAAAGCCTGGACGCCGTGGATTCCTCCGGCGCCATCACGCGGCATGGCCGCGCTCTCCTGCGCTTCGGCGCGCATCCGCGTTTGGCCCAGATGATGATCGGCGCTGTGCGCACCGAGGCTCTGGACGAGGCGTGCCTGCTGGCCGCGGCGCTTTCCGAGGGGCTTCCGGCGTCGGCCCGCCCTTCAACGAACGCCGAGCACCTGGTGCGCGATCTTGAGGAGGGCGACGGCGCGGTTCCCGCCGCCGCGCGAACACGCATTCGCGAGCAGGCCGCGGCCTGGCGCCGCGAGGCTGAGCGCATTGCTCATGATGATGTGGTCTCCGCGCTTTCGGAGTCCGCCGCGCCTTCCACCGGGGAGCTTCTGGCTCTGGCCTATCCTGATCGAATCGCCCGCAGGCGCGCCGCGGCCCGCGACGAGGGGCGCTACCTCACCGTCGGCGGCCGTGGCGCCAGGCTTCCGTCTGGCGACCCGCTTTCTTCGCGATCGGACTGGATCGTGGTGGCCGACATCGACGAGGCCGATGCCGATGGCGCGATTCGCCTGGCCGCGCCGATTTCCCAGGTCGCCGTGATGCGGCTTTTCGGCGATCGAGTCCGCTCCGAAACCGTCGTGGAATGGAACTCGCGCACCGGAAAGGTTGATGCCGAGGAGCGCGAGAAGCTCGGAGCGGTGGTGGTCAGGAGCCGCCCCGCCGCAAATCCGGATCCGGAGAAAATCGCCGCCTGCCTGTGCGTCGGGGTGCGTTCAGCCGGGATTGGGAGCCTTGGCTGGGATGGGGCCGCAGGGGCGTTGCGCGCCCGCATGGCATTTCTGCGCCGCGCCTTGCCGGAGGAGTCCTGGCCCGACGTTTCGGATGCGGCTCTCGCCGATTCACTCGAATTGTGGCTCGGCCCGTTTCTTGTCGGGTGCCGTTCGCTCGAAGAGGCCGCCGCGGCTGACAAGTGCGCCGCGCTCCGTTCGCTGCTGGATCCGGCTGTCGCGCGCGAACTCGACGTCCTGGCGCCGGAGCGCCTCGAAGTGCCGACTGGCTCCCGCGTCAGGATCGACTACGACCGCGACTGCCCCACGGCTTCGGTTCGCCTCCAGGAATGCTTCGGCATGACATCGACGCCGCGCGTCGCGCGTGGACGCGTGCCCGTGCGCATGCAACTGCTTTCCCCTGCGATGCGTCCAGTTCAGGTTACCGATGACCTGGCGCGTTTCTGGCGCGAGGGATATCCCCTGGTGCGCAAGGAGATGCGCGGGCGCTATCCGCGCCATTTCTGGCCTGAGGACGGCGCCACCGCCGTCGCAACCAGGCGCGTGCGCCATTGAAGTTCGAACATCGCGGAGGAGAGGACGGTCAGAAGTCCAGGTCTCCGCAGTCGCGCATCGAATGAAAGCGGGGAATCGCGTTTTCGTAGTCGTCAGCGCCGGGAGGAAATCCTCCCAGGACCACGTGATCGACAAGCGGGATGCGCATGACTCGCCCGGCGTCTATCAGCGCCTGGGTGAGGCGGATGTCCTGCGGCGACGGGGTGCAGTCGCCGCTCGGATGGTTGTGCGCCACCATGAGGTAGCACGCGTCGGCTCGCACGGCTTCGCGGTATACGTCGCGCGGGTGGACGAACGTCGCGTCTGCGGTGCCCGTGAAAACCGCCATGCGTTCCGCTCTGACGCCGCCAACAAGCCGGAATTTCTTGTCAAGCGGCAACGCGTAGAACGTTTCGACGTTGGCGAGCATCACAAGCGGGGCCAGTATTCTTGCGACATCTTCGGGCGTCGTGACTTTCGGGCGGGTCTCGCATGGACGCAGCGCTGCGCGCCGCGCGAATTCGAACATCGCCACCAGTTCCAGTGCGTGCACTTGGCCGATGCCGTGTATTTTGGCAAGAGCCTGGTGGCTTTCCGCGGAAAGCCGCCGCAAGTCGCCGCGATAGCGGTCGAGGATCGCGGCGGCAAGCTGCATCACGTTGAGGCCGGGACGGCCGGTGCGCAGGAACACGGCGAGCAGTTCTGCGTCGGAAAGCGCTGCCGGACCGAAATTGGCGAGCTTTTCGCGCGGCATCTGGTCCTTGCGGTCTCGGAAAACCGTGTGCAGCGCGTTGGGGCCGGGCCGTCGCGCGGCGTCGCGTCGCGCTTGGCAGGCCGTCTCGCCGCCGTCGGCCGTCGCTGTGGCGGCGTCGGCGGCGGGACTTGCGGGATCGGAGGATTGCGACCAGGGGACTTCCATGTTTCCGTGTTCCTGCCTTCAGCCAGAGTCTTTTGCGTGTTCGGAACGCGGATTCTACGCGAGGCGCAGGTCCTTTTCAATCTAAATGTCGCAGTTGAAGTGTCATGTTGCTTGCAATCCGAAATGCCCCTACCCTGGGGGCATTTACTCTGACATGGGG
>CAMOSH010000065.1 GCA_946624575.1 uncultured Verrucomicrobiota bacterium
ACCCACACGAAGGGGCCGGGGCGGTCGGGGGCGGTGTCGAATGCGCGGAGAATGTGCGGCGCCACGTCGCGCGGCACTTCGTCCGGCATGCGGCCAAGGGTGTCGTCCACCGAGAGGAACGCCACGCTGTCGGGTGTCTGCACCGAGCCGTCGGCGCGGACCCGGGAAATGGAGAGCGGCGCGTAGATGTCCCAGGGTTCGCGGGCGTAGCGGTCGAGCCACGGACTGTTCATGAACCACGGGTCGTGCGTATAGAAGCGGAAGGGGAATCCCCTGCCCTTCGGGAGTTCCGCCACGTGGCTCATCCAGGCGGCCAGCTCCAGCCCGGTGTTGAAATTGAGCGCGGCCCACGGCGAGTTGACCGGCGGCTCGATGCGCCCTTCGGCGTAGAGCGGACCGAGCGGGGCGGCGTCGGTCGCGATCTCGACGCCGGCCGAGAAGTTGCTGCCGCGCGTCTCGACGACGGCATCCGGACAGGCGGCGAAGAAGTCGCGCCAGAATCCGAGCATCTTCGCCGACGCATCCGGAATGCGCTCCGGGTGGAAGGCCTGCTTGTCGAAAAGCGCGCCCGTGACGCCCCACGTCTCCTGGCCGAATCCCATGCCGTTGGAGAGCCAGATGTAGTCGAAGCCGAAGGCGCGGGCGAAGGCGCGGTATTGCGCGCCGAGGAACGCGCCGACGGAAAGCCCCTCCGGGATGCCCTGCGGAAAGGCGGCGTAGCGGCGGGAGTCGGCGTGGAGCGACGCGGAGCAGACGAGGAAGCTTCCCGAAAAAATCGTGTTGCCGAGCATCACCTCGCGGTGGCGGCGGTATTTGAAATCCGAAATCGCGAACTCCGGGCCGTTGTCGAACGTCGTGCCGACGCGGATTTCGCGCCCCAGCACTTCGCGCGCGGCGTCGCGGATCGCGGCGACGGCGTCGCGCAGCCACGCATACGGCAGCGGCGCGGCGACATCGTCCGGGAATATCTTCGCCGGGAACTGGTGCGTGTTGCGGCGCTGGCGCGGCGTGGGATTTTCGGGTTGAGGACAGTGGTTCGCGCAGCCGCACCAGCAGGCCCACTCGAACGTGTCGGAGAAGTCGCCCGACCAGTCCAGCAGTTCGCTGCCGTCGGCCATCCAGAGCATGACGGAAACCTGATCCGCGCGATCGGCCAGCGCGCGCCATTGGCGGAACATCGTGCGCGCGGCGGAGCATGCGGCTGTGACGGAGCGAGGCCCTTTCGATGGAGACTCGGCGCGGCCGGAGGCCGCACCCCCCACGAGCGCCTTGGCGCTGATTTCAAGCGTGATGTTGCGAAGAGGGTTCATTGCTTTTCCTCCGTCACGACCACCGTCTCGATGCCGAGGGCGCGGCCGAGCTTCTTCAGCTCGGCGGCGTGGTGGCCGATGCCGAGCGCGAAGTGATGCGTGGGTCCTTCGAGCGACCAGCGGCGCAGGAAGGCGCAGACGTCCGGTCCGAAGCGCCCGTGCGTGTTGGTGTTGCCGGTCGCCGGAATCGGGCCGGCGACGGACTCGCCCTCGGCGACGATGAACTTGAACGAGCCGTCGCTCTTGAGGCCGATCGACATCATCGTGATCGGTCCCTCCTTGATGGAGAACTCGACGCCCGCGCCGCTTCCGGGCTTGCCATGGTATTTTTTGAGCGAGCGCAGCACGGGGCGCCCGGCGGCGATGTTGAGGTGGTGCGGGCCGTCGTGCCCCACGAGCACCGTGTCGCGGCCGAAGTCGATCGGATGGAACTCCGCGAAGGAGCCGCCGATCTCCAGCCGGTCGAAGATCATCATCGCGATGCAGTTCTTGAGGTCGAACTCGCCGCACATCGGGAAGCCGGCCGCCGTGAGGAGGGAGTTGCCGACGATGAAGTTGGTGACGAGCTCGCGCGTCTCGGAGCCCGGCTGCCCCTCGTAGTAGTAGGCGAGACCGTCGAGGGCGCGCTTTTCGATGAAGCGCTCCAGCGCCACGGCGGCGCGGGCCGCCACGTCGAGGTCGTGCTCGGTGAGCTTTTCGGTCCAGGGGTCGGAGACGGGATCCGGAGTGTCGAAGAAGCCGAGGATGCGGGCCTTCATCTGCGCAATCTCGGATTGCGCAGATGAAGGTTGAAAAGTTGAAAGGTTGGAAGGTTGAAAAGTTGATGGCACGGGCGGCTCGCAGGGAGCCGCACCAGCCGGCAATTCGCGGTAGAAGGCAAGCACCTCGTCTGGCTCGCAGAGGGCGACGTGGCAGCCGAAGGCGCGGGCTACGGCGGTGGGATCGACCTGCATGTCATACATCGCCTCCAGCGCGTGGCCCATGAGGCCGATGCGGGCGCGCCGCAGGTCGTGCAGGACGCGCGCCACGGCGCACCACTGGCGGATTTCGCCGTCCGCGCGGGCGTCGCCCTCCAGACGGCCGATCACCACGTCCGCCACGGGGCGGCCGAGACGCTCGGCGACGCCGGTGAACTCCGGCACCGCGCAAAGGTCGTCGTTGAGAAGCTGGCGGTAGATCGTGGCGTGCTCGTAGTCGAGACGCTCGTCGGGCTGGAGCGCCACCAGGACAATCGGGCAGGTCAGTTCTCGCACGAACGGGACGAACGTCGAAGAAGTGGCGTAGGTCACCATGTCCACGAAGAGCAGGTCGAGGTCCGCCGCCTTCATCGCCGGAACCATCGCCGCCGCCCGCTGCGGGTTGTCCGCCATGCCGAAGCGCCGCACAGCGTCCTGTGGCCGCTGTGCGGCGCTTCGGCAGGTTGAAAGGTTGAAAGGTTGAACAGTTGAAACGGTCGGCTCGCCGGGACGGCTCGCCCCACCTTGAAGCTTTGCGGCGAAGGCGTCCTCCTTGCGCCTCATGTCGTCGAGGAGGCCGGGGCACTGCGCCCAGTAGGTGTCGAGCCCGACGCTCACCAGGCCGATGTTGGCGGCGAGCGGCTTGCGGCGATTGACATGCGGGAGAGCGGAAGATTGCATCGGAAACCGGAGGGGAACGCGCGTTGGTTGAATCGCGGTTTGCGGTGCCCATCCTAGCGCCGGGGCAAAATTCCGGTCAAGACTTCTTTTTGGCTGACTTGCTCTTTTTGGCAAAGCATGGCATGATTCTGGGCATGCCATACCGATACAGATACTTCCCGGAGGTGGAAGCGCAGAAAGATTGGGGACTTTTCGTCACGTGCGCGGGGCGCGGGCGGACGAATCCGGGCGCCGAGTTTCCGTCGCACGAGCATCCCGACGAATACTACTTCACATGGGAGCGCGGGCGCGTGCTCGGGGAATGGCAAATCAGCCTCGTGGAGGAAGGGCGCGGGGAGGCGGAGATCGGGGAGCGGCACTTCGAACTCGGCCCCGGGTCGCTGCTCGTGCTCGCACCGGGAGTCTGGCACCGGTATCGGCCGGATCCCCGGACGGGGTGGAGCTCCTGCTGGGCGGGCTTCGGGGGAGACATGGCGGGGCGGCTCGTGCGAGGCGCGGGATTCGGCGGCGAAGGAGGCTTCCATTCCGTCGCGGAGGCGCCGGCGCGCGCGCTTTTCAATTCGGCCGTGGCCGACATTCTGAGCGACGGCACGACGCGCCCGTATGCGGCGGCGGCGCGGCTGCACACGCTTCTGGCCGAACTCGCGGAAGTGTCCCGTGGCGGGGAGAGCCGCGCGCGGCGCGAGGAAATCGTGCGGCGGGCGCAGACGCTTCTCGCCGAAAAGTGCGGCGAAACGATCGATCT
This sequence comes from uncultured Verrucomicrobiota bacterium, assembly GCA_946624575.1. Lineage (GTDB taxonomy): Bacteria > Verrucomicrobiota > Kiritimatiellia > RFP12 > UBA3636 > UBA3636. The sequence continues at coordinate 3,693 of CAMOSH010000065.1, forward strand.
CGACGCGCTGGCCGCGTCGCTCGGCCTGCCCTACCGGACATTCCGGCACGTCTTCACGTCCGAATGCGGCATGCCGCCTCACCGATGGCAGCTGCGCATGCGGCTGGAGCGCGCCAAGCGGCTGCTGGAATCAAGCGACATTCCGGTCGCGGAAATCGCGGAACTGCTCGGATTCCGGTCCGCGTGGCATTTCGCTCACTTCTTCCAGCGCGAAACCGGAACCTCCGCCACGCGCTACCGCGCGGCCCGCGCGGCGGATCGTCCGCGCAAGACCTGACGGACCGAGGGGAGACGGCATCCGGACCGCCGTTTGACGTTTTGTTTGAGGACGAGTCGCTAGGGCAGCGCGATCTGAATTTTTATCCGGAAGAACCTGGCGGTCGGATTGTCGCCTGCGGCTGGAATCGCGACGGGTTCGCCGCGTTCGGCGGCGACGGCCGGGAGAGGCTCAAGATCGGTTTCGGGGACAAGAAAGGCGATGGGGAAATCCGCGTCGCATCGCACAAGTCCGGCGCGGGATTCGTCGGCGACGAAGGTTGCGCCGTCCTCGAAGACGAAGAGAGAGTCGGATGTGGCGACGGTGCCGGATGCGGCGACGGCGCCCCCGCCGTCGCGCGACGACGAGGCGTCGTCGCCACACCACGCGCCGCCGGCGATGACGCCCGTCGCGGGGTCGGCGGAGAACCACGGCGCGGCGAAGCCGAGGCGGAGGGCGGCGGAGGTTTCCGCGGGTTGGAAGCCCGCGCTCCCAGGGCTAGTGCTACCAGAATCCGCGGGCTGGAAGCCCGCGAGGTGGCGGCGGGCTGGGAGAGCGTCGCCACGAACGAGACGCTTTTTTCATGTTCACTCGTGATCCGATTGGGAAAGGGGGACGTCCGCCTTGCGCGTCGCCGCCGCCGCCGTGAGCTCCAGGCCGGGAACTCCCTCCAGCGCGGCGCGCTCGGTGACGACGCGGATGTGGTTCGCGAGATCGAATCACGCCATGCTTCCAGCAGGAGAGGTTGTCTGGCTCGTTCCAAACCTCCCAGACGTCCACGCGGCCGCGGAAGTGCGCGACCGTCGCCGTCACGTAGGCGGACCAGGCGCGGCGCTGCTCCTCGGTGAAGACGGGCGGGACGCCCACCGCGCCGAAGACCTTCTCCGCGCCGCTGCCGTAGAGCGCGTTGCCGTAGCACAGGCACATCCACGGCCGCAGGCCGAGCGCCAGGAGCGAATCGACGATGGCGTCCAGCCACGCGAAGTCGTAAACTCCCTTCTCGCGCTCCGTGCGCTGCCAGCCGCTCTGAAGGCGGATCCACGAAACGCCCGTCCCTGGCAGGAACGGGTAGGCCTTGGTCGGGTCGAAAACGTCGCGGTCGAGCTTCTCGAAGCCGAGGCCGAGGACCTCGGATCGAACGCCCGCGCGGGTGTCGGGAAGGGGGATGTTCATTGTCGTCGAAGAATCGTGGCGCGCGGATATGTGCGGCCGCCCGGGACCTTTTCCCGGCCGGCCTCGTCGCCCCACGACGCCAACCATACCCCACGGCGCTTTTCCGTGCGTCCCGATTCGTTTCCCGTGCGTCCCGATTTTCCCGCCATTGATTTGTATTGCAATTCAAATGAAAATGAACTATCCTTTGGCGCGTTCAAACGACAAAGGAATTCAAAATGCCCACCTGCACCCTGCAAGTCCGCCTCGACGCCGACCTCCGCAAAGAGGCCGACGAACTCTTCACCAGCGCCGGGATGGATCTTTCCAGCGCCGTCCGCCTCTTCCTGCGCCAGTCGGTGATCCGCCGTCGGCTTCCCTTCGAAGTCGTCACCGAAAACGTCGATCCGTTCTGGGAAGGATCTGGCCATCGCGATACGGCGAAAGCCGCCGCCGGGAGCGGCGAGGCGACGGCACGAGAACGCCCGGCGCCTGGCCGGAAACTTCCGCCCTGGGCCGGAACTGCGGTTCCGTTCATCCGCGTTGAGCCCGGAATGAAGCACGACATGGAATCCATTCGAGAGGACATCGGCCGCGGCATCGCCGCGGAACTGGCCGAACGCGGATTCCTGATGGCGTCGGAGGCCTGACAATGGACTGGGGACTCGACACTTCCGCGCTGCTTCGCATCGCGACGCAGCAACCCGCCGATCTTGCCGCCCGCGTCACCGACCGGATCCAGTCCATCCTGGACGGTGGGGCGACCGTTTGCGTTTCCGACCTTGTCGTCTTCGAAGCCTACTACGCCCTCCAGCATTCCTACCACGCGACAAAAGCCGAGGCGATCACGGCCATCCTCGCCATTTCCCGCCAGCCGGGCTTCAAGTTCTCCGAAACGGCAATTTCGGCTCTCTCCCGGCCTAACGCCGACAGAATGTCGCCAGGGCTCATCGATCGCATGATCGCCGGCGAATATGCCGCGCGCGGACTTCGCGTCCTTTCCTGCGAAAAGGACTTTCGTCGGCTCGAAGGCACGGAGGTCGTGGGCGATTAATTCTTTGACACGATGAGACAAGGTTGACCGCGCGCTGGGGTGGGGAGAGCCGTCGAACGCGCCTCCTGGGAGCGCGGGCTTCCAGCCCGCGAAAGCGGCGCGCTCGGAGAGCGCGCCCCACCTCTGCGTCTCTGCGCCTCTGCGTGAGACAGAAACTTCGCGGCCTTTGCGAACGTCCCGCGAGAAATATCCGGAAATTCTAGCGTTCCGCAAGATTTCTCACACAAAGACTCAGGGACAGGCTGGCGCAAAGCGCTTGACTTTGCACGGAATAAGTGCTTCACTTGTTCACGGAAAGGACACCCACCCCATGAACCTCACCCTTGCCGTTGACGGCGACATCCTTCGGGAAGCGCGGAAGATCGCGATCGACGAAGACACCTCAGTATCCGCCATGATCCGTGAATTTCTCGCCGACCTGGTGGAATCCAGACGGGCGCGGCGGCGCCGTCCCGTCGAGGAAATGTTCAGGACGTTCGACGCGAATCCGGTAAGTATCGGTCCCATCACCTGGACGCGCGAGGAACTCCATGAAAGGCGCTAACATGGCACTATGGGGAAAAGTCTTCTTCGATTCAAACATCCTCGTGTACGCGATGTCCCCGACCGACATCGTCAAACAGAAAGCGGCGCGCTCCGTTCTCGAATCGGCCATTGAAAACCGGAGAGGCGTCATTTCCGCGCAAGTCCTAGGCGAAACATTCGTCACGCTGACCCGGAAACTTACGACCACGATTTCAAGAGAGTCCGTCCTCGCAAACCTCAGGGCGCTCGCGATCCTCCGCATCGTCCCGCTCACGGGAGAGCTCGTGTTCCGCGCGATCGAACTCCAGGGCGAGCACCAGCTCTCCTACTGGGACGCGCTCATCGTCGCCGCCGCCGAAAGCGCCGGCTGCGAGACCCTCTGGTCGGAGGACCTCTCCGACGGCCGCTCCTACGGCTCCGTGACCGTCCGCAATCCCTTCCGGGTCCGGGCATAGAGGGCGCCGCCGCGTTCAAACCGGCCCGATGTTCCGGCCGTCACGCAAGCGCGCCGAACCAGATGCGGAAGAAGGCGTCAGGATCAACGGTGCGGGCGAGGCGGTGGGGGCGCGGCTCGCCGGGCGGCGGCCACGCGCGCACGGTCCAGCCGGCCGTGGGTTCCGCCAGCGGAACCCGCACGAAGTCATCCTCGTAGGCGCAGACCTCCGGGTGGAAGATTCCGACGGCGGCGAGCGGGTCGTGGAAGGTCACGAAGTCCGAGCGCTCGAACCACACTTCCGCGAAATCGCGCACGGGACCGATGCCGGAAAGCGAGGCGAAGCGCCGGCGCGCCTCGTCGCGCGGCAGCCGCACGCGCTCCGTCACGTCGAGGCCGTAGCTCACATGAACCGGCGGGCGCGGATGCGCCGTGTTGCCATAGACGATCGCCGTGGCCCACGGGTCGAGAATCGCGTTCCACTCGCCGCCCATGGAGTCGAAGAAGCGCCCGCACATGAGATAAAGCCCCTTCAGAAGAGTCGGAATTTCCGGATCGAGCGAAAAGAGCGTCGCGACGTTCGTGAGCGGCCCGATGGCGAGCAGCGCCACTTCGCCGGGATTCGCGCGGATCGTGCGGCGCATGAAGTCAATGGCCGAGTTGTCGGCGACGTAGCGGTCGCGCGGCCAGTCGCCGAGTTTCGCGGCCTGAGGGCACGTCGGCTGGCGCTGGGGAATGGAAAGCGGCACGGGGCATCCCGGGTGGATCGGGATGTCTCCGCGACCGGCGTGCCGGCAGATGGCGGAGGCCATTTCGCAGCGCCTTTCCGGTTCGCCGCAGACCGTCGTGATGCCGAGAAGTTCGCACTGCGGCTCGCGCAGCAGGTAGGAGAGCGCGAGCGAATCGTCGATGTCGTTGCCGATGTCGGTGTCGAGAAGAAGTTTCATGGGCTTGCGCCAGTTTAAAGGTTGAAAAGTTGAAAGGTTGAAAGGTTGAAAGGTTGAAAAGTTAAACCTAATTGAAGCAGTTGGCGCGGCGCGAGCTGCGCCAACTGCGCTTACTGCGCAGATTCTCTCGCGGCAAAAAGCTACCAACTCATGCCGAAAGGAGTGGGAGGAACGCGATGCGGAACACTACCAGAAACACGGTCGATGTCAATCAGAAAACACGATCGAAAGGTTGAAAAGTCAGGGCCGGAAGGACAGGCGGGACCAGCGAGACCAGCGGGACCAGCGAGCCTGGCGCCCGTCCCGCCAGTCGCGCCAGTCCTCCCCCACGTCCCGCCGGTCTCGCCGGTCCCGCAAGTCCTAGAAGTGACATGTCCGGTGCGCTACACCAGTCCGAATGCTCCGACATTGGAAGAACTGCTCTCGACGGTGGTGTCCGGCATCTTGCTGGGCCTGACGCGCTACAAGCACCTCGGGCAACTTCGCGACAACGTCCAGGCCGCTTTTGCAGCATACGGTCGGCAAGTTGACGCGACATGCGGGGCGGACGGAACTAACGCTGTTCGAGGCGGACGTCGGCCACGCCTTCGATTTCCATAAATGTATCCGGGCGTCCGCCGCCGTAGCCGGGGTGGTGGCGGACTTTGAGGTGGTCAAGGTGCTCGCGCGAGCAGTCGCGGAAAACGACGTTTTCGGGATGGCGTTCCGCGTCGCCCCGGAAGATCGCGGGCCGGAGCGAAGAAAATCTGCACCGCTCGAACGCGATGTCGCGGATGCTCCAGTCGGTGGCGTTGCATTGAGATTCAACCGGAAAGTCGCACTCGCGGACATCGCAGTCTTCGACGCGGACGCGCTCGATGCTGCAGCCTTTCGTGCCGGGAATCCACGCGGGATGGAATCGGATTCCGTGCGCGGCCTCGCGGATGCGGCAACGGCGGATGGCGACGTCGCGGATCGTTCCCGAACCGATGCCGATGCGGACGCCGATGCAGCAGCTGGAAAGGTCGCAGTCCTCGACGACCACGTTTTCGCAGGGGTGCTCCGACGCGTGGAGCTTGCAGCTGGCGCGGATGGCGACGGCGTCGTCGCCCGTGATGACGGTGCATCCAGAGACCGTCACGTTGCGCGAGCAGTCGATGCTGAAGCCGTCGGAGTTGGCGACGGTGCGGTCGTTGCGGATGGAGACGCCCTTGATTGCGACTCCATCGCAGCAGCGGAAGTGCGTCGTCCAAGCCGGCGAATCGACGACGCGCACGCCTTCGAGCCGAATTCCCTTCGAGAGGAAGAAGGCGACGAGCGGGCCGGGCCTGAACCACGATCTGTCGAGCGGATGGAGCCGCAGGCCGTATTTGTAGAACGGGAATCGGCTGTCCTCGTCGCATTCGCCGAAGAAGGAGAGACCGGAACCGTCGATGGTCCCTTCGCCCGTGATCGCCACGTCCTCGACCTTGTAACCGAGAATCAGGTGCCCGCCGCTCCATTCTTCGTTGTCGTTCCAGAAGTTTTCCGGGAAGGCGTCGCTTGCGTTGTAGTCCTCTGGGCGGACGCCTGCCTTCAGCACCGCGCCCTTTTCAAGGCGCAGTTCGACATGCGAACGGAGCCAAATGGTGCCGGTGACGAACGTGCCTGAAGGGACGACGACGTATTGCCAGGGCGCGGGCGCATTGCCGCGCTCCCATGCCGCGTCAAGGGCCTTTTGGATGGCGGCGGCGTTCTCCGCCGCCGTGTTCGTCTCTGCCGCGCCGAAGTCGCGAATGTCAAGCGCCGCGTTCAAGTTCTTGTCCATAGGCAAGGCGATGCTATTTTCTCTCCACGTAGAAGCCAACGAGGTTCCAGCCGTCGAATGGGATCTCAAGCCGGCCGGATGCGTCGGCGACGATGGTGGCGACATCGCCCGTGAGCATGTTGCGGCAGGCGTATGCGGCGGAAGGTTCCATGCCGCATAGGGCAAATGTCCCCTTGTTCTCCGGGTTCATCGCCTGGTAGCAGCGGTATTTGACGCCATCGCGCATCATGTCGCGGCTCGCCTTGACATTGATGACAATGGCGACTTTCCCGCTCTGTCCCTCGCGGTCGAAGACCAGGATGCGGTGCCCTTCCGGGGCATTGGCGAACGGCTTGCGTCCGGCGGCGGCCATGGCTGCGGTAACCAGCGCGTTTTGAATGCGGCGCTCGTCGTCCGTGCGGCCCATTGGCTGGGTGTGCAGGTAGATGACGCGGCTGCCGCCGACCGAAAACTCGCTGATGATTGGCGCATCGCCGAGGGTGACAAGCGCCATCCCTCCAGAAACCCGCGACATCGGCTGCGGAAGTTCAACGGCCTTCCCGTTCAACTCGCCAAGAGCGGCGGCCAGTTCCGGCGTGGCGGCGGCCAGCACCCCGTTCGTGATGTCGCCAGCCTCGATTTCGGGCAGCGGCGCAAACGTCCTGCCAGGGCGGAATGGCGCGTCCTCCTTCGCGAGGTTCCTGGCCGGAGCGGCTTCGCGGTTGAGGATGTCGCCAAAGGTGACGAGCGTCCGTCCGGGCGCACCGGCCAGCCACGCCTCGAGTTCCTTCCCGAACCCAGCGGGCGATTCTTGCACCGCGTGGACAATGGTTGCATAGTCGTCCAGGCGACAGGCGTCCTCCATCGGGAAAGCCGCGCCGTCGTAGAGGTAGTTGCCAGCCATTATGCTGCTGGCGATGCCGTTTCCGCCGTTGTCGAAGTTGGACACCCTGTGCATGACCGAGCGGTTCTGGATGACCAGCATCGACGCGGTCGGCTTGACAACCTTGTCGTTCTTGCTTTGCATGAACCCGCACCACGACGAGCGGAAAGCCGTGTACATGTCGCGCAGATAGGGGTCGTCGCCGTTCTTCATCGCGTCGAAGGGAGCCGCCCAGTATTGGTCGTTCATGACCTTCGCGCCGGAAGCGGCGGCCTCCACGTAGTTCACGAGGTAGCCCGCCATGTTGTCCCAGTAGTTCGGCTTCGTGCCGAACCCGTTCCCGGCCGCGCCGGACTCCCCAAGATGCAGGATTTCCTTTCCGAACTTTTCGGCGACGTTGCGGTAGTAGCGGGCGTGGTAGTAAACGGGAACCATGACGACCGGCGAGGCCAGCCACTCGGTGCACCAGCCGCGCGTCAGCGAGGATTTCAGCATCCAGTAGAGGTCTGTCCCGTTGTTGATGTTCTCCGGGTTAAGGGTCGGCTGCGCACGCATCCCGATCTCGTCGTATGGGCGGACGCTCTCGTTGAGGAATTTCGTCCACTCATAGTGGAAAAGGGCGTTGAATAGCCGCGACCGGTTTCTCCGCTGTGGCGTGTCGGCCTCACCGAGCGCGGGGGGAAGGTAGTCCTGCCACGAGGCGAGACCGCAGTCCTCCGGCCGCATGGTGTACCCGAAGTAGGACTTGAAGTATTCGTGGAATCCGACCCTGCGCCGTCCGCCGGCGCCGTCGAGGACTTCGAGCATTCCGTCCGTGCCAGAGAGGTCTTCGACCCAGCGGCGTTTCGCGGCGTCGGAGTATCCCCACACAGGCCCGCCGGCCCACGGCCAGACGTAATCGACGGAGCGGTAAACCTTGACGCCCGCTTCTGCGGCGGGCCGCAGTTTCTCGTGGAGCAGTTCCAGAACCATGGGATGCGTGAGGTCGAGGCTGTGAAGCCGATCTGCGCCCTTTACGTCGCTGTAGATCCGCCCGCGGATGTCGCGCGCCCAGAGTCCGAACTCGTCCATCGCCTTACGGGGAGGTTGGTCGTGGCCCTCGGACTTGACGACGACGCCCATCCCTTCTAGCTCGCCGATGAACTTCTTCACCTCGGCGAGCTGCTGCTCGTCCGGCGGGTCGAAGCCGCGACCTCCGAAGACAAACGCCGCGTGGACGTTGCCGAACTCCCCCTTCAGCTTGTTCACGATGTCGAGCGCCACCTCCCGCCCCTTCGGGGTGCCGATGCCGGAGAACGCCGCCTTGCCGTTGCGCCAGGCCGCGTGGATAGTCGTCTCCACGGCGCATCCGGGAACTGGCGCTGGGATCGCCGGCTCCCAGTGCCGCGCGTGTTCCGGCTGTGCGGCGGGGGTTGCGGCGTTCCCCGCGCCCTGCTGTGCGCACGCCGCGCCCGCCAGCATTGCCGCGACTGTCAGGAAAGCAGCCCTCATCGAATCCGTTCCTTCCATATCCGCATGTGTCTAGCGGAATATCATCAAAGTCGCCGGGCGCAGGATGTCCGCGTAGAACCGCACGCGGCCGCCGTCGAGCGTCTCGCGCAGGATTGGGTGCCGGCGGGTCCGTCCGGTCGCGTCATCCGTGAATGCCAGCTGTTCGCCAAGCGCGCTCCCGACGGAATTCGCCATCGCGGAGGGAACGTTGACGATGCCCAGTTTCACGGATTTTACATCGTCCGCGATGGCTCCTTTCACGGCGACAGGAAGCGACGAACCCTGGATCGTCAAATGAGAGGAGTCGATCACGTAGAGTCCGTCCGCCGCTACGTCGGCGTCGGAGGGCGAAAGCGCAAGTTCGAGTCCCGCGCCGTCGGCAAAGGTGTATTTGACGGCGCTCGATCCGGCGCGCGTCACAGGGCGGACATATCCGGCGGACACGGAAAGAGAAGCACTGTTTCCGCTCACCGTCCCGCCGATGCCAAGGGTTCCTGCACCGGTTTTCACCATCGGTCCGGCGGCGAGGAATCCGTCCAGCACCATCGGTATGTCAAGCGTCAGGGATTTTCCCGAACCCACGTCGAACGTGCAAGGCGCTGTGACGGTGAGCCCTCTGTTCGCATCGTCCAGGACGACCGTGTCCGCCGCCTCGAGAACCGTCTTGCAGGCGAAACGGAGCTGGGCGGCGTTGAACTCCGCCGGATTTCCGCCGAGATTCAGCTCGTCGTGGAGGACGAGCCGGATGCCCTGGTTGACCGTCCTGTAGCGGCTTGTCTCCACGGGTCCGGTGAAGTCCGGGTTTTCCGAGGTGATCTCGCATGTCCTCGTGTCGTCGTCGTAGGTGTTGACCCAGTTCTGGATCTTGAGCGGAATCGTGCCGGAGACTCCGGCATCGATTCGGAACGAACGGTCGTTCACCTCCACCGACAGCACGACGTCTCCATCGGCAGGATTTCCGCGCAGCGAAAGGTTTCCCGTGACGACATTGACGCCGGAATTGCCCGCCGTGATTCTGGACCCTGCCCAGCAGCGCATGTCGCCTACGGTCGAGGGTTTCGACGCGGAGCCCTTGGTGCTGAAAGTCGTTCCCGGCGCCATGGTCAGCGACTTGCCGCCGAAGGGAACGTTTTCCACGCCACGGATGCTGAAGCAAGAAGACGGGACGTCGTAGCCGATGAGGTAGTCGGCGTCGCCATGCACGGACTTGTTGTCGCTCCAGTATTGCGCCGGCATGGCGTAGTTGGCGCTGCTGACATAGTTGGAGTAATAAACGACTTTCCCGGTCATAGTGAGATATACCGTCTGGACGCCGCCATCCGTCACGATTTCAAGCGTCTTCTCCATGAGGTCAAAGTCATCAGCCGTCAGTTCAAAGTCTTCGGCGGCGACGGTTCTCGTGGATGTCGGCATCTTCAGCACGGCGATCCTGGTCGTCGCGTTGGTGAGCGGGAATGTCCCATAGACGTGAAGCGGAATCTTTGCGTCCTCCACGGTCAGGGTAGTCCCCTCCGCGAAAGAGGTGACGTCCGCCGTGCCGTCGCGGTGGATTCGCGCGGCGATCCGGGCCTTGCTCTTCAACGTGAAGGCCCCTCCCGTGAAGTTCGTCACGCAAAGCGTGCCGGAGTTCACAGTCGTCGGCACGGTCACGGTCCCGAGCATCAGCGCGTCGCGACCGTCGGAGATGTAGCCGGCTTTCGCCGTCGGCTCCTGGCTAGCGCCCATCGTGTTCAGGGCACCGGCTCCGCCAGCGACGGTTAGGGTCGCGGTGTTTCCCGTCCGTGTGATGGGCATCGTGCATTCGACGTTCCCTGTCGTGACGTTCATGACCAGATTCCTGGCGATGGAAATGCCGCGTCCACCACTGGGCATTGCGCCGTCGAAGTCGAGAACCATGTAGAGATTGTGCCTGCTGACGGACATGGCGTCCGCCGCGTAGGTCGCGCGGTTGCCGCCGAGGGCGTCCGGGCTGCAGAGAACGACCTGCATGAAGCGGTATGGCGAAAAACTCCATTTGCCGAGATAGGCGGGGGAGCCGCCTTTCAAAGTCAGCGTGGCTTTCGACATGTTGACGCACAGGCCGGAGGTTTCGGCTCCCGTGAACCGGTGCCCGGCATCAAAAGCCATGGATCCGTCGGACGTTTCCGCAATCGTAGTCGGGTAGCCGAGGACGAACGGCGCCGTCGAAGGCGACAGGACGGCTGTCGTCCCGGCTCCGAAATGCGCTGTCCAGTCCAAGTTGCCGCAACGCATGTTCCCGTTTGCGAGAATCAAGTTCGGAACTTGCACTTTTCCGGATTTGTAGACCGTCATCCTTCCGGCAGTCCCTCCGACTTCGCCGATCTGGAGGCTGTCGCCCGGAAACGCATCCGTCGAAGTGTCGGAGGAAAGCCCGCCGGCGTTGATCGCGTGGACGGCGATGTAGTCGTTGCCGGAGGCGGGTGCGCTAGCAGCCGCATCGCCCGCCGCCTTCCAGTTGGCGCGACGGAACGAGTACTGGCCGGAGGCGTCGTTCGCCACCGAGTATTTGGTGTCCGCAAACGAGGCGGACGCGATGGATGCGGACACTGCCGCGAGAACTACTGCTTTGTTCATTTGGGTGCTCCTTTTCGAGGTTGGGGTTGATCCGTCGGAAATTCAACGAAAAGCGGCTGCATGGACGGGATCGCCAGTCGGCGCGGGACGGGGGCCATCGTCAAAAGGTCGGTCCCCTCCGCCTCAAGCTCCACCTCGACCGGCTCGCGAAGGTGGTTGCAGAGCGCGATGCGGCGGACACCGTCCTGCTCGTAACCGTGCGTCTCCACGCCGAACACAGGATGCATGAGACGGGGGCGGACGGGAAGGTTCCAGTCTTCCATCGCCTGGAAGAGGATTTCCGCGACCAGTTCCGGTTCCGTCCCAAACGTTGCGCCCGTGCCGTCGTTCCGGGTTTCGACGCCTTGTACCATGCGGTTGGCGCTTTGCCACGGTGTCGGCCCGCGTGGGCGTCCGAAATCGTCCTTTTCGAGTTCCGGGCCGACGGCGAGAATCCGGATGCCGGCGGCCTCCAGTCTTTTCAACGCCTCGACAGACGAGTCAGGAAGATGCGTAACCCCCGGCAGGATGATCGCCCTTGCCGAATCCAGCGGCCTCCGCATCACGCCGTCTTCGGCGAACCGTTCGAGAAACTCTTCCGTGACGAACCCGAGAGGTTCGCCCAAAAAGGACGCGGCGGCATAGACGTCGGCCGGGGCGGATGCATGGCGCTCGTCCAGGACCATTGACGAGAGCGACCACAGAACCAGCACCGTCGGGGGCTCGGACTGGATCGGCGCGAGTTCGTCCGAAAGCCTCGCGAGGTCGAGCTGGCAGCGGCCCATCGCCTCCAGGCATTCCGGGCGCTCCGGCGGCATTCCGTTGAACCAGGGTTCGTCCCTCGTCCCGCGCTGCCAGCACCATATCGCCGACATGCGCACGCCGTGGACCGCCTCCTGCCAGAGGGCGGAATAGCAGTGTTCGGGCGATACGTCCACGCCGGCGCTGTTGTCGGGGATGACGTGGTTCTCCGAATCCATGAGCGGCTTGTCCGCAAAGCTGCGCAGGAAGTCGCTTGCCATCTGGTGCGGGATCCACGTGTTCGGCCACGGTCCCTCCGCTTCCGGGAAGTACGCGCTGTCGTGGTCGAGCCAGTCGAACATCTCCGCAAACCGCATCGCGTCGTTCGACCAGAAATGGTGGCAGTAGCGGCCGGTCGGGTCTTCCAGCGACTTGTCCGCGACGAGTTTTGCGTGGAGCGGGACGTCCGGCGCCACGGCCTTGACCGCCGCGATCATCCGCCCGTGGAACTCGGCAAGCACCTTGCGGTCGCAACGGACGAACTCCAGCCCGAGCGGGGTTCTGGGAAGATCCGGGAACGGAGGCATTTCGACCGAGCCGAAATCCGCGTAGTTCGTCCGCCACAGCGCATTCATCCGATCAACCGTCCCGAATCTGGCGGCAAGGTGCTCCGCCCACAGCTCCTCCATCCGCGGGCACTTCGAAACGTCGCCCGACGCGGGTTCGTTGGAAAGGCAGAAGGCGACCATGCCCGGGGCGTCCTTCAAAAACGAGGCGGCGCGCGTCTGGAAGCCGGTCACCGCCTCGACCATTCGCGGGTTGTGGATGCAGAATTTCATGAAGCCGTTTTTGCAGGTTTCCGGATCGGGGCCGTCCTCCGTCGCCCACTTCGGCATGTAGTGCGAACTCAGCAGGCAATCGACAGGGGTGTCCGAGCGGAGGCTTCTGCGCAAGGTGGCGGCAAAATCGTCAAGCACTTCCATGCGGAGGACGCCGCGTTCCGGCTCCAAGTCGCGGAATTTGACCTCCTGCTGCAGGAAGTTGCCGCCGATTCGGTTCAGGAATCCGACATCCTTTGGCGCGTCACGGAAGTGCCCCCAACCGTTCAGCATGACGGGGCTGTCCTCCTCGACGCGCCCGTCCGGCCATTGGCGCCGCCCGTGGACGATGCATCCGCGCGCCACGACCGGGCCGGACTTGAAGCGGGGCACGGGCATGTCCCGCTCCTCGCCGGAGGCGATGCGTTTCGCCTTCTCCAGCGCGCGGGGCGCCATGGAGGCGAGTTCTCGCGCCTCGCGGACGACGCGGTTCGTCCATCCGCCGGGAATGTCCTCGTTTTCGATGGCGTCCAGCGCGTGGCGCATCACTTCGTGGGACATCCGGGAATACTGCCCCTGCCCGCGGGCTTCAAGCGTTTCGACGACGTGGCCCAGCGCCGTGCACGCTTCGCGCGCCACGGCAAGGTGCGCTACCGTTTCGGTTGGAAGGGGAACGACTGGCGGCAATGCCGAACCTGCTGAAATGCCGGACACGGCGGACGCAGGCGCCTCCGTTGCCGTGGCCACGCCGGCGATCAGCATGGCAAGCGAGAGAATCGTTCTGGCCACCGAGGCCAAGCCATTTTCAATTCGTGGGTTCATTTTCCTTTTGTTTCATGGAAACGCGCGGCGGTGATCGTCACGGAACGAAGCGCGCATTCCCGACACGAAATTGGCGTCGCGTCGGCATCAATGATACCATGTTCCATTCGACGCAGGTTTAGTTTTGCGAAAAAAATCAGGCGTGCCGGTTGCGCGACCGCCATTCCTTCATAGAGACGCCCATGCGCTTGCGGAAGATCCATTTGAGGGCGATGTCGGAACGGTAGCCGCACATCCCGGCGATGGCGTCGATGGCGACGTTCGTGTTGGCGAGGAGCGAACAGACCTTTTCCAGCCGCACGTGCTGGATCTCCTCCAGAACGGAGTGTCCGAGCGCCTCACGGAAACGAATCTCGAAGAGCCTGCGCGAGCAGCGGAAGCGGGAGGCGAGCGCCTGCGCCGTCAGGCCGTCGCACGCTTCCCGGCGGATGATTTCCACGGCCTTCAGGACGAACGCCTCCCTGCGGCCTCTGCCACCGGTCGATCGCCGCCGCACCGCCATGAGCGGGGCGACGGAGACGAAGTTGGCTGTTTTGCCTAGAGTGGGACGCGCGACAAGTGATTGCACGCACAGTTGCTCCCCAATGGTTTTCGCGGCGGCGAACCCGGCCCGCTCGTAGTCGATCTGAATGCTTGAAATCGCCGGGACCGAGGATTCGCAGATATGCGGGAGATTGTCGACGCCGAGGAGCGTGAGTTCATGCGGTATAACGCGCAAGGCGGCGTGCGCGGCGGCGACGACCTCGGCGGCTACGAGGTCGTTCACGGCGAACACGGCGGTTTTGCGGGGAAGCGAGCCCACCCAGGACGCCAGACGCCCCGACCTTGCCGACGACGTCTCGCCTTCGATCCACGGGAACGCGGAGCAAAGACGCTCCGCCTTGCGGGTCTCCTCGCAAAACCGCCTCACCCGCACGAAAGACCACTCGAACGCCTCGGGAACGCCGACAACCGCGTAGGCGGCCGGGCGGCCAAGCGACAGTTCGCGGAAGGCGGCGACTGCCACGGCGTCGTTGTCCGCGCGGAACATTACCCCGTTTCCCGGCACGGCGCGGGACGCATGGAGATACACGATCGGCACCGCGTCGAGCGCCGAGGGGGATCCGGGCAGCCGGTCGTCGGAGCATTCCCAGACGCATCCGACGACCGGCGCGTGCTTCCGGAAAAGCGCCGCCAGCCGTTTTTTCCTCGATTCGGCGGGCGGATACGCCTCCACGGACCAGCCGCGCGAGGAGGCGTAGCGGCGCATTCCGGCGAGCGTCATCTGCGGAATGTGCGCGCTTTCGGTATTGAGGTAGAGGATCGTGGCGACCATCGCGTTTTCACTCCGGTCGAACTGGCGCC
>CAMOSH010000066.1 GCA_946624575.1 uncultured Verrucomicrobiota bacterium
GAGGGATTCGAACCCCCGGACCCTTGCGGATCAACGGTTTTCAAGACCGCCGCGATCGACCGCTCCGCCATCCTTCCTCATGCCGTTGCGCCCAATCATGCCACGATTGACGCACAATTGCAATCTCATTTCCGAACTCTTCGAAAGAAGCCCGGCCGCGATCCGTTTTCGCCGGAATTTATTGACTTCGGGGAAGGATTCCGGTAGCGTTGCGTCGTTCTGCGACAACTCAACGGCCATGCATCACAATTTCACGAAAACACGGATTCTCCGGGCGCTTGCCGCGGCGCTGGCGCTTCTGGCGTGCGCCACTCCATGCGCGACCTGCGGCGCTCCCGTCGGCGCGGCCGGCCACGCCGCCGGAAATCAGGCGGACTCCGCGTTCGCCCCGCGCGACCGAGCCGCCGCTCCCGACCCCAAGGAGCCCTGGCGCTTCTTCGGACGCCCGGCCGAAAAATCCCCGGCGGCGCAGCTCGCGCGCGTCAGGCGCTTCGAAAGGGAAAAGCGCTGGAGCGCCGCCCGCAAGGCGGCCGACTCCCTGGTCCACAACTGGGGTAGCAGCGAGGAGGCGCCCGAAGCGCAGCTGACCGTGGCGCGGATTTTCGAGCGCGGTCGCGACTTCGAGGAGGCGTTTCAGGAATACCAGTACTGGCTGGAGCGCTACTCCGCCGAGGGCTCCTCGCAGGGCGTTTCTTACGGATTGGTGGTGGCATCGCAGCGCGCGATCGCCAACGAAATGCTTGCAAAGCTCCAGCGCGGCGGCTTCTCCGCACCATCCACGGAGCTGGTGGCCTCGATGTTCCGCCACGTGGTCGCCAACGCGCCCGACGACCCCGAGGCCCCGCAATGCATGCTCTCCGAGGGCCTGGCCTACGAGATTGGCCACAAGTGGGTCGAGGCCGTGAGGGCGTACGAGAAACTCGCCGCAAAACATCCGTCCAACCCGCTTGTCGCCGATGCCTGGTACCGTTCCGGGGCCTGCCGCTGGCAGCTTTCCCGGAAACGCCCCAACGACGCGCGCGAGCTTGAAAACGCGCTTGAGGTGCTGCGCCTCGCGCTTCGCACCGCTCCGTCCCATCCGGACGCCCCGACAGCCGCGGACCGCGTGGCCGTGCTCGCCGCATGCCAGTCCAGGCTCGCATGGGAGCACGCGGAGTTCTACGACCGCGTACGCCACAACCGGGACGCCGCGCTCGCCGCATACCGCGAATTCGCCACGCGCAATCCGTCCGCCGCGGAAACCCAGCTCGCGCTCGCTCGCATACGGGAGCTTGAAGCGGACAAAAAGGCCGATTCCACCGGTGCCACGGACGGGAGGGCGGCGCGGTGAACATCCCTTCCGTCGTGCTGGCAGGCCGCCCGAACGTCGGCAAGTCAGCCCTTTTCAACCGCATCGCCGGCAAGCGCGTCGCCATCGTCTACCACGAGGCGGGCGTGACGCGCGACAGGCTTGAGCGCGTCGTGGAGGCGGACGGACGCAAGTTCCTGCTCACCGACACCGGCGGCGTGTTCGCGCTCGACGGCGAAAAAGTCTCCGGCGCGATCGACTCAGGCGTCCGCGCCCAGGCCGTCGCGGCGCTTTCCAACGCCACCGTGGCGGTGCTGGTGACGGACGCGCAGGAAGGCATCGCTCCGATGGACCTCGAAGTCGCGCGCCTCATGCGCAAGGCCGGGGTCAACGTGGTGGTCGCGGCCAACAAGGCCGACAACGCGTCGCTGGACTTGAACGCGGCCGACTTCGCCAGGCTCGGTTTTCCGGTGTTCCCGGTCTCCGCAGTGCACGGGCGCGGAATCTCCGCCTTGATGGACGCCTGCTTCGCGCGCTTTCCGCCCGCCGAACCATCCGAACCCTCCGAGCCCAGCGATCCAGCCGAATCCCCTGATTCCGCCGCCCCCAACGATCCAGCCGATCCAGCCGATTCGCCCCCTGCTCCCCCGCCCCGCCCCGACCGCCCCACGGTCGTGGCCGTCGTCGGCCGCCCGAACTGCGGCAAGTCATCGTTTCTCAACAAGCTGCTGAGGACCGAACGCGTCGTGGTTTCGGACCAGCCGGGCACGACCCGCGACCCGATTGACATCCCGTTCGAGTACTCCGGCCGCGAATTCGTGCTTGTGGACACCGCCGGCGTCAGGCGCGAGGCGCGCGTGGACACTGCGGTGGAACGCTACAGCCGCTTCCGGATGCAGGACGCGGTGGAGCGCGCAGACGTGCTGATTCTGATGATCGACTGCGAACGCGGTCCGGGGCTTCTCGACCGCCAGCTCTGCGGTCTGGCCGCGAAGCTCGGCAAGAGCTGCGTCCTGGCAGTCAACAAATGGGATCTTGCGCAGGAAGGCGAGCGCACCTACGCGGAGCGCCTCGCGACGGAACTTCCGTTCATGGCGCACTGCCCCGTCGTGTTCCTTTCGGCAAAAACCGGGCGCAACGTCGAACGCGTCCTCGCCACGGCCGCGCACGTGGCGGCCGCCGCCGTGGCCGCGCTGCCCACCGGGCCGCTGAACCGCTGCCTTCAGGAAGCATGCAAAAGCAACGCGACTCCAGTCAGCGGCACCAAGCCCTTCAAGCTGCACTACGCCGTGCAGACCGGCTACGCGCCCGTGAGAATCCGGCTGTTCGTGAACGACCCGCGGCGGATGCCGGGCTCGTTCAAGCAGTTCCTCGCCAACCGGCTCCGCGAATCGTTCGATTTGGCCGGAGTGGCGGTCGAGTTGCAGTTCCGCGCCCGCGAACGCCGCAACCCGGACGGCTCCGCCAAGCCCGAAAAGGCGCCCTCGAACCTGCGCGAGCTGCGCGCCGCAAAAAAATCCTCCGGCAAGGCCCGCCGCCGCCGCCGCGCCATGCCGCGCGGCTGACTTCGCCGCGCGCAACCGGCACCGAATTCCAAACTCCTTCCGACTTTTTACCATGAAACCGGATTCAAAACCTGCGGAATCGATTCGTCCGCCAGACATTTACGCGGTCATCCTGGCCGGCGGGCGCGGCGAGCGCTTCTGGCCCGTCGGCCGCCACTCCCGCCCCAAGCAGTTCGTCGACATTTTCGGCGGCAAGCCACTCATCGCGCACGCCGTCGATCGCCTGCGCGGGCTCGTGCCGCCCGAACGCATCCGGATCGTGACGTCACGCGACCTCGTGCGCGCCACGCGCCGGGCGCTTCCCGCGCTGCCGCCATCGTCCATCGTCGGCGAACCGTGCGGGCGCGACACCGCCGCCGCCTGCGCGCTGGGCACCGAGCTCGTGCGCGCCGCGGCCGGAGACTCCGCCATCGTTGCTATTCTCACCGCCGACCACCTCATGGCGGATCCCGAGAAGTTCCGCCAGACCCTGGCCGACGCCGGCCGGGCCGCCGCCGCGCGCCCCGTCATGGCCCTTGTCGGAATCCAGCCCACGCACCCGGCCACCGGCTACGGGTACGTCGAGCTGGGGCGCCCGGCGTCCGGACTCCCGAAGGGCTTTCGCAAGGTGGCCCGATTCGTCGAAAAGCCCGATTCCGAAACCGCCGCGCAATGCCTGAAATCAGGTCGCTTCGTCTGGAACTCCGGCATGTTCGTCTGGCAGGTCTCCGTTTTCCGCGACGCCCTCCGCAGGCACCGCCCGGCGCTTCTCGACGCGATGGACACCCTCGCGCCGCTCGCGGGACGCGGCGGCCCGCGCTTCGCCGCCGCGCTTTCGCGCGCCTACGCGGCTCTTGAGAAAATCAGCGTGGACTACGCCGTGATGGAAAAGGCCGACAACCTCGTCGCCGTGCGCGGCGATTTCGGCTGGGATGACGTCGGGTCCTGGACAAGCGCAGGAGCGCACTTCGCGGCGGACGGAAGCGGCAACGCCGTTTCGGGCCTCGTCCGCGCGCTCGCCGCCGCAGGCAACGTCGCCGTGAACACGGAGCCTTCCGGACACGTGGTGGCGCTGCTCGGGGTGGAAGACCTGGTAGTGGTCCACACGCGCGACGCCACGCTCGTCGCGTCCCGCGAAGGCACGGCCCGCATGAAGGAGCTGTTCGCCAGCCTTTCCTCCGATCCCGCAACCGAAATTTTCGTGAAATGACAAAATGAAAACCGTGACGCAAGAAGAACAGGAAGCGATCGCCAGACACCCAGCGGTGCTGGACCTTGTGCGACGAGCCCTGGCGGAGGACGGCGCCGGACGCGACGTCACTTCGCTCGCGCTCGTTCCGGAAGACGCGCAGGGGGAGGCGGACTTGCTCACTCGCCGGAGCTGCCGCGTCGCCGGCGTGTCCGTCGCAAAGCTCGCATTCACGACGCTCGACCCCGGGCTATCCGTCCAGTGCCTCGTCTCCGACGGCGACGACCTGGAGCCGGGGGACGTCATCATGCGCATACGCGGCAGAGCCCGCTCCATCCTCACCGCTGAACGCACCGCGCTCAATCTCGCCCAGCGCATGACCGGCATCGCCACCGCAACGGCGAAGTTCGTCCGTCTCGTCGAGGGCACGGGCTGCCGCATCCTTGACACCCGCAAGACCGCGCCTGGAATGCGCGTCACGGACAAATACGCGGTCAAGGCTGGCGGCGGCACAAACCACCGCATGGGCCTTTCCGACATGGTCCTGGTGAAGGACAACCACCGCAAGCTCTGGCGCGGCGGCGATCCGGCGCGCCTGGACCAGGCCGTCGCCGCGGCCAGGGCCGCATTTCCCGGAGTCCCGGTCGAGGTCGAAGTCGAATCGTTCGAGGAGCTGCGCAGCGCCCTGAACGGAAATCCCGAGTGGATAATGCTCGACAACATGCCGCCGGAAACTATGGCGCAAGCCGTGAAAATCGTCGCGGGGCGCTGCAAGACCGAGGCATCCGGCGGCATCGACGAATCCACGGTTCGCGCAGCCGCGGAGAGCGGCGTCGACGCGATTTCGATCGGAGCCCTGACCCATTCGGTCAAGGCCGTGGACCTATCGCTCGAATTCCGCCCGCCCGAACCCGCATGAAGCCCGGAGCCCGCATCCGCCCGGCGCGGCCGCGCATGGCCGCGTGCCAAGCCGCGGCCGCGCTGGCGGCGCTGGCGGCGCTGGCCGTCGGCTGCGCCTCGGTAGACTCCACCGGGCGCGTTCCACACAAGGACATCGTGGTCGAGAGTTCCGGGCTCAACAACGTCTCGTTCCTCTACGATCCCGCGCCCGGCGACGTCCGCCACCCCCACCCGGTTCGCGCGGAGCTTCTCGGCACGGGCATGATTTCTTTCGCCTCCGGTCCCAGCCCGCTTGTCCGGGATTCGTTTTCGACCGATGCGGGCAACCCGAACTGGAACGCCATCGTGCGCACAAGGATCTCGATCCCCCAGGATCAAATGACGGAGGTGTTCCAGATTTTCGCGGACGAGGGACTGGTGCCTTCAAGGGCCGTCCGCCTTCGCGCAAACGCCAAGCGCCGCCTGCAGTTCGCCGGAAATCTAAACAACTCGAAATTCGTCGGCGTCACCGACAACGATATCCTGATAGGCGCGTTCGAGGACTTCCTCGACGAATTCTTCGCCCGCGAAATGCACGAGGCCGCCAGGCTCCGGAGGGCGAAGCCATGACGTTCGCCGACGCGGACAAGGTCCACGAAATTCTCTCGCGCGACTTCGCCGACAATCCCGCGCCGGTGATCGACTTGATGGGTGCGCAGGGCGCCTCTCCGTTCCACATCCTCCTCGCGACGATACTTTCCGCACGTACCCGCGACGCCTGCACGGCCAAGGTGGTTCGCGAAAAGCTCTTCCCCGCGGTGCGCTCCTGGGACGACATCCGGCGCATTTCCATCGCCCGGCTCGACGAGCTCGTGACCCCAGTCGGGTTCCACAGGCAGAAGGCCGAGGCAATCAAGAAAATCCCCGACGCGCTCGACTCCATGTTCGGAGGAAAAATCCCCGAAACAGTGGACGAGCTTTGCAAGCTTCCTGGAGTAGGCCGCAAGACCGCGAATCTTGTCGTCGCCGTGGCGTTCAAAAAGCCCGCCGTATGCGTCGACGTCCACGTCCACCGCATTTGCAACCGGCTGGGACTTGTTCGGACGAACACCCCGGCCGAAACGGAAATCGCGCTGCGCGCCGGTCTTCCGAAGCGCCTCTGGCGGACATGGAACGCGATTTTCGTCTCGCACGGGCAGCGCGTCTGCCGCCCGCGCGGCCCGCTTTGCCGCAGCTGCGGCATATCCCGCTTTTGCGACTTCGCCAAGCGCGGATAACCGTCCTGAGCCCGCGCCGCCAAGCGCGGGGTTCCTGTCCTGCGCCCGCGCTGCCAAGCTCCGGGTTGCGCGCCCGCGCCGCCAAGCGCGGGTTCCTGCCTTGCGCCCGGCGCGCAAGCGCCGGGTTGCGCGCCCGCGCTGCAAAGCGCGGGTTCCTGTCCTGCGCCCGCGCCGCCAAGCGCGGGTTCCTGTCTTGCGCCCGGCGCGCAAGCGCCGGGTTGCGCGCCCGCGCCGCAAAGCGCCGGGTTGCGCGCCCGCGCTGCCAAGCGCGGGTTTACCCGCGCCCGGCGCGCAAGCTCCGGGTTACGCGCCCGCACTGCAAAGCGCGGGTCTACCTGAATGCCGAGGGCGGCGCGCCGCAGCGGCGGTGGAACGCCACGTTCATGTGGCTCGCGTCGGTGAAGCCGCACGCTTCGGCGATCTGAGCCTGGCTCATGGTGTGGAGCGAGAGCAGCGCCTTGGCCCTGCGGATGCGCTGCTCGGCGATTTCCTCTCCCGGGCTGCGCCCCGTCGCCGCGCGAAAGCGCGTTTCCAGCGTCCGGCGCGAGACATGCAGGCTCCGCGCCAGATCCGCCACGCCAAAGTGCCGCGCCACGTTCGCCTCCACGAGCGCGCGGCAGCGCCGCGCGAGTTCGTCGGTCGTGGCGTCGCGCGCCGTGGAGCGCCGCGCCGCCACGCCCCTGGGGCCGAACGCCACGCGCCGCGTCGGCTCCGCCTCCCGACGCCGGCCTCCGCGCCGCAGCGCTTCCGTCATCGCCGCGTCCAGCGCCGCCGCCGCCTCGTAGCCCGCCTCCTCGTGCGTGAGCACGATGCTCGAAAGCGTCGGCGTCGAGGTTTCGCAGAGCACTTCGTCGTTGTCCACGCCGAGCACCGCCACTTCGTCCGGCACCGCGATTCCCGCGCCGCTGCAGGAGTCGAGCACTCCGCGCGCCCGGATGTCGTAGGCCGCGAACACGGCGACCGGCTTTTCCAGCGCCTTCAGCCACGCGCCGAGCGCGCGTTCGTTGCCGGAGTCTCCGCCGGAGGCGTTTTCATCCGCCGAGTCCGGATAGATTTCGCACCCGAACCCGCGCGAGGAGAGTTCCCGCGCGAAGGCCTCGCCGCGCGCCAGGGACCACGGCTGCCTGCCGTGCGCACCGACATACGCGAAGCGCGTGAATCCTCGCTCCGCGAAATGGTCCGCCGCCGCGTGCGCGACGGCTTCGTTGTCGCACACGATCCGGGCCGCCACGCGCGGCATGTCCGGCCCGACTCCGTGCAGCAGGACCATCGGCGTGCGGTGCCGCCGCGCCAGTCGCATGAGATCCGGCGGCAGACGGTTCCCCACGATTCCGGAAAAGTTCCAGCTTTTCTCCTCGAAGGTCGTCGGTTCGCCGTCGCGCCCGAGTCGCACGTCGAGCGACCACGGCGCGTGGCTTTGCGCGTAGCGCAGAATGCCGCGCAGCATCTGCGTGTGCGAGACATGCGACGGCGACAGCAGGATCGCCACGTGCGGGGCTTTGTTGACGAGGGTTGCCACGGGGCGGAATTGTCTCCGCCAAGCGCCTTTCTGTCAACCCGTTTCTGCGCAATCATACAATGAAATTTTAGCGCAAGCGTCAAATTTACAATTTCCTCCAGCGGGCGTAGTATCGGAGGCGTTGCGGCGGAACGTCGCTTCCGAGTAGAATTTTCCACCTTTTTTCGTCCCGTCCACCGATGATCCGGAGTTCTTCAGCCGATACGTCCTCCGACGTCCCCTCCCTGCGCGTCGGCGTGCTGACCGACATTCACATCACCCCGCCGGAGACCGGCGACGAGTGGTTCGTGAAGGCGCTGCGCCGCTTCGACGCGGAGCGGGTGGACGCCGTCCTGGTGGCCGGCGACCTCACGACGTGGTCGCGCCGCTTCGAGTTCGAGGCCGCGATCGCCGCATGGCGCAAGGTCTTCCCCGAGGACCGCCGCTCCGACGGCGCGAAGGTCGAGCGCGTTTTCATCTCCGGAAACCACGACGTCGACGGCTTTTTCTACCCCGACGGCAAGTTCGCCTCCCGCGAGGAGGCGCTGCGCGATTCGTTCTTCTACCACCGCGACGAGTGGTGGCGCGAACTTTTCGGCGAACCCTACGCGCCGGCGCGCGTCGTGGAGGTGAAGGGCTTCCTTTTCGTGCTCGTGAACTGGTGGTCGCGCGCGGCGCGGATTCATCCCACGAACCCGGCGCGCTATCCGCTGGCGGCCGGCATCGCCGAGGAAAGGAACCCGGCCCCGGAGTTCCTTGAAAGGATCGAGGGACGGCTCCCCGCGGACAGGCCGTTCTTCTTCGTGCAGCACGAACCGCTCCCCGGCACGGTCTGCCAGTGCGACCCCGACGCCCCGCTCGACGCCACCGGCCAAATTCTCGCGCGCCATCCGAACTGCATCGCCATCACCGGCCACATGCACTACAGCCTCACCGACGAGCGCTCGATCTGGCAGCGCGAATTCACGGCGGTCAACGCCTCGTGCGCGCGCGGTTTCGCCTTCTCCTTCCCCGGCCGCGAAAACGGCCACTCGGTGACGGACTACCACCGCGACCCGCCATTCGAGATGGACCGCTTCGACATCCAGGCCGTCCGCCAGGGGCTCACGATGGACGTGTTTGGCGACCGCGTCGTCTTCCACCGCTTCAACATCGTGACCAACGCCCCGCTCGGCGAAAACTGGGTGGTCGATTTTGCGCCCGCCCCCCATCCTGATGCGCAGGCTCTGTCCTGCGCAACTCAGGCTCCGCCCTACGCATTTGCCGCCCGAGCCGCCGCCTCGCGCCCGCCGCGCTTTCCGGCCGGCGCAGCGGTCGAGGTGCGCGAGATCGACGACGGCCACCGCCGCACCGAGCTCGGCAACGCGCTCGATCCCGCGCCTCGCCGCCAGATCGTGGTTTCCTTCCCGCCCGCGCCCGCCACGCCCGATTCGGACCGCGCCCTCGATTTCTCCGTGTCCGCCGAGCTTCGCATCCAGGACATGGTGCAGGTCGTGCAGGAAAAGCGCGTCTATTCCCCGAACTTCTGCATGGAGGAGGCGCTCGACACCGCGCCAGTCTCCTGCGCCTTCGCCCGCGAAGCCATCCCGAAAAACCGCGAAATCCGCTTTGTCGTGCGCCCCGTGGGCAACTGGGGCAAAACCGGCGCCCCGATTGCCAGCCCGTGGAGGAAATTTGCTCCATGAATCGCCTTTTCGCCCTTGCACTTGCCGCCAGTTCCGCGCTCGTTCCCGCGCGAGGGGCCAGCGAGTCCGCGCCGCCAAGCGCGGGTTTCTGTCCTGCACCGGGGGGGCAAATCTGTCCTGTGCCGGGAACGGCAGTCTGTCCTGTGCCGGGAACGGAAGTCTGTCCTGTGCCGGGAACGGAAGTCTGTCCTGTGCCGGGAACGGAAGTTCCCGGTTTCTTCCGCGTCGCCTCCACGGGCGGCGCCGAAGAAACCATCCTCGCCCCCGACGGCTCGCCGCGCTTCATCGCCGGCGTGTGCCACGTCCACCCGCGCGGTACCTACAGCCATGCGCTGCGCTACTCGCCCTACAAGCGATTCGTCGAGGCGAACTACCCCTCGCTCGAAGCCTGGGCCGATGAAAC
This sequence comes from uncultured Verrucomicrobiota bacterium, assembly GCA_946624575.1. Classification (GTDB taxonomy): domain Bacteria; phylum Verrucomicrobiota; class Kiritimatiellia; order RFP12; family UBA3636; genus UBA3636. The sequence continues at coordinate 9,764 of CAMOSH010000066.1, forward strand.
CGCCGCGCGCCTCCGCGCCTGGGGCTTCAACAGCCTCGGCGCCGCCAGCGACGTGAAGCTGCTCGCCGGCCGCGGCTTTTCGCATGTCTCCGACTCCGCCCTGCGCATGGGCATGTCGTTCGCCACCACGAACGCCGAGCACAGCATCCGCCCCTCGGAAGGCCGGCCCTGCTCCGCGCTGCCCAATGTCTTCCACCCAGACTTTCCGGCCCACTGCGACCGAATCGCCGCCGAGCGCTGCGCCGCCGCCAAGGACGACCCCGACCTTCTCGGCTGGTACATCGACAACGAACTGGCCTGGTGGGCCAAAAACGGCCAGCGCGCGACCGGCGTTTACGACGCCATCCTCGAAATGCCGCCGGAACACAGCGCCCGCCGCGAACTGGAGCGCTTCCTCGCGGAATGGTCGGCAACCAACATGACGCAAGGCTCTTCAGGTGCCCCGAGCGCTCCCGCCAACATGACGCAAGGCCCTTCAGGCCTTGCAGGTTCCCCCCGCCGGGGGGCGAAGGGGGGTGCCGCTTTGGCCTTTCTGCGCCACTTCGCCCGCACCTACTTCGAGATCACGACCGCCGCAATCCGCCGCCACGATCCGAATCACATGATCCTCGGCTGCCGCTTCGCCGGCCTCCAGGGCGCGCACCCCGTGGTGTGGGAGGAATGCGGCCGCTTCTGCGACATCGTTTCCTTCAACTGCTACCCGTGGGCCGATCTCGACCACGGCGTCGTCCTCGACGAAAAGTGCGGCGTCCCGATGGCCGAGCGCTTCGCCGAATACCACGGCTACGCAAAGAGGCCGATGATCGTCTCGGAGTGGAGCTTCCCGGCGCTCGACACCGGCCGCCCGTGCTTCAAGGGCGCGGGACAGCGCGTCCCAACGCAAAAGGAGCGCGCCGAGGCGTCGGCGCTCTTTCTGCGCACGATGCTCGCGCAGCCTTTCGTCGTGGGCTGCGAGTATTTCATGTGGTGCGATCGCCCCGCTCAGGGAGCGGGCAAGGCCAACGCCGAAGACTGCAACTACGGCCTCGTGAACGAGGAGAACACCCCCTACGACGATCTGCTCGCCGCCCTTTCGCCGCTCCTGCACGACGCCCCGGCGCTTCGAAACGCGGCAACCATGCCCCCCGTGAAACGCCAGGCGGACAGCGAACCTCCTTCCGAGCGCGACCGCTACTTTGCCGATGCGGCCGTTTTCGCCGCAAAGAACGCAAAGGGACGCAACGACTTTGTGGACTCTGTGTCCCTTGTGGCGGAAAACTCCGGCGACTTCTGGGTTCTCTCCAATGCCTTCGTGCGCGTTTCCGGCCGCATCGGCTCGCAGTTCATGGCCGATGAAATCGCCATCTGTCCTGTGCCGGAAACGGCCATCTGCCCCGCACCGGAAACGGCAGTCTGTCCTGTGCCGGGAACGGAAGTTCCCGGATCCCTCGGTCGCTTCACCGCCATGCTCCAGCTCCTCGACTGCGGCACCAACACATGGATCGACGTGGAGCGCGTGACCGACATCTCCTTTTCCCGCGATCCCGCGACCGGCATCGCCTCCGTCACCATCCGCGCCATATCCGGCAATAGCGCATCCCCCAACATGACGCAAGGCCCTTCAGGCCTTGCGGTTCCCCCCAGCGGGGGGGCGGAGGGGGGCGCCGCCTTCGCAATCACGACCCGCCTGTCCCTGGCGCCGGACTCCCGCGACCTTCTCGCCGAAATACTCGCCGTCGAAAACCTCGGCGAGTTCCCCATCGAGGGCTGGCTGCCCTTCCTGCGCACATGGTCGCTCGAATCGAAGCCGGAACCGGTGCGGATGGTCCTCGACCGCTGGGCCGCGCCGTGCGAGGCGGAGTGGCGGCTCCCCGGCGGCGGCTCGTGGGGCATCCGCTCCTCCGACCTCTCGGCCAAGCGCTTCCGGTTCTTCGTCGACAAATCGGGCCGCCAGCATCCCGACGCGCGCTTCGCGCCCGTCGATGCGCTCGGCCACGCCGACCGCCGCCCCATCGCGCCGGGCGAAACCTGGCACCCTGCCGTGCCCATGACGGCGCGAATCTACCTCAAGCCGGCGGAAGGAGGCGCCCGATGAAAGCGCCATCCCTTTCCCGCCTCTTCCAGGCCCTATGCGCACTCGCGCTGCCAAGCGCGAGTCCCTGCGCGCTCGCCGTGCAAACGGCGAATCTCCTCTGGCGCGACGGCGCGACGCTCGACATCGAAGGCCGCGGATTTCCCGGCCTGACCTCCTCGCCCTACGTGCGCATCCCGGACAAATGGAAGGACGCAATCCCCGAGGGCGTCTGGCGCAACTCGCGCACCTCGATGGGGATGTGCTTCCGCTTCGTCACCGATTCGCCGACGGTCGGCGTGCGGTGGAGCGCCGCCGCGCTCCCGCCGCCGCACCCCCAGATGGCGCCGGGCGGGCAGACAGGCATCGACATCTACAGGCGCGCCCCCGGCGGCGAGTGGTCGCACTGCCGCATGGCGACGCCGGACCCGAAGACCAGGCGCGGCGAACTGCTCCTCGACTGGACGCCAGGCGACGAATGCCTCGTCTATCTGCCGATGCGCATACCTAACCTCGCATCGTTCGAAATCGGCGTCGCGGAAGGAAGTTCCTTCGACCCGCCGCCGCCGCACGCGGTCGCCAAGCCCGTCGTGCACTACGGCACCTCGATCGTGCATGGCTCTCGCGCCTCGCGTCCCGGCATGGCCTTTCCCGCGATCTATTCGCGCCTTGCGGACGTCGAAGTCGTGAATCTCGGCTTCCCGGGCCTTGGAAAAATGGAGCTGCCGATGGCCGATCTCCTCGCCGAAATCGACGCCTCGCTCTACATCGTCGATTGCGACTGGAACATGGAGGCCGAGGAGCAGCAGGAGCGCTACGAGGACTTCGTTCGTCGCCTGCGCGAAAAAAGCACCCATGTCTGCCCCGCGCAACCTGACGGCGCAGCCCTTGAAGTTCCAGAATCTGCTCAACATGACGGGGCGGCCCTTCAGGCCGCACCTGGAGTGGGCTTTGCCCACTCCGCCGCCACTCCGATACTCCTTTGCGGCGGCTGCACCGAAACGGGAGTCGCGCGCCCGCAGGAGGTCTTCGCGAAGGGCGTCTACGACAAGCTCAAGGCCGAAGACCCGCAGAAGTGGGCGAACCTGCACTTCCTCTCCGGAGTCGGGCAGCTGCCCGTTTCCTCCGACGCCACCACCGACCACATCCACCCCAACGACTACGGCCTCGCCCACATGGGCCCGGTTTACGCCGAAGCCGTGAAGCACATCATTTTCGCAAACCACAACAAGGGAAACGAACAATGAAAAAATCAAGACACCTCGGATCCAGTCTCGCGCTTGCCGGCGCGTTCGCCTGTGCTCTCGCCGTGCCAACGGCGAGTTCCGCCCGCACCGTCTATGATGCCGGCGCGGCGTTCAATGCCGCAGGAGCGCATGTAAACGCCTTTGGCGACGTATGGTCGCTCCATCACGCCGGCGACGCCTCGCTCTCGACTACGGCGGCCTTCGGCACCTACGCCGCCGACATCGGTGTTTATAAGGGCATCAGCCGAAATGAGAACAAAAACGCGCCATGGGTTCGCGTGAACACAAGCGCTTCGGCGCAAAATGCCGCTTCCGGCGAAGTCATTTTGCCAAATGAGTTCTATCTCCATCCGGGAAACCCGTCGCAGGCCAATCCATGCGATGTCGTGCGCTTCACGGTTCCGGAATCCGGCTGGTATTCGGCGCTCGTCTTCGCCCACGACGTGAACTATGGCAGCGGCACCGATGGTGTCGTCGTCACCATCCGCGCCGGCGGCAATGCCCTTGCGCAGCAGAATGTCTCTCTCGAAAGCGTCGCTTGGAGCACCCGCCGGTTCGATTTCCAGATGCCCGTGCGTTGGATGTCCGCCGGTGAGACCATAGAGGTCGTCATCGGCCCGAACGACGCCCACGGCAACGACGCCACGGGCCTTCGCTTTACCGTCACGAAGGAGGACGAGGATGCGTTCTACGACTCCGGCATCGCGATGAGCGACAACGTCTCCGGCTCCTACACCAACCCCTGCGGCACCGTCGCATACGGCACCTGGTATGCGCTGTCCGGAACCGTCACCGACCAGCTGTCCGCCTTAACCAACGTCTCCTCAATGGCGAGCAGCCGCATTCAAACGAGGGCGACGAGCAGCACCTATTTGAAGGGCTTCGCCAACGCCGCAAACGGCCAGTCCCCGTGCGTCCTCGTCAACACGAGGGCGACCTCGGCGGGGAACGCGGCGCCGAATGAACTCTATGTCCATCCTACGGGGAGCAACCTCAAGAAGCCAGTCTTCATTCGGTTCCGCCCACCGATGAGCGGATTCTACACCGGGTCCGTCGTGGCCCGCGACCTCAACAAGTCGGCAAGCTCCGACCCCAAAGTCGACGGCGTGGACGTGTTCCTCTACGCCTCCGACGCGCTCGTGACAAACACCTACATTTACGTTTCGAATTTCACCGCCACGGCGCACTTCACGCTGGACACCCGCTTCATGGCCGCGGGGGAACCGATCGACATCGTCGTTGCGGGGCACAACAATGCAAGCAGCGACGGCACGGGCATTTCAGCCATCTTTCGCCGCGAGGGCGATCCGCTCTGCGACGCGGGGATTTCGTATTACAGGGAGCATGAATCCCGAAACTGCTCCAACTACTTCTCCGACCAATCGGACAATGCCGCGAAGTGGCTGCTGGCGAAGAAGGACGATTCGTGGAATGAGGCTCACTCGGCTCTTGGCACATACCTTGATCCCGTCGGCACCTCCCTTGCCTGGTGGACTCACGCCACAGGCACCAGCAACAACGGCACGACGCCGCGCTTCGCAATGGCGACAAACGGCATAGCCTCGATTGACAGCCTGTATTTGACCTCCTCCCCGCTGCTGTCCACAACGCCATACGAGCTTGTCGTTCAGCCCAGCGCAACCGCCAGCCCTTCATTGCGGGCCGAAGTCCCGTCGAACGGCGTGTATCGCGCCCGCAGTTACGCCCGGGACCTTAACAACAACACTAGCGCCAACGGCGTCCGAGTCCTGCTTTCCGCCGGCGGCTACGGCCCCGATTCCGCCATCGTGTCACGGGACAACGGCGCGGCATATCCATACGAGGCAGCTGTTGCCGCCGACTGCCTCTGGATGAAGTCGGGCGAGGCGCTGTATTTCACAGTCGATTCAAGGGCCGACTCGGCCTCCGACGCCACAGCCCTTTCCGCCTGCTACGTGAAGACCGGCGACGCCCCGACGGCCCGCGTCGTGAACATCGACATCGGCGGCGCGGGCGATAGCCGGCTCTCCTCCTTCGCCGGACGCGGCCGCGAGGGCTGGAGCGACTGGACGGCCTGGAACGCCCTCCGCACCGGCACGGCCGCTTCCGCCACCGTCGAGAACTGTCGCGAGGCCGACGGCACGACGCCGCGCAACGTGACGGTCACCCTGTCCGGCGCCGTCGCCGCCGCGTCCGGCTCCTCCGGCTGCGCGATGCTCGACACCGGCACCGCCGACTCCTGCACGTTCACGGTCTCGAAGCTCACGCCCAACGCCGCCTACACGCTCTACCTCTACGGCACCGGCGACGCCGCGTTCACCGTCGGCGGCGAAACCAAGTCACTCGACGGCCTCTGGTTCCGCACCGACTACGAGCCCTGCTTCGCCCGCTTCGTGGCAACGGCCGACGCGAACGGCGAAATCGCCGGCACCTTCGCCGCCGCGTCGTCCGCAGGCGCCGCCTTCTCCGGTCTCTCCATCGTCGGCGAATTCCCCGAATTCGTCCCCAGCGCTTTCGTAATGGTGTTGCGATGATCACCAAAACCGTTCAACTCACCGGCGTCGCCACGCCGGCGCACCGGATGTTCTTCGGCACCGCCATCCCCGCCATGCTGGAGGGGGGCGACGCGAACGCCCTCCTTTCCGCCGCCGTGGACGCCGGCTTCAACGCCATCGACACGGCCCGCGGATACGCCCGCGCCGAGGAATCCCTCGCCAGGTGGCTCAAGGCCGCCCCCGGCAACCGCGACCGCATCGTCCTCCTCACCAAGTGCTGCGACATGTTCGGCGACCGCACCCGAAAGGTCGTGACCGCCGAGCGCATCCGCAAGGAGATGGACGAGTCGCTCCGCACCCTCGGCACCGACCACGTGGACGTCTTCCTCCTGCACCGCGACGACCCGACGCACCCCGTTTCGGAATACGTCGAGACTCTGGAGGCGCTGCGCCGCGAGGGCAAGTGCCTCTCATACGGCGGCAGCAACTGGACGCACTCCCGCCTCGCCGAGGCCAACGCCTACGCCGCCGCCCACGGCTATCAGGGCATGACGCTCTCCTCGCCGCACTACGGCCTCGCCGAGCAGGTGCGCGACCCGTGGGGCGGCGACTGCGTGACCGCGACCGGCGCGGCCATGGCCGACGCCCGCGCCTGGTACCGCGAGACGCGCATGCCGCTCCTCGCCTACTCCTCGCTCGGCCGCGGATTCTTCTCCGGCGCCTTCAGGGCCGCCGACATCGACGGCGCGAAGCGCGTGCTCGACGACGTCGCGCAGCGCGGCTACCTCTGCGACGCCAACCTGAAGCGCCTCGCCCGCGCCGAGAAAATCGCCGCCGCCCACGGCGTCCATGTCGCCACGGTCGCGATGGCCTACCTGCTCACCGACGAAATGAACACGCTCGCGGTCGTCAGCATGCCGCAGCCCGAACTCCTCCAGGCCAACCTCAAGGTCTTCGATTTCGAATTCGCCCCCGGCGAACGCGAATCCCTCGCCGCGATTTAAGGTTGAAAAGTTGAAAAGTTGAAAGGTTGAAAAGTTTTTGCAATGCATAAAATTGCGTTAGTCACCAACGGCGAGGAGCGCCTCCCCGCCGGAACCGCGGACCGAATCCGCGAATTCGCCGATTTCCGGGCAAAGAAATGCGCTTCGCCCGACGACCTGCTCGCCTCCTTCGGCGACGCCGAAATCCTCTGGGGCTTCGGCCCCGACGTGAGCTGCATGGATCCGCGCGTCCTCGAAAAGATGCCGGCCCTCAAGGCGCTTTTCCGCTCCGGCTCCGGCATCGACGCCCTTCCCTGCGACTGGGCGCGCGCCCACGGCATCGGCATCTACAACACGCCCGAGTCGATCGCCGAGTGCGTCGCCGAACACGCCGTGTCGCTCCTGTTCTCCTTCATCCGCCAGATTCCGCAATACAACGCCCGCGCGAAGGCCGGCTACGAATGGGGCAAGGTCGAGGGCATGGACTGGCACATCTCGCACCGGACGCTCGGCCTGATCGGCTACGGCAACATCGCCCGCCGCGTCGAGAAGATGGTGTCCGGCTTCGACATGAAGTGCATCCACTACGACCCGTTCGTCCCCGGCTCCCTGCCGCTGGAAACGGTGCTGCGGGAAGCCGACTACGTGAGCGTCCATTGCCCGCTCGTGCCCGAGACGGAGAAGCTCATCAACGCCGAACGGCTCGCCATGATGAAACCAAACGCGCTTCTCGTAAACACCTCGCGCGGCGGCGTCGTTGACGAAGACGCCCTCGCCGACGCCCTCGACCGCGGCATCATTGCCGGCGCGGCGCTGGACGTGATGGCCCAGGAGCCGCCGGATGTCCACTCCCGCCTCCTCCAGCACCCGAAGTGCATCGTGACGCCCCACGTCGCCGCATTCTCCTGCGACTTCGAGAAGAACTTCTTCGACTACTCCGTCCGAAAACTCCGCCAGATCTGCGACGAACTGGACAGGAAATGAATGTTGCCTGTTTCCAATGTTGCCTGTTTCCATTTTCCAAATTCCAATTGGTAATTGACATTTGGCAATTGGCAACACTTCCACATCGGCAACACTTTTCGACCTTCGGACCTTCGACCTTTCAACCCCATGAACCCCATGCTTGATTCCCTTCCCGTCACCTGCTCCGAGGCGACGCCGGTTCCCGGGCACGAGCCGTCGCTCCTCCCGGCCGGGCGAGACTTTAAACTCGCCTGGCACGACGAGTTCGACGGCACCGCGCTCGACCGCTCCAAGTGGGTCTACCGCCTCTCGATGATGCAGAGGCGCCATCCCGCCTGGACCGACAACGCCGTCCGCCTCGACGGCAACGGCAACGCCGTTTTCGAACTCAAGCTGGAAGACGGCCTCCCCGTCTCCTCCCAGCTCCAGACGGGCTACAACTTCATGGACGAGCCAGTTTCGGAAACGCTCTGCAACGGAAGCGACCACCTCCAGTGGCCCATCGGCAAGCTCCGCGAACCGCTCTTCGAACACGCCTTCGGCTACTGGGAATGCCGCTGCCGGCTCCAGCAGAAGCCCGGCTGGTGGAGCGCCTTCTGGATCCAGAGCCCGACCATCGGCGCCTCGCTCGACCCGGCCCGCACCGGCGTCGAAATCGACGTCATGGAGTGCTTCAAGCCGGGCGTGTGCCACATCCACAACCTCTTCCAGGGCGGCTACGGCAAGGACAACCTCCGGATCACCGCCGGGAGCGACCTCGACCTCGACAAGACCGTCTTCCACCGCTTTGGCGTCCTGTGGGAGGACACGGGCTACACCTTCTACGTCGACGGCCGCGAACACGGGCGCATCGAAGGCCATGTCTCGCGCGTCCCGGAATTCGTGCTGATCTCGACCGAAGTGAAGGGCTACCGCCACGCTGACCACCAGCCGACAAAGGAGGCATACGAGGCCGTGGGCGACACCTTCCTCGTCGATTACGTCCGCGTGTTCGACCAAAAATA
>CAMOSH010000067.1 GCA_946624575.1 uncultured Verrucomicrobiota bacterium
GCCGCAACGCTCACCGGCACCACTCCGGCTGACGCCGCGCAACGGGGCGGCGGACCAGTCCGCCGCAACGCTCACCGGCACCACTCCGGCTGACGCCGCGCAACGGGGCGGCGGACTCCAGTCCGCCGTTCTTCCCGCCTCTGTCAAGCATTCTCAAAAATGTCGGGGCGTCGCGTTCGGATTGAGGTGAAGGGAGGCGTCTCGTCGATGGAGCCGCCGCCAAGGACGATATGGTCGAGAAGCGGGATGCCTAGGGTCTTCCCCGCAGCGGTTTTGGCAACGGCCGACTGAAAGTCCGCGGCTGTGCGGATCGGCGGATCGAGCAGCGCCTGCGCCTTGGATCTTCCCGCCCGAAGCGCATCGAAATGCGCCACCCCGCACTTGATCTTCGCCTGGGTGTGACCAAAGCCTGTCCGTGTAGCGGAACGCAAAGATCGCAAGGGAAATAGCGGTTGTGGCACCGATCGCCGCCGTTGGCGGCTATGCCACGAGCCGCCATTTTCAGTCCACGGTTTTGGGTCCAACAAATAAAACGCGGGCCGATTGTGTCATAGCCGCGCAGCGGCGTTCGATGACACATCGGCCCGCGTGATTGCGGCCTTTGCGTTCTGTCAAAGTTTGGTCACACCCTCTTCGCCTGTTCGGAGGCCCGGAGCGCGCCCATGTCATGCGTCCCCTTGGTCTCCACGACGAAGTAGAGCCGCCGCCGGCCGCTTTGCGGACGGGAATGAGACTACCACACCCCGGGTCCGGGTTCAAGGGCGGATGTCGCGCGGCTTCCTCTCCCGGGAGCAGTTACCCCTTGCTCCCAGATTGGCAACACTCGCGTCGAAAGTCCGACTGGTCGATGGAAACGTCCGCCGCATTCAGTTCGGAAATCATTTAGCGGATGGTCTTGCCCGTCAGGTCGCTCTTACAAGGATTACATTGACGCCACTTTCTTTCAACCACCACAGCCAGCATCTCAACGCGACATCTGCGCAATGCTTCCACATCGGGTTGTCGCATCTCGGTCGGTTATCGACAAGAAAAAGCCGATCCAAGGGTTTAACTTGTTTGGCGAAAGAGTCAAAATCTGTTTTCGGGCCGATTTCTGATTCCAAGCATGACAAAAGGGCCTTTCTTTCCCATGGCATGCCGATGTCAAACAAGTCCTTTTCATATGTCCATAGATGTATTTCTTGCCGGTACAGCCCGTGGTCCGCGAACTCAGAAGGATTGATTTGCTCATATGGGCAATCAAACAAAAACGGTTGTAGAATTTCCTTTACCATTTCAAAACGAGAACTCAACGGGAACATGACGTTCAAGAGCGCTGCAAAGCGCTTTTTCCACCTTATGAAATGATCCCACGGCTATTGGGTCGGCATCCTTTATGAATGGCTCCAACAATCCCATGGCCCGAGCCACAAGATTTTCTGGCATGACCTCTTGCTCGCAGTCGTCGATTAGTAGGCCAAGTTCGTGGTTCCATGCAAGGAACAACGGCGTGAGAACGGCTATGTCGAACTCGTTGAGAAGGACCAAATCATAGTCTGTCTTCGCATAGACATCAGACTCGTTTTCCAGATACTTTTTCCCGTTTTCCGTTCTTGGGACATTGATTCCAGTATTTCTTTCCATTTTCATTCTCCTGTTTTTTTGATGCGAAAATGCGTCATGGCCAACCACTCTTTATGGCTGCGTCCCGCTTGTGTTCCACGCTCAGTGATGTAATTGTAGGCGTTTTTTCCGTCAACGCCCAGATACATTTTTTCTTTAACGCTATAGAGACGAAAATACCATCCGCCCACGTCCACCATGACGATTAGATCCGAACCGGGCGAGTGGTAGTATATCTTTCCGCGGATTTGCGTCCTTGTCGGATTGGGCGCGAACCGAGCAATGAAAGCGTTGAACTCGATTGCAGGCCAATTCTCCTTGTATTTGGCGGCGCGTTCTTTGCCGCGTTGTATCAAGGCGGACAATTCCTGGTCATGCTTTGCAGCTTCCCGTCTATTTGCCGCCAGTATTCGGTGAACTGTCTTTGCGTCCATTTTAGGCCACCTTTCCCATGCCGGATTTGCAAATCGCACGATAATCCGGAAATCGCCGTGTAGGAATTCCGGCATTTTCCAGAATACCCCGGCTTTGAAATCCGACGGGGCCGTAAACTAGGGCCTCCGACGGCATTGTCAAACCGAGTTTCAGTCGGAACAAGTCCATTTCGTTCTTCGAGAGTCCGCGTGTGCTACCATGAGATCCGATGGCAACTGGAAAACCAATTGGGAGCGAAGCGAGAAATTCCAATGTCGAATTTACCCCGCTGCGAAGATTGGCGATTACCGGGATTCCACTTGCCGCGACATAAGCTGTCACAAGCGCGTTAATCCACATGTTCTGTTGCTGTTCAATAAGGGGCCGGTTCATGCATGGACTCAAGTCAAATCCGGCAAAAGCAAGGCAGCCACGCCACTTTTTGATTCTTTCATCAAGGCGTTTGAGATGCCCTATCAAGACTCTGTCGTTTTCGAAGCAACATAGTATCGTCCGCGACAAATCAGGCGTTTGGCTTACTTTCGAACATGGATACATTAGTGCATCCGGGGGAATTGACGAGGTGAAGAATATTTGCGGGATGATTGGAAATCCGTCATTTCCGAATTTGATTCCGCTTCTTTCAAGACGGCAACAAAGACGAGCTGCAAAACCCCTTAAATCAAATCGCAATGGCGTAGTGTTAATTCTGGACGCCAGTTGGGTTGATGGTGATTGTTGGATATGGGACTTTTGTTCTTGGATTTTCATTGGGGACTCGGTTCAATTTTAGCGCTAAAAACGCTTTTCATTGACGAATCTCCCGAATTGTGCGAGTCTTTGCCGCGCGGTAAACGCATCTCGGAGTTCGCCTTCGGGAGGGGCCGCCGGGGCTGTTGCAAGCGGCCCCGGCGGCTTTTTTGTTTTGTTGTCCGGTTCCCGCACTCGCGGGGCGGAAGAGTTTTTTCGCTACGTCATGGCGGAGGCTCCTTGCAGATTGCCGACGGTGATCGTCGCGCCGTAGCGACGGTCGAAAAGGGGGCGGGCCAGATGGAGGAACTCGGGAAGTTCGTCGCCTCCGCGCGACTCTCGGAACTTCTCAAGCAGTCGGCGGACGCCGCTCGCCCTTTCGGGAGCAAGCCCCATTCCGGGTTCGCGCTTGCGGTAGCCGTATCGCCCGAACAGGAACCAGATGCGTTTTGCCTCGGACTTTTTGAGGACTCCGACGTCCTGCGCCCGGTGGACCAGCGCTCCCATCGACATCTTCCATTTCGCCTTCAGTTCGCGAAGTCGAGCGAATGTGAGCGGCGGCGAAAGATCCTCCCGGATGTCCGCCTCCGGCGCGAGAAATTCACCGGCGAACTCGTTTGCCTCGTTCTCCTGCCGCTTTTCGTCCGATTCGTCCGCGAACTCGTCGCGGTGAAGGACGACGTGTCCGAGCTCGTGCGCGAGCGTGAAACGGTGGCGATCCGGCGGAAACGCAGGGTTCGTGTTGAAGGCGATGCACGCCGGCGCCTCGGGATCCGGCTGTGGAAGCGCGAAGGCGTCCAGAAGATCCGTTCCGAAGTCGAACGCGAGAATCAGAACCCGATGCCGTTCGACAAGAAGCGGAAGATTGTCGATCGGGCCGGCGGGGACGGACCATGCGTCGCGGAGAAACCGGGCCATCTCGACCGGAGTTCTTCCGTCGCGAGCCGGCAGGTCGCTCGTAAACGCCGTCTGGCATTTCGCGAGGGCGCTTGCGTCCAGCATGCGCGCAAGCGCTTCCGCCTCGATCCGGTTGCGCTCCGTCGCCGACAGCGTGCTGCGCTTGCGGTGCAGGATGCCGCCTTCCGGTAGCGCCAGATTCGTCTGGGCGAAGAACTCAGGCTTGTAGCCGAAGAAGGCGGCGACGGTGCCGACGAACGCCTCGCCTGGCACTTTCTTCCCGCTCTCAATCTTGCTGATTTCCGACTGCACGACCTTGAGCGCGTCCGCGAGGGCCTTCTGAGAAAGCCCCCGCTCTTCGCGGGCAAGTCGGAACAGATCTGGATTGAAACTGGGCATGGTTGTCCTTTCGGAAAGGAATTCAAACACATTCCTTGAATGATGTCAAGCCGATTTTTTTTATATTCCAAAAATATTCCAAACGTGATCTAGACTGCTTTCAACTCATGTCCAAATTGACCAACATTGTGTTTGCATCGCCCCCTTCTTCAAATTGTCCGCCTTGCACAGCATCTGGCAGTTTTCCGCGACTGTCCGGCCGCCCTTGCTCCACGGCTTGATGTGGTCGGCCTGCATGTCCTCGATTGCAAAGTGCTTCCCGCAGACGGGGCAGATTCCCTTCTGGCGGGCGTAGGCCGTCTGCGCCATCTTCGGAGAGAACGCCCGGATCGAGAGATGCCGCTCGTCGCCGTCGAGCAGGTATTCGTAGATGCCGCGCTGGTTCGTGATGTCGTTCACGTCCTCGTCGTCGCGCAGAAGCTGCGCGATGCGAGCCTCCAGTTTCCGCGGGTTTATCGACCGGCCTCCATGCTTGTTGAAGTAGAGGCCCCACGGAAGGCCTTTCATCAGTTTCGACCGCACGACGGGGAAGGTTGTCTTCACCCACGCGATCACGGACTCGAAGTACTGCCTGAGGTCGTCGGCGTTCGCGTCGTGCTGGTGCGCCGCCATGTAGTCGAGCAGGTCGCAGCCGTCGCGGTCGGCGATCCATTCGAGCGCCGTTTCGAGCAGGTCCTGCCGGATGGGGGTGCCGGTCATGTATTTGTCGGCCAGCGCCGCCGCCGCGCAGCCGGTCCGGCTGAAATACCGCTTCGCCTCGTAGAGCCACCTGCCGGTGTATTGCGCATTGCGGCGCTCCTGCGCGTTGAGCTGCTCCCCCGCCGTGTTCACGACCTCGAACCAATCGAGCCGCTCGCGCTCCGTTCCCTCGCAGACGTAGACCGTGAGCGGGTAGTCCAGAATCTGCGCCCGCTCCTCCTCCGTGAGGTTTCCGAAACCCCGGTGGTCGATGGAGTAGTCGCCGTTCACGTATTGGCAGATGGAGAGCGTCCGCTGCTGCCCGTCCAGCATTTCGAAGCCGCCCTCCGCGTTGCGGACCCAGTACATCACGTTCAGCGGGAAGCCGTGCCGCACGGTGTTCACCACGGCCGCCCGCTGCTTCGCGTTGTAGACGAACTCCCGCTGGAACGCCGGCCGGATGTTGAGCCGCCCGCCGTATCCGCGCACACCCATCTCCGCCGTGTCGGCATATCCGTCGAATACCTCGCGGACCGGAATCTTCATTTCTACGATCTTCATTTTTCATTTCCTTTCCCCGCTCGGTGGCGGATAGCAAGTCGTTTGAATCTGGCGTGGCCTTTCACGGAAGGCACCGCCAAGTCGAATTCGCTATCCTGACCATGATTGAACTCGCCGAGAATTTCAAACTGATCGGGATTGTGATATTGCATGAACGTAATCGGAACGCCCATGACGCCAAAATAGTCACAGGGAATGTCGGTTGTCTTGGTGACGTCGATTGCGTCGTAGTTGTCGTACGTCGGATATTCGTTCGGTGAGTAATGGCGGAACAGCACCATTTCCTCGTGACGCTTCGCAATGTCGAGGTTCGTGAACCAGCAGATGTTTCCCATGCGCCGCCACTTCTGGCCCGTCTCGTCAATCTTGAAGTCCGTTCCCTTTTCCTCGTAATGGGCCGGAACCTTGAACCAAAAATGTCCGGCCTTGTTTCCCAGCCAGATCTTGTTGTCTCGGATCAGCGGGAAGATTTCGCGATAGGTCACGGCGTTCATGTTGCCGACGATCAGGAACTTCTTCCCGTGTTCCATCAGGAGAGCCATGTATTCGCGGAAGAGCGAGAAGGGCGGATTCGTCACGACGATGTCGGCTTCGTCGAGAAGCGCGACGCATTCCGGCGAGCGAAAGTCGCCGTCTCCGTTGAGTTTCGTCAGCACGTTCTTCCGGTTGCGGACGAGCCATTCCACGTCCGAGAGGTCCACGCGTCCGTCGCCGTTTTCGTCCTTCACTTCCGTGATGACGATCTTGTAGGCCTGCTTCGCGCGATGTCCGGGAGGTGCGGAGATCATCTCGCGCGAAGTCCGCGACGTGCGCACGGTTTTGATTCCCAGCCTTTGCGGACTTGGCGAACTTGGCGTGAGGCATTCGGCCTCGCCGCTTGCCCCGAAGAGGTCCAGTTCCATCTGCGCGAAGGGGGAGGCGGCGTAGCAAGTGGCCGTGAGGCTCTTGAGCCCCAGCGCGTTGAAGTTTATCGCGAAGAACTTGAAGAAGTTGCTCTCCCACGGATCGTCGCAGTTGCACAGGACGCGCTTCCCCGTGAAGTGCTGACGGTAGTGCCGCAGCTCGTCCTCGATGAGCTGGAGCGTCGTGTAGAACTCGTCCTGCTTGTTTCGCGACGAATCGTGCAGGTTGCTGTTTCCTGATCGAGCCATTGTCTCCTCCTCCGTCCCCGCGCGGCGGAGGAAGACGAATCGGCGCTACAAAAGATGGCGCGCCTTTTCCCTTGGCCTCACACTCGACCGAGGCGCCTGAGAGAGCCTGAAAACGGGTGCGAGGAAGCAGAAAAAGCGCGCCCGGTTGCGGGTGCGCTTCTGCCAACTCGATGTCCGTTTTCGACAAGTTTCTCAGGCTTTCGGTCGAACGTCGCGTTGCGCAGAGCGCAAATGGGGTTCAGTTGTGGGTTGTCAGATCAAATGGGTTGCGGATTGCTCCGTGGGGGGTGCGTGGGAAAATCGGATTCTATCCGTGTGTCTTGAAATCGTCGAGTATGGTGCGGAACCACCCCGGAAGCGCGGCGTCATGGATAGACGAACCCCGCCACTTCGAGCATCTCCTTCTCGGAGACGAGCTCCTCACGGCCGTCGGGATAGCGATGATAGAGGCGGCCGCGCTTGAGATAGGTGATGGGAAGGCCGAGCGCGAACGTCTCCTCGATGGCCTTCCGGCTCGCGCCGCGGGTCGCGCGCATGAGCCGACGGCCTTCTTCCGACAGGCCGGTCGTTTTCGGGGTTTTATTGCTGATTTTCGTGCGGGGCATGGATTGCGGATTTCTCCGTGGGGTTCCGGGCGGGATGGTCGCGCCGTTGAAGCGTCCCTGCCGGTTGATTGCTTCGGCGGGAATTCTAGCAAAGCCGACGGCGGAGCGCAAATGGCGCTCCGGCTGGCAGAGATTCCAAACCGCCATTGAACCGTCCCATGCCTTGTATGGTATCCTTTGGGCCGCCACATCGTTTTCGCTCGCAAGCGGAGCCAAGCCACGCACACTCGGAGAAACTCTAAAAAATGCGATTGCCGGTAATTGTCGGGGCCTTTTCGGCCTTCGTGTCCGGCTCCTAATTGGCGGAAGCGCCAGAGTCGCCATTCCCCGTGTCTCCGCGCGAACTACGGTCTGGATTTTGGAGGGACAATTTCCGCGACTGCGGCGGCGAACTGAGCCAGGTCGTCGCCGCGGAAGAACGCCAGCGCGTCCAGAGGCGTGTCGCCGCGGTTGACGATCGCCAGCCGCGCGCCTGCGCGCGCCGCCGCCACCGGTATCGACGCGGCGGGCTGCACCGTGAGCGACGACCCCAGAACCACCATCAAATCGCATTTGCGCGCCAGCGCCAAGGCCCCCTCGAACGCCTCCTGGGGCAGCGCTTCGCCGAAAAACGTGATGTCCGGCTTGAACACACCGCCGCATTTTTCGCATCGCGGGACTGCGGCGGCGTCCTTTCCGTCGCGTTTCAGGGTTTCGCGCATGGCGCGGATTTGCTCGAAAGTCTTCTCGGCGCCGCAGCGCCGGCAGTGGTGCAGGGCGGCCGATCCGTGAACCGCGAAGACCGGATCCGAGCCGGCGCGCTCGTGCAGGCCGTCGATGTTCTGCGTCACGACGCCTGCGCACCGGCCCGCGCGCTGCAACGCCGCCAGCGCCAGATGCACCGGTCCTGGACGCGTTTCGGAATTCCCGTAGACGAGTCTGTCGGCGTTGCGGTAGAAGAACGACGGATCCCGGTCGAATAGGTCGATTTCGAACATCCGCGCGGCGTCGGGATCGCGGTAAATGCCGTCTGGTCCACGGAAATCGGGGATTCCGCAGAGCGTGGAGACACCGGCTCCGGTGAAGAACACCGGCGTCCGGGCCGATTCGATTGCGTCAATCAGGGCTTTCATTCCGTCGCTGAACGTCATGGTTCCTTGCCATTTGCCACCGGGGAAGCTCCGTCCGCCGCCACGGCGGCGGCGCGGCGGCGGGCGCGGGCGCGGACGCGAATCACGAGCAGCAACGCCGCGCCGGCGGCAATCGCCGCCAGGCTTATGCACTGAGCGATCGAAAGCGCCCCTCCAAACGGATGTGCCCGCTCGTCGGAGCGAAGACATTCGGTGAAAATCCTCAGCGCTCCGTAGCCAAGCAGGTACCCGGCGGACACAAGACCGGGATTTTCGCGGGACGTTTTGGCGCGGAATGCGCGGGACAGCGCGAAAAACAGCGCCAGACACCCTGCCGCTTCAATCAGCTGCGATGGCAGCGCCGGAAGCGAACGCGCCGCGTCCGCGCCGATCAGTCCCTCTTCCACCTGTCGCATCCACGGGATGCTTCCGGCCGGATACGTTATTGAGAACGGCGTGTCCAGCGCCTTTCCGTGGCAGCAGCCGTTGAGGAAGCATCCGACGCGCCCGAACGCCTGCCCCAGCGGCACCACGGCGGCGAGCGCGTCGAAAAGCGGCAGCGGGCGCGTCTTCGTCGAAAGGCACCACGCGGCGAGCAGCGCCGCCCCGGTCAGCAGGCTCCCGTAGTAAACCAGCCCGCCTTCCCATATCTTGAAGGCCGCAAGCGGGTCCCCGCGATACCAGTCCCAGTGTTCCGCCACGAAGAACACGCGCGCGCCGGCAAGCCCGCCAAACACCAGCAGGGCCACGAGATTTCCAAGCGAGTCCGCGTCCCATTCGCGCTGTCGCGCGAGGGCGCGAAGGACCGCGTAGGCGGAAAGCACTCCAAACGCCATGCACACCCCGTAGGAGTGCAGCGTAAAATGTCCTAGACTGAAAAGCTCCGGTTGCATATAATTTCCCGCGCGACTTACCTGCGTCACGGGTGTGGCCCCGATTGTTTCCAAAAGGCCCCGTCAAGTCAAGAAGCATCCATCACATGAGCGATTCATCCGCAAATCCTGTCGAAGAGGCCGCCGCCGCGGCACCCGCGCCCGCCGGAGCGCCCGCATCCGCAGACATTTCCTCCGTGTCTTCAGTGGAGGAGACACAGTGCCCGGCCTGCGGCGTAAAGGTCGATGTGCGCGGCATCGCGCCGTTTTCCCGCATCGCGTGCCCGCAATGCGGGGCGGAGCTGGATGTGCCGGGCCGACTCGGTCACTTTATCCTGCTGCGCCGGCTCGGCTCCGGCGGCATGGGGACAACGTTCCTCGCGCAGGACGAGACGTTGGGCCGCAAATGCGCCGTCAAGGTGGTCCAGGCGTCCGTGGGCGCGGACGAAAAGGCGTTTGCCGCGTTCAAGGCCGAGGCCCAGAACGCGGCGCGCCTCAACCATCCGCACGTGGCGCAGGTCTATTCGTTCGGCAAGGAGGGCGACAACCCGTACCTGGCAATGGAGCTGGTGCCGGGCGGGGATCTTGCCTCGCTCGCAGAGAAATCGCCCGATCCGCTCGATCCGGCTTTCGTGCTCCGCGTCGGCATGGAAATCGCCGAGGGCCTCAAGGCGGCGGAGGATGCCGGGCTGTTCCACGGCGACGTAAAGCCGGACAACATCCTTTTCGACGAGTCCGGCACCGCAAAACTCGTCGATTTCGGCATAGCCAGCCGTTCGTCGCAGGGCGGCGCTGGCGGCGGCGAGCTCTGGGGCACCCCGTACTACATCGCCCCGGAAAAGGTCCAGAAGAAGACCAACAGCGCCCGCAGCGACATTTACAGCCTCGGCGCCACGCTCTATCACGCGATCGCCGGCCGCCCGCCGTATGACGGAGCGGACGCTGTGGAGGTCATAAAGGCTCGTTTCAAGGGGCCGCCCCCGCCGCTGGAGACGATTCGCCCCGACATCGAGCCCGAGGTTTCGCGCATCGTCTCCCGCATGATGTACAACGACCTGTTCATGCGGTATCCGAACTACAATTCCCTGATCGGCGACCTTAAGAAATACCTCGATGGCGTGTCCGAGTCCCGCAAGGCAGGGCCGCTTTCCGCAGTGTCCGCCGCCGCGCGTCGTACCACCGGGTCGATTTCCGACAAGGTTCCGGCCGAATCCGTCGCCGATTCCGCCGAATCCGGCGGAAAGAAGAAATTAGTCATCCGTAAGGGCGGCCTGGCCGAGGCCGAGGCTCGCAGGGAGGCCGCCGCCGCCGCCGCGCCGGCCTCCTCTTCCGGCGGCGCGCCGCGGCTCGTGCCCGACGAAAAGCCGCGCTCCGGCGTGAGTGGCGTCAAAGTCGTCTTCTTCTGCATCGTTGGCGTCATCGCGCTGCTGCTCATTGGCGGCGTGGGCTTTTTGGTCCACATGGTGCGTTCAAGCGCCGCTGCGGAAAAGCACGCTGCGGAAATGGTCGCTTCCGCCCAGGAGACCGCAGAATCGTACTTCCAGCTGGGCGACGAGCTTGAACGCCAGCGCAAGCTCGTCGATGAGCGCGCCGCCGCCATGGACGCGCCTTTGCGCAAGGTCGCTGAAATCGTGCGCGAGGCCACGGGCGAGGACTGGTCCGTGCCTGATCTCGAACCTCCGGCTCCGGAGGCCCCCGCCCCCGAACCCGACGCCTCTGCGGCGCCGGCCGCCTCCGCGTCGGCCGGTCAGGACGCCAAGGCCGCTCCCGCCGACAAGCACGCCAATTTCACCGCCTACGCCAGCAAGCTCGCCGACGAACTCGGTTTCGACAGCCCCGATCAGGCCAAGGACATGATTCGTGCGGAGTTCATCAAGGCCAAGTCCGCCAACAAGGAGCTTGACATCGAGGAATATTCGCGGAGGATGCTTGCCGGCGAGTCCGTGGCGCCGGAATCCGAGCCTGCTGCCGGTGATGCGGCCGCTTCCGAGGATGCCGCTTCGGATGAAGCGGCCCCCGCAGACAACGGCGAGGCCGGCGACGACGCGGCGGCGCCCGCCGAGCCCCCGCTGCCGCCCAATCCGCTGCTCGCCCCGATCGACCGCTACGTGATTCCTCACGCCAAGGCCATCCGCGCGGCGCAGCGCGAGGCGGAGCGCCTTGCGGTGGACGATGTGGAGTCGTTCGACGAAATCAAGCCCACGTTCTCGTCCGCGAAGATCGAGGCCGGGTTGCGTCAGCGCCAGCGCGCCCTTGAGGGTCGTCAGGGCGCAAAGGCCCGTCTGGAGGCGCTTGTCGCCTCCGCTTCCAAGTCGCTGATCGAACTCCAGAAGGGCGTCCAGCGCGTCGAAAACGCGGCCAAGCCGCTTCTGCGCGCCAAGGAACGCCAGGAAAAGGAGGAGGCCGAGCGTCGTGCCGAGGAGGAGCGCCAGGCCGCGATCGCCGCCGAGGCCGCCCGCAAGGCCGAAATCGACCGCGAGGAGGTCGAGCGCGTCCAGGATGTCGCGCGCACCCACTGGGCGTTGCTCGGCAAGGGCCAGTTCGACGAATTCCAGAAGCGCATGCACCGCATGGACGAGGAACTGCGCACCGAGGCCGGTCGCGAGGAGCTGGAATGGACGTGCCGGCGCGCGGCCGCGCTCGATTCCGTTCGTGCCTGGGTCGTGAAGGATCTGCGCGACAACGGCGTCATCAAGCTCGGTTTCCGCCGCAGGTTCGACATTCTCGGCGCATCTCCCGACGGCTCGAAGATCCTGCTCAAGGGCGCCCCCAGTCCCGACATCCCGGTCGACAAGCTCACGATCGGCGACTGGGTCTCACTTTTCTGGACGCTTCTCGAGGATCGTCCCAACGACCGCAAGGGGCTGCGCACGTACGATCGCGGCGAACAGCTCAAGAACGCTGCGGTCTACTGCTACGTCTTCGGGCAGGACGAGTCCGGTGTCCTCGACGACCGCGCGCTTGAAACGTGCCGCCGCTTCGCCGACAAGGCGCTTTCCTACCGCACGGGTCTTGAAAGCGACATCATGCGCCTTATCCCGCCGCTGGCCGAACCTCGCCCCTCCGAGGACGATTCCGGGGACGCGGCCGCCGATTCCGAGGACGCCGCCGCCGCCGCCGAGTAGCGCCGAGGCTCCGGAAATCCTACAAGCAACAATCCCACTTCCATGTCTCCGATTCTTCGATTCTTCGTAGGCTTTCTTTGCGTGGTCGCGCTGCTTTGCGCGGCGCCGTTCGCCATCGAAAGGGGGCTGCGCGAATACGACCGGAACTACGACCCGTATGTTCGCCCGGGCGCGATCGTCGCGGATGGCGCCCCGCTGCGTGACGGCATGAACCGCCGCCTTTTCCACGAAGTCCGCTTCGATTCCACCGGCATTTCCCTGCGCATGGAGGCATTCGCCCTTTCGCGGCTCGACGCCGAGCGCTTCCCGTCGTCCGTGACGGGCGTGGTCCACGTGCTTTCCCTGCCCGGCCCGTCTGACGCCAATCCCGGCCCGACGGCGCCGGAAGTCGCGATCGAGCGTTTCGCCTGGCCTTTCGCGCTCAAGCTGCGCGAGTCCCGGCAGAACGGCGGCGTTCCGGGCGCTCCGCTTTTCGACGTTTCCTGCGACATCGTGCCCGTGGGCGCCGAAGCGACCGAGGAGGCGTCCGCCGCCGCCGCGTCGATTTTTCCGGTCGGCACCGCCTGGGAATTCGATTTCGACGTCCTTTCGGAAACGCCGCCTTCCAACAGGGTCGTTTTCGCCTATTCAAAGACACCGCGTTCCATTCTGCGCGGGACGTTTCTGGAGAGGCGCAGGCCGGAGGGAAAGCCGGCACCAGTCAAGTAGTTCTGTCATCACGGTTCCTTTGGGCGGCGGTCGCGGAGGCCGCCGCCCGCCTCTTTTTCAAGAAAAATGCCATCGCGCGTAGACAAGCTTGAATTTCTCAACGATCGCCTTTCCCGCCGGCGCTCGTTTTTCGAAAACATCCTGCGAACGGTTCAGGAAGGGGTGCTGGTGGCGTCGGAGGACGGAATCCTCTCTTACGCCAACCGCGCCGCAGGGGAATTGCTGGGATTCGCCCCCTCCGACGCCATCGGCCGTCCCGTCGGCCGCTGGCTCCCAGACGTGGACTGGGCGGCTCTCGCCCGCAAGGACGACTCCGGGCGCGACAAGTTCTCTTCTGCGGAGCTGGAGCTTTTCCGCCCGAAGCGCGCGATTCTTTCCATGACCGCGTTTCCCATCGACCAATCCGGCGGAACTCCGGCCGCGCTTGTCCTGCTGCGAGACGTGACTCGCGAGCGCGCCGACGCCCGTGAGACGCTTGAAAGCGAACGGATGCAGGCGGTCCGGGTGCTGGCGGCTTCGCTGGCGCACGAAATCGGCAATCCCCTCAACGCGCTTGGGATACATTTGCAGCTTCTTCAGCGTTCACTTCGTAAAATGGGCGCCGATCCGGCCGCTCCGGAGTCCGCCAGGTCCGGCGAGCTCGCGGAGCTCGTCCAGGTCGCGCGCGACGAGGTCGAACGCCTCGATCTGATTCTTTCCAAGTTTCTGGGTGCCTTGCGAGGTGGTGCTCCGGCTTTTGCCAAATGCGATGTCGGAGAAATTCTGGAAAAGTCCCTGCGCGTCATGCGCGCCGACATACAGGAGCGCGCGATTTCCGTCGATCTGCAGCGCCCGGCGTCGCTGCCGCCGATCCAGGCCGATGCCGAACAGCTCCAGCAGGTTTTCTTCAACCTTGTCAAAAACGCTGTCCAGGCCATGTCCGACGGCGGGACGCTGCGTATCGCGCTTTCCGCGGACGACCGCGATCTTTCGATTTCCTTTTCAGACACGGGTGCGGGAATGTCGCCAGACGCATGGTCCGGTCTTTTCGAGCCGTTTCACACCTCGAAGCCGAACGGGCACGGAATCGGCCTTGCAATCGTCCGCCGCATCGTCGATGACCATGGTGGTCGCATAGACGTGGCTTCGCGTCCTGGATCCGGCGCGACTTTTCGCCTGGTGTTCCCTCTCGCCGACCGCAAGGCTCGCCTGCTGTCCTATTGATTCCGGCATGAAAAAAAACGGCTCGGCCAAGCGGATCGGAAGGCTCGCCTGCCGTCCTATTGATTCCGGCATGAAAAAACCGGCTCGGCCAAGCGGATTGCAAGGCTCGCCTGCCGTCCTATTGATTCCGGCATGAAAAATCGGCCCGGCCCAACGAACCGCCGTGTGGCGGTCGGGACCGGACCGTTTTTTGGGATGCGCAATCGCGACTTTTAGCCGATTTCGATTTTGCGAGGTTGGACCTCGGCGCGCTTCTGCATCGAAACCTTGAGGATTCCGTTGTCTACGGCACCCTTGACCGTCGAGATGTCCACCAGTTCCGGCAGATCGAGCGAAAACGCGTAGTTCGCGTGTTCGAATTCGCGCACCGCAGTGCGGAATCCAGCGGGATTCTGGTGCTGCGCCTTGGTTTTCATCGTCAGCGTCCGCCCGTCGACGTGCAGGTCGACATCAGTTTTGCCGATGCCGGGAATCTCGGCGGTCAGGTCGTATCCGTCGGCGCGCTCCGAAAACCGGATTGCCGGCGTCACGCAACGGCCCGCGCAATTGCAAGTGTCCTTCATTTCGCTGTTCATGGCTGTTTCCTTTCTTTTTTTCTTTGAAATTTGTTGTTGGAGTCGTGCCCAATCGTCCGAAGCGGGACTTCAGGCTGTGGCGATCGGGATGCGGCGAGCCGTGCGCTGTTCGGCCTTGGGCAAGTTGATGCGGAGAATTCCGTTTTCGAACTTTGCCGTGGCCTTTTCGGCGTCAACCCTGAATGGCAGTTCGATGCGCCGTTTCCAGGACGGCTGCGTTTTCTCGCCGTTCGCCGCCTTTTCGTCGCCTTCGGCCGGAAGCGCGGGCTTGTCGGCCAGCGTCACGGTCTCCGGATCCAGCGTCAGTTCAATGTCCGCCGCAGTGTGTCCGGGAAGTTCCGCCTCGATCAGCGCCGCGTTGTCGTCAATCAGGATGTTCACCGGCGGGAAACGGCCCTCCGCGCGATTGCGTGCGTTCCTGACGATGCCGCTCGCCGTCCAGTCGCCTCCAAGCAATTCATCCAGGAGAGACCAGGGATTCATGTCGAAGATTGTGTTCATGTTGTTTTCCTTTCCGCCATTTCTGGCTGTATTTTTGTTTGACATCACCGTAGGAAGCAAACGGCGTGCCAACTCCCGCAATGGCAATGCGTCGGACCTGAACACTGCAAAATGCGACATTTTGACACTCCGCCTGTCGCCCCGCCGCGCCAAATTGACCGTTGATCCCATTATTCCGCCCGTGTTTTCAATTTGAATTTGCGATTTTTGAACAATTGCGAATTGCGAACGATTGCGAATTGTGAACATAAAAAACGCAGTTGACACGAACAGACTTTCTCACACAGAGGCACGGAGGCACAGAGATTGATGGTTTTATGGATGCACATGGTTCCCAGTTTCAATGCACCTTTTGGGTGAAAGCCTCGCATGCGATTTCAAAGGTTTCAAAAGCCATTTTCCAATGTTCTCCGTGCCTCTGTGCCTCTGTGTGACACTTCAACTGCGACATTTAGGTTCAATGTTCACAATTCGCAACAAGTCAAGAAAGTGCAAAAAAAAGTCAATCGCGTCTATTCCATGCAAATGGATTTGCGGGTATTGTGCGGTGGCACACGTTGCAAGAAAATGCGAATACGCGGCGCCACCCGCAAATCTTTCGGTGTCAACTCATGGAAAAGGAAGCTAAAATCTACGTTGCCGGCCATCGCGGAATGGTCGGATCCGCAATTGTCAGGGCGCTCAAGGCGCGTGGTTTCACCAATCTCGTGTTCAGGACGCACGCCGAGCTGGACTTGCGCGACCAGCGCGCCACAAACGCCTTCTTCGAGGCGGAAAGGCCTGACTACGTGTTCCTCGCGGCTTCGAAGGTCGGCGGAATCGCGGCGAACTCCGAAGCGCCCGCCGACTTCCTCTACGACAACGCGATGCTGGAGATGAACGCCATCCACGCGGCCTGGAAAAACGGATGCCGCAAGCTGCTCTTCCTCGGCTCGTCGTGCATCTATCCGAAATTCGCCCCGCAGCCCATGCCGGAATCGTGTCTGCTGACGAGCGCCCTGGAGCCGACAAACGAGGGCTACGCCCTGGCGAAAATCGCGGGTCTTCGCTACTGCGCGTATCTGCGCCGTCAGCACGGCGCGGACTTCGTGTCGGTCATGCCCACGAATCTCTACGGTCCGGCCGACAACTACCACCCCGAGCACAGCCATGTTCTGCCGGCGCTCATCCGCCGCTTCCACGAAGCGAAGGAATCCGGAGCGACGGTGGTGACGTGCTGGGGCGACGGCTCGCCGCTCCGCGAATTCCTCTACGTTGACGACCTGGCGGAACTCTGCCTCACCGTCATGGACACATGGCATGGAGAGGAGCCGGTGAACGCTGGCTCCGGCCGCGAGATTTCCATCAGGGCGCTCTCGGAACTCGTAGCCCGAACCGTGGGCTACAAGGGGGAAATCCGGTGGGACGTCTCGCGTCCCAACGGCACCCCGCGCAAGCTTCTCGACATCTCCCGCGCCCTGTCGCTTGGCTGGAAGCCGACGACTTCGCTCGAGGACGGCATCCGTCTGGCGTACCGCGACTTCCTCGAAAATCCGATACGGACGGAGCGGTAGCGCCGCCGATCGCGGCCAAAGTCCGCCAGCATTGCCGAACGCACCCATGGCTCCGCCAAGGTTTACTTGCGCGGGGCGCGGGCGTATTATTCGCCGACGTCGGCGGACTGTCAGCCGACGAACGACACATGACGATGAACGACAACGAGGACATGACTGCAAACGGCGCCGCGCGCTGGTGGCGCGGAAATCTCCACACCCACACTTTCTGGTCGGACGGCCGCGCTTTCCCGGAAGAGGTCGTGGCCTGGTACAAGGCCAGGGGTTACAACTTTCTGGGGCTTAGCGACCACAACGTCTTTCAGGACGACGGAGACCGGTGGATCGCGGAAACCACCGGGCGCGAACAATACTTCTCCGACTATCTCGCCGCCTTTCCAGACGCAAAAACGCGCGTCGGCGCAGACGGGACGCGCGAGGCGCGACTCTCCACCTTCGCCGAACTGGCGACCCGGTTCAACGAACCGGAACGCTTCGCGCTGCTTCCCGCGTTCGAGGCGACGCGCTCGGTGAAATTCAGCAACGGACGCAGCCACCAGGTCCACATGAACGTCGTAAACGTCACCTCGGTGCTGCCGTCAATTGCGTCGCCGGAATTCACGCGCAACGAAGACGACGTTCCACTGCCGGAATTCATCGCCCGCCATGCGCGCGAAACTGCCGCCTTCGCGGCGTCCCGCGGCGAACACGCCGTCTTCATGCTCAACCATCCGCAGTGGCAGTGGTACGACATCGCCCCGGAAGTCCTGGCCGAAGTTCCCGAAGTGCGCTTCTTCGAGGTGTGCAACAACGGCACCGAAATCCCCGCCGCCCCCGAACTGCCCGGCGACGGCTTCGACACGGATCGCTTCTGGGACGTCGCCAACGCCTTCCGCGCCCGCCGCGGCCTGCCGCTTCTGTACGGTCTCGGCGGCGACGACACCCATGTTTATCGCGGCGAACCGCATGGCGGCATGCTCATGCCGTTCAACGCCTGGACGCTCGTCCGGGCCGCGAAACTCGATGGTGTCTCGCTTGCGGAGGCCATGGAACGCGGCGATTTCGCCGCATGCGAGGGACTGGAACCTGAAGACATTCGCTTCGACTCCAAAAGCCGGACGCTTTCCGTCGCGGTCGCGGCCAAGCCGGAAGCCATGCGAACGATTCGCTTTTTCGTGTCGAAGCGCGACTTTTCCGAAACCCCGACGCGCCAGATCACAATCCGCCCGTCCGCCGAACACGACACTCCCGTTCACGAACGCACGGTCAACATCTACGACGATCGCATCGGCCGCGAAGTCGCGACTTTCAGGAGCGCGCCCGGCGAGGCGCTTCGAGCGTCCTACACGATGAGTCCGGACGACCTTTACGTCCGCGCCCGCATCGAAGAGCCGGGGCGTCCGCTCTGCACTGCATACCTGCATCCGCAAGGACGACTCGTCGCCTGGACCCAGCCTTTCGCCTGACATTCCGCCCAATTGGTCGGCGGACTGGCGACCGCCGACCCGCTGTTTCACCATTCCGCCCGTGTTTTCAATTTGAATTTGCGATTTGTGAACAATTGCGAACGATTGCGAATTGTGAACCTAAAAACGCAGTTGACACGAACAGACTTTCTCACACAGAGGCACGGAGGCA
>CAMOSH010000068.1 GCA_946624575.1 uncultured Verrucomicrobiota bacterium
TATGAAGTTGCGTAATCTCATCGTCCAAGAAACGGTCCACCATGTTCTTCGGCGGTCTGCCGAATTTCACCAGCGCCGAAAGGTGGTAGAGAACCATATCGGAGTTGAACACCGATTCTAGCAAAACGCCGGATGGATTGCAAAACGTGTTCCGCTTTGACATGGCGGGGATGCGTTTTGACATTCCAACCGGAAGGGCGATCCGTTATGCTTGCCGGTGTTTCGCGGACGCACCAGAACGGACCGGTGAGGCCGTCCACACGCCAAGCGAAGTAGTCAGATCAGGAATGTGAAACCATTGCGAACAATTCTTCCAATTCTTCCCGCTCTCACACTTCAAGCCGCAGAGACCGCAGCCGCCAAGAACCTACTGGATGAAGTCCGCCTCACGGACGAGGCGTGCGACGCCGCCGTGGCGGCCATCGCGTCGCCGGAAGAACTCTTCGCCAAGCAGGCCAAATGGCGCGCCGCGTGGCTGGGCGCGACGCCCGGACGCGAATCCTACGCCACCGCCGTCTGGGGCGCCCTCCGGGACTACGATTGGCCTGACCTTGTGGGGGAAGCGCCGTGAACGACAGGAAAACCCTTGTCTTCGACATCGAGAAGTTCGCGGTCCACGACGGGCCGGGAATCCGGACGGTCGTCTTTTTGAAGGGCTGCCCGCTGCGGTGCATCTGGTGCCACAACCCGGAGTCGCAGTCGTTCGAGCCGGAGCAAATGGCGAGCGCCGACGGCATGTCGCCGCCGATCCCGCAAGTCACGCCGGTCCCGCAAGTCACGCCGGTCCCGCAAGTCACGCCGGTCCCGCCTGTCGCGCCTGTCCCGCCAGTCCTAGCATGGGCGGCGGCGCGGCCGGAGGCCGCACCCCCCAGACGGTTCCGCAGGCAGGATGCCCGCGCTCCCAGTCCAGCGCGGCCAGCGACGGGCCGGCGTCGTATGCGTCGGCCTCGCGGCGGAAGATCGCCGAGATGCCCGTTGCATCGGAGGCGCAGTGGTTGTGGGGCGAAATGAGGATGTCGATCGGCTCGTTCGCCTCCCCGGGCTGCGAGGACAACAATGACTATACGCCGACTTTCACAATGGAAATGCGCCAAGTTCCACAATGAAAAATCGCCAAGTTTCACAACGGAAATCCGCCAACTTCCACAACGCCATTGACATTGACCATGCCTGCATGATATGATTCGCGGCATGAAAGGCTACAAATCCAGAATCTTCGATGCGCTGCTCTGCGATGCGTTGGAGGCAAAAGGCGCGGTACTTGTCGAAGGCGCAAAATGGTGCGGGAAAACCACGACGGCGGAACAGATTGCCAAGAGCGTCCTTTACGTGAACGATCCCAAGCATCGCGAGCAATACCTTGCAACTGCCCAGACGAATCCTCAACGGCTGCTTTCCGGGGGCAATCCTCGCTTGATCGACGAATGGCAGATTGCACCGGAACTTTGGGACGCCATTCGTTTCGACGTCGATCACTCCGACACGGACGGCAAGTTCGTTCTGACGGGAAGCGCGGTGCCGTTGGACGAAGAGGCAAAAAAGAAGATACATCACTCGGGAACGGGCCGTTTCGCGTGGATCCGAATGCGTCCCATGTCCTTGTTCGAGAGCTTGGAATCTTCAGGAACCGTTTCTTTCGGCGAACTGTTCGCCGGGAAGAGGTCGCTCGGAGACGCAAAGCCCCATACACTTGAAGAAATGGCATTCCTGACGTGCCGCGGCGGTTGGCCGAAGGCGACCGGAAAGAGCGGCAAGGCCGCTTTGCGCCAGGCGTTCGACTATGTCGACGCCGTCGCCGGGACGGATATTTCGAGGGTCGACGAAGTAACGCGCGATCCCGACCTTGCGCTGCGAATCATGAAATCTCTTGCCAGACTCCAGGGTACGCAGTCCTCCGTTGCTGCGATCAAGGCCGATCTCGCCCCAAACGCCCCGAACGGCGGCGTTCACGAAAACACGGTTTATTCCTATATCGGCGCCCTCAAGAAAATCTTCGTGGTCGAGGACATGTCCGCATGGTGCCCGAACCTCCGTTGCAAGACGCCCGTCCGGACGACGGACACACGGTATTTCACCGATCCATCCATCGCGACGGCGGCGCTGGGGCTCGGTCCCGACGGACTGATGGACGATCTGAAGACCTTCGGACTTCTGTTCGAGACGCTGGTAGCCAGGGATCTACGGACGTATGCGGCGGCAAACGACGGCAAGGTCGCCCACTACCGCGACAAGAGCGGTCTGGAGTGCGATGCGGTGATGCATTTGCGGAACGGGAGATACGGCCTGATCGAAGTCAAGCTCGGCGGCTCGAAACTCATTGCCGAAGGGCGAGCGAAACTGAACCGTCTTGCGAGCGAAATCGACACGAAGACGATGAAGGACCCAGCGTTTAGGATGATCGTCGTGGCGGAGGGAGACTTCGCCTATGAGGAGACGGACGGAACGCTGATCTGCCCCATCGGATGTCTCGGCCCTTGACGGCTACCGGCTGCTTCAAAGATGATGCGACGGCGGTGCGCTCGATAACGTCGGTGCCGTCGGGCGGCGCGACGTCAAGCAGCGCGCCGCCCTGGTCATACGACCCTGCACAAACCCGCAAAAACCTCCCGCAAACCCCGTAAAACTCTCATGCGAAATCGCGTCAAACTCTCCTGCGGAACAAACGGGGACAGACCCCGCAGAACACCCTAGCATGGGCGTCGGCGCGGCCCGAGGCCGCCCCCCCCAGACGGTTCCGCGGGCAGGATGCCCGCGCTCCCAGTCCAGCGCGGCCAGCGACGGGCCGGCGTCGTATGCGTCGGCCTCACGCGGAGTTCGCGGAGTCTGCGGAAGCGCAGCAGGGAGCAGGGACAGACCTCGTAACGTCCGCGACGATTGATGCCCGCGGAAAGGGCTTTGCGGGAAAGCGTCAAACGTAGTCCGCCCGCCTTTCAGCCCGCCTTCCCGGTCGAGCCGAACAGCGCGATCTTCCCGGCGACGACGGCCTTCATCGCGGCGACGCGGGCGTTGCGGGTTTCGAGGTAGTCGAA
The DNA here is from genome assembly GCA_946624575.1 of uncultured Verrucomicrobiota bacterium. Lineage (GTDB taxonomy): Bacteria > Verrucomicrobiota > Kiritimatiellia > RFP12 > UBA3636 > UBA3636. Next base: position 3,030 of record CAMOSH010000068.1, read on the forward strand.
GGTGCGGAAGGGGCGGTCCGACAGCGCGGCAAGCGTCTCGGCCATGGCCCGGCACCCCGCCAGGCACATGTCGGTGTGGATGTTCACCTTGGCGATGCCACCGGCGATCGTTCGCCGAAAGTCGTCATCGGACAATCCGCTGCCTCCGTGCAGCACGAGCGGGGTCGAAAGCGCGGTGCGGATTTCCGCCAGACGCGCGAAGTTCAGGTTCGGCTTGCTCTTGTAGACGCCGTGGGCCGTGCCGATGGCGACGGCCAGGGCGTCGACTCCCGTGGCGCGCTGAAACTCGACCGCCTCGTCCGCAGTCGTGTACGTCTCCTGTTTCGTCTCGTCGCCGTCCGCCGCCGTGCCCACATGACCGATTTCGCCCTCCACGGTCGCGCCCATCGCATGGGCGATGCGCACGACCTCGGCGGTTTCGGCCATGTTTTCCGCGGCGGGCTTCGCCGATGCGTCGAACATGACGGACGAAAATCCGAGCCGGAGAGCCTCCATCGTCTTTGCGAACGTGAGGCCGTGGTCGTAGTGGACGACGACCGGCACAGACGCGCGACGCGCCGCCGCAAGGAGCGCGGGCGCGATCAGCGGCAGTCCGCCGTATGGCAGAAGCACTTCCGCCGTGCCGATTATGATCGGGCTTCGCGCCTCTTCGGCTGCCTCCATCGCCGCCTGGAGCATGTCAGTGTCGGTGGTATTGAAGAGGCCCACCGCGTAACCTCCCGCCTGCGCGGGTTTCAGCACGTCGTCGAGATTCGCGAGCATGCGCTATTCCTCCACTTCGGGGATGCGCCTGATGCGCCGATCGGTGAAGAGGTCGCTTTCGTCGCGGCTCTTCGTCGAAAATTCGCTCACCACGGCGCCTTCCGGGCCGGCCTGGAACCAATGGTTCGTGCCGGGCCGCAGCGTGTACTGCGCTCCTTCGTGCAGGACGACTTCGTGGAAGACCGTCACGTCCGTCGGGGGAAGCGCGGCGCGGATGGAGTCGCGGGAGCCCTCGCCGTCCACGTAGAGCAGGCAGGTCCCGCGACGGACCCGGAAGGTCTCCTCCTTGCCTTCGTATGGCACGCCGTTCTCCGCGCCGCCGACATGCCGGTGCTCGGGGCATGTCTGGAACGGCCGCAAGTACATTTCCTTGGCGCAGCACCTCTCGGTGTTCACGTAGACGAGCAACTGGAGGCCGATCTTGTCCAGCATTCCCAGGCCGAAGTCGGCCACTTCGATTCGCCCGCGTTCCTCGGGCGTCACGGCGATTCCCGCCGCTACGAACGCCTCCAGCGTCGCGGCGACGGCATGGTCGCGTTCCTCTTTGGTTATCATTGCGTTTTTCTCCTTGGAAATCTGCGCGAAAGCGCGATTGCGTCTTCAAGCGGCAGGGCGCCGGACACGGAATCGGCGGCAGCGAGGTTAGCCGCCGCACAGGCGGACGCGAGGCATAGCGCCTCCTCCGGCGGCGTCCCGGCCGCGAAGGAATGGAGCATTCCGGCGCAAAAGGCGTCGCCCGCGCCAACGGCCCCTTTTGTCCAGCCTTCGGGAAGCGAGAGGGAGCCGACGGCGGCGAACGAGCCGTCCGCCCCGAGCGTGACACCCATCTCCGGGCAGTGCAGCGTCACGCTGCGCCGGACGCCAAGCGCGAGCAGCGCTTCCGCGACGCGGCGCAGCGAGGCGGCGCTCACGCGCCCCCCGGCATCCCGGGACGGGACGCCGGCCGCAAGCGCGCCCTCGACCTCGTTCACGACGAGATGGTCGCAGTATTTCAAGGCCGGGCGGACGATGCGCGGGAAACGGTCTGACTGCTCGCTCACGAGGTCGACGCTGGTCTCGATGCCGAGCATCTGGACATCATGCAGGAGCCTCGCCGCGACCGTCCCGAACTCCGCGTCCGGCGCATCAAGCGCGTCCAGCAGCAGGAGATAGCCGAGATGGAAAAGCCCGCATCCCGACCCGGCGAGGGCGCCGAGGTCGATGTCGGACGGCGAAAACAGCGCATTGGCGCCACGGGCGTGGAAGAACGTGCGCTCTCCCGTCGAGCACACCGTCATCACATCGGTGTAGGATGTCGAGGCCGCGTCGGTCCGTACCACGCCGGAAACGTCGAGCCCTTTCCCGGCGAGAAAGGCGAGAAGCCAGTCCCCCTGCTCGTCCGCGCCGACCTTGCCGAACGCACGAACTTCAAACGACGGATCGAGCGTCTTGAGAACGACGCCCGAATTGCAGACCGCGCCGCCGCATGCGCGCTCCTGCCCGATGATCGTCGCGAGCCTCCCCTGTTCCGGCCAGGCGTCAACGCGCTTCACCGCATCGACCAGAATGTTCCCCGCCAGCGCGATGCGTCTGTTCATCTTTCGATCCTCCTCGTTCCATGCTTGCCCGGACACTTTGCGTCCAGGCATGTCGTACCGAGCGAGCCGATGTGTCCAAGCGGTCCGGGTTCGGAATTGGGCGCGAGGACGACGGCCGGTGGCTGTTCAAGTTCGGCGGCAAGGCGCGGCATGTCGGCGTCGCCAGGCGCGAGCAGGAAGCGGAACGAAAGGAGTCCCGTGTCGCTCTGGTGGCGCCACGGCTCGGTGGGGGCTTCCGTGCCGAGTCCGCAGGAAAAGCCGGTGGCGCGGACGACGCTTGGCCGCAGGGCGCCTCCGGCGATGTCGAAGCCGTAGAGGGCGTCGCTGGCGAAGCCGAGCGAGGGAACGCCCCTGCGGTCGATCGCACGCACCCATGCTCCTCCCGGGACTTCCCCGACGTCGGCCATGCGCCGCACGACGGCGCCGGGGACGGCGTAGTCGCCTGCGGCGGCGCCGCAGGGAACGGAGAGTTTGAGGCGGGCGCCGCGCTCGTTCCAGAGGAGACGGGCCTCGCAGTCGATGGCGTCGCGTCCGGCCGCCAGGCGGAGCGTGAGTTCGAGCCACGAGCGTTCGCCGGCAAGACGCACGAAAAGCGCGCTGCGGAGCGGGCCGCTTTCGGTGACTTCGGCGTGCTCGACTTTCCAGGCGGCCGGAGGCGTCGATTCGTCGTATTGGCGCGCGTCGTCGTCTCCCCAGGACCCCTTCGGGTCGCGGAAGAGCAGCGCCTGGAGTCCGCGCCCCTTCAGCCACGGCCTGCCGTCGCGCAGGATGCGTATGCCGTCCGCGCCGGGGCGGGCCGAGACGGAGAAGAAGCCGTTGCAAATCTCCCGCAGAGCCGCCGAGGCGCAGAAGAAATTGTTCACAATTGTCAATTGAGACAATTGTCCACAACTCCCAAATTTCAAATTTCGGGCCGCGCGGCGCGCGGCCCCTACCGGAAGGGCGTGACCGCCAGGCGCGCCGTCATTGATATTGGCATTTGTGTCATTGATGCTCAATGAAGATTTGTGGACATTTGGAATTTGTGAACATTTCCCCACGTCCCAGCCCAGCGTGTAAACGGCGAAGCCTTGCGCGGGGATGCGGGCGTTCACGACGACCCGGCTTCGCCATGCGACGTCGCCGAATTCGGCCTCCGCGCGGACGATCTGGAACGGGACGCGGCGCTTCGCGGGATCGCGGACGACGAGCGGCGCCTGGCGTTTGCCGTCGGGGTCGAAGTAGAAGGCGTTGTCGTCGATGCAGCCTTCCAGTTCGACCGGGCCGCGGAATTCCCACGGGTGCGGGTTGAAGAGGAGGAACGGAAGCGCTGCGGGACAATCCCCCCGAGGGCGCGGCACGGAGGTGTCGGCCTTGAGGGCGAGCGCATTCAGCGCCGCAAGCGTCGCATCCTTCGCGGCGGCCCTGACCGCGCCAAGCTCGCGCAGCTGCTCTTCGGCGGCACGCTCGATGCACGTTCCGGGAAGAATGTCGTGGAAGGTGTTGAAAAGAAGCGTGCGCCAGGCGGCGGAAAGGGACGGGATGTGATTGTCCACAATTGACAATTGAGACAATTGACCACAATTGTCCACCAATCCTGAATCTTCATTGCCATCTATCGGCAATGTCAATTTCTCCGGCTCGCCGGGACGGCTCGCCCCACCATTGGCATTGATATTGCCATTTGTGCCATTTGTGTTCAATGAAGATTTGTGAACATTTGTAAATTGTGAACAATTCCCCGTGAGATCCACCGCCGCCTCGGCGGTGGCGAGTTCGGCCTCGGCGCGGCGGAAGGCGAACTTGTGGCGGGCGCCGGTGGTGTAGCAGCCGCGCAGCGTGTAGCCGAGTTCGCCGGTGATTTCGGGGAAGAAGGCGTCTCCGCCCTTGGTGGCGGCTTCGGCGCGCAGGGCCCCAAAGAAGCGGTGGAGCCCGCTCCATTCGACGCGCACATCGGGATGCGCCTTCGCCCACGCGACGACCTGGCGGATCATCTGGCGCGAAGGGCCGCCGCCATGGTCGCCCACGCCGATGAAAACCGGCACGTTGTCGAGGTCGCGCTTCGCGGCGTCGGCGAGGGTGTCGTCCAGCCGCCGCGGCATTTCGGGGCGGCGCGTCCCATACCAGCCGACTTCGGGGCGGTAGCAAAGGACGCGCGCGCCGGAAGGGCCGCGCCACCAGAACGCGGGCTTGGGCGTGGGGAGCGTCGCCGGGAAAGGCCGCGTGAAGGCGAAGTTCTCCATGCCGGCAGCGGCCATGATGTCCGGAAGCCCCGCGCAGTGCCCGAAGGAGTCCGCCGCCCAGGCCGTGCGCGGCCGGACGCCCAAGTGCGCCTGGCAATACGCGAGTCCGATTTCGAAGTTCTTCGCGAGCGTCTCGAAGCGCGGCAGGTTGGTGTCCGACTGCAGATACGTGCCGCCCACGACCTCCCAGCGTCCCTCCCGGATGCGCTCCAGGACGCGCTTGAAGGTGGCGGGGTCGTTCTCCTCAAGGTGGCGGTAGAGCACCGTCTCGCCGCGCATGAAGGTCAGGAACGGGAATTCGTCCATCAGGTCCAGGACGGAGCGGAACGTGCGGATGGCCTGGTTCAGGCCCTCGGCCTTGTCCCACAGCCAGACCGGATCGATGTGGGCGTTGGGGATTATGTGAAACGTGAACATAAAATGCTATCTTGGCCTACACGAGTTGACGGTTACGGGAAGCGGACGCGGGATGCGGAAGACATGTCCTTTGAATGGAAGGATCCGGGAACGATTTCGAGCGTGGCGTCGCGGCCGTCGCCGTCGTTGTCGTTGACCATAAGGTCGAAGCGGATGCCACGCGCAAGCGTTTCGCGCGTTGCGCAGGTGTCGGGCATGTAGGGCAGAAAGGCGTCGTAGCGCGTGATGTCGCCGTCCCGCCATGTTTCGAGTTCCACCCAGCCCGCCGCCTTGGCGGGGTTGAATCCATCGGGGGCAATCCAGCAATGGACATCGGGTGTTCCGTTTTCGAGACGCGCGAAGCCCAGCTCGAAATGACCGTTCAGCCCTGGCCAGTCGAGAGCGACCTGGATGTCGTCCCCCAAATATTGGTCGGCGCCGGAAAAGGGCTGGCAGTGGATGTCATCTCGCACTTCCACGCGGATGCGAAGGCCGTCCTTCTCCGCCGCGAGCCAGACCTTGGCGGAGTTGTCCTCCGGCCCCTTCCAGAGCCGCGCCGTTTCCGCAGGATTGGCCTCGAAGAAGTCATGCACCTGCTCCGGTCTGTCGAGAACGAAGTCCGGGGCGCGTTCCGGCGCATCCGGCGGGATAACCATCGCGTCAGGGGGCGGCCTCTCCGACGCTGAGAACGCGCCCTCCGGGATGCTGGCGAACGTCGCGCCTTCGAGAATGATGGCACACGGCTCTTTGGACATGGTGAGCGAAACCTTGCCGCCGGAAAGTTGCAGCGTCTCCCGGTTGCCCATCAAGTCTACGCGCCACGCCCGCGGGGCGTCAGTGGTGACGGGGATTTCCATGCCGGAATCCGATTCGTCCCACGCGGTCAAAACGAGGTTGCCCTCCTTGGCGAACTCGAAGCAGAAACGGGAGCCGTCTTCAAAGACCGTCCGCCGGAACTCGCCGCCGCCCACGACCGTCGCCAGCGCCGCGAAGGCGACGTAGGTCTCGCGCGGGCGAAATGTCTCGGTGACAAGGCCGTAGCCCTGCTCCGAGTCGCCGGGTTCACGCCCCGTGGCCCGGAGGTTGTACCAGATGTAATCCACGCTTCCGTTCGCCCATGCCCACAAGATTTTCTTCCATACGGTTCGTGCGGTGTCGCGCTCGTTCCAGATGCTGGTAAGCGACGTTTCGTTCGAGAACCAGGGTTTGTCGGAAACGCCCGTGCGCTCGCGAAGAGGGAAGAACTCGCCGCGAATTTCGCGGACATAGCGGGCAAATGAGCCGTGGCAGTGAATCGGATGGACATCGAACCAATCGCCCGCCTTCCGCAAAAAAGCCTCATGGAACCCAGCGTGTCCCGACTTCACGACAAGCGGCGAATTTCCTGGTGCCGCCCATCCGTTCGGGAGAACGCAAATGTCGGGACATCCCCGCTTCAGCCCTTCCCAAGCCTCGCGCTGGACTTCAACGGCGTCTTCGACGGAATCGGGGAATCCCAAGTCCCACTCGTTGCCAATCTCGTAATAGTCGATGCGCGTTCCGTAGCGGGCGGCGAGTCCTTCGCAGAATTGGCCGAATGTTCCGGGCGCCGGTCGTGAAAAACCCCAAATCCGCCAGTTGGTGTTCGTCTGTTTTTCTGGCAAAACGGCCCACTTCGGGATGCTGAAGATGATGGCGTCAAGCGCGATGCCGTATTCCTCCAGCGTTTCGAGGAATTCGTCGGTTTGGGCGAAGTCCCAGCACTCCGGGCCGCTACGCTGGATCATCGCCATGTGGGCCACGTCTGCGCGGGTGAGTTTCGCGCCGCAGGCGACCATCGCCTCCGCCGCGACACGACGATCTTCCTTTGAGAAGCGCTGGATATGCCATAAAACGCCAAGCCGGAACGTTCCCATCGGCTGCCTGGGTGTCCGCCCGTGATAGTCCATCACGGCAAAGCGCGTATCGACCTTCGCGACACTGCCGTCATCCGCCGCGAGTTCGCCTTGAATGCGCCAAACGCCCTTGGCAAGCGTCTCCGGAAGCGGGATGTCGATGGTCTCGCCGCCACCAAGCGCGACATCGACGGGGATGGCTACGGGGTCGCCGCGAAAGCCCTCTATCTTCAGCGTACCGTGCGCTGCGATGCGCTCCGTCCCCACGTTTAGGATTCGCAGCACCGGAGTTTCCCCGCACCCCTCGCGCACGATGTGGAGCGGGTTGCCCGTTTCGGCGGAAACCACAAGGGCCGCTTGTGGCGACGACACGTCGTCGCGCGGCGGCGTAGGCGCCGTGATCACATCGCCCTGCGCCCTTGCGGCGCAAACAGAGCAGAGGATGTATGCGCAAAGTGTCTTGAAGGGTTTCATTGCTTTATGGAAAATCCGCCTGCGGGAATGGCAAAGGGAACCGTCACGTCGGCGTGCGAATAATTGACTCCCACGCGGACGATCTTTCCGTTTCCGTCACGATGCTCGGTCAGCGAAACGAATGGTGGCTTTTCGGGACAGAGACGTGAAAGACCCAGCGCGTCAGCCGCCGACGCATAGAGCAGATAGGCCGGGTTCAGGTTGTTTTCGGTGAAGCAGTCGTGCCGCGTAGCGGCGATTCTCTCCAATTCGCAGTTTACGAAGGCGACGCGCCCCTTGCCAAAAGCCGAAACGGTCATGAATGGGTTACCTTTCACGTCCGTCGCCAGAACTCGCGCACGCTCAACGGAAACCACGGTTGTCGTCTCGCCGGAAAGGCGAATCGGGCGCCTGTTGCCCTCAACTAGGGAAATATCCGACTGCCATGGTTCGTCGCACATGGATTCAATACGGCATCCCGTCGTCTCGGCAAAATCCGAGTAGCATGCGCCTCCTCTTGACAGAAACAGCGACGCGCCCTCCGCAACTTTCCGGCGCAAACGATCCCACGCGCGCCTGGAGTATTCTCCACGCCCGTGCGGCGACGGAAGAATGAACATCTTGCATGCTGGCCATTCACCCTCTGCCGGTGCAAAGTCAATGGAGATGCCGGCTTGGGTGGCGAGCAGGAATGCGCCGAAGGACTGCGGCCACGAATCGTCCCATTGCGAAACAAGGCATACGGCATCGACCTTGCGCGTCGGCAGTGCATCCAGCGCCGCAACCTCGCCTTGCAGCGCGCGCATCGCGACTGCCGTCTCCTTCGGTTTCCTTTCACCCGTGAAAAGACCCAGTTCGCGCTCCACGGCACACCAGTCGTATGGCGGGAAATCAAGACGTCCGAAGTCGAAGGCGCACCACCAAAGGTAGCCGCCGAGGCCGTAAACTCGCGACGAAATAGCGCCGAGCCGCAGCGTCCTGGCGGCTTTCGTATCGGATGCATAATTCGGGCCGAGACTTCCTGCCTCCTCCACGAAGCAAGGCTTGCCCGAAACGCCGGCGTAGTAAAGGGATTCGGCGACGGGATGCAGGGCGTTGCGGAACGAATCGAATGGCTCGCGGTTACAGAGGGGCACGAACGGCGGATAGGGGTGCGTCGTCAGGATGTCCGAGAGTTCGCCTACGTCGCGGAGGTTCCAAGGGGCATAGATGTCGGAGGAGCACGAATGCATCCCGGAAACCACGGGCCGGCTTCCGTCCGCCAGCCGGATCGCAGAGGCGATGGCGTTCATCCACGCCCAGGCGTCGGCACGGGTCAGGCGCTCGGAGGTTGTGCCCTGCCGGCTGAACATGCAGTTGCACTCGTTTCCCAGATCCCACGCCGCTATTGCCGGATGGTCGCGCATGGCGCCGACGAAATGGCGGACGAACTTCACCTCCCACTCGATTGCGGCGGCGTCGGTAAGGGTGTTCATGCCGTTAAGACCGGACGGCACGAACAAGCGTCCTGACATCCAGCCTGTAATGAGAGAAACCACAAGCGAGATGCCACGCTTCCCCGACTCGTCGCAGAGGAAGCGGAATCGGCGCATCATTTCGGAACTGACGCCAGCCTCGTTTTCAAACGGGCCGTCGCTTTGCGCGAAACCGCGATGCCACCCCGAACCTCCGTCAAGCCGCGTCAGCGGCTGAAAATCTGGCCAGAGCGGAAAGACCCGCAGGGCCGAGACGCCATGCGCCGCAAGCGCGTCAAGGTCTGCGGCGACGCAATCGGGGTCCCAGTCCCGCCACATCCGTATTCCGGCATTCGATGCCCAGTAGTTGCAACCGATGCTGAATTTCATTTTCGATCCTTCTGGCCGTCCCTTGCGATAAGTGACGCTCAAGAACGCACTTGATAAAGGATGATCGCCGAGGAGCGCTTTTTCGGGAGACGGATTTCCATTTCGGCGGCGGACACGCCTTTTTCACCCGTGTCAAGGTTTTCCGTTTCGAGCGTCGCGCCAGCTGGAAGGCCCTTCAGTGTGATGGCGGCTCTGTCGCTTGACGACCGAGCCCGCCGGAAAGCGAGGACGACGCCCTCGTTCCGCTGGGGATCGTGATACTGCCAGATAGCCCAGGCTGCGGGGTCCATGCCTTCGCTGCCATGGTTGTAGAAGTCGCATGGAAAGTATCTGCGGATGCGGAGGTATTCTTCGTAGCACTTTTTCGCCGCCGTCCAATCCACCATTTCCTCTTTCTGGAAGATTGCGTTCCAGAACGCGACGCCGTGGCTGGACGAATAGGCGCTGCGCATGGTGTAGATGTCGCTCATCTTTGTCGTGCAGCCAGTATAGGGAAGAAGGCGCGAAATCCCGGCATTATGGGCTTGCAGCACGTCCGCGTTGGCGTTGAACCCGCACTGGTAGTCGCTGCGAAAGAAGGGAATCGACCGCCGAAGTGTCTCGATATCGATCCGCCGACCACCGCTGGCGCAGTTGTCGATGATCATCTTCGGGAAACGGTCCAGGAGTTCGTCCCAGAGGTGGTAGAGACCGGTGATGTGGCGAATCTCGGCAATGCCTTCGCGGTCTGGCGGATCCAGCCGCGCCATGTCCCCGCCCGGTTCGTAGTTGAAATCCTGCCGGTAGCATGAAAAGCCGAGGTGCGCCGCAAACCCCGAAATCGTGTCGCGTACGTAGACGCGCCCTTCCTCGTTGCCGTAGTAGAGGAGCGAGCCAGAGAGAAGATCCGGGTGCTCCTTAGCAAAATTGGTGGTGGAAACCACGCGCTCAGGCTCGAACCAGAGCATCATCCCCATTCCGGCGTCCTTCGCCGCTGCGGCCACGTTGGCAAGGCCGTCGGGGTGGACGCGCCTGTTAGGCACCCAGTCGCCCGTCCAGTTGGCCCAGTCTCCAGTGTAGTTGTCGTCGCATTTCTTGCTGTCGCCGTTCCAGCCGGCGTCGATCCAGAGGTCTTCGTATGCGAGTCCTTTCGCCTTCAGCGTCTTGATGCGGTGGATCATCTCGGAGGAGTCGAGTCCGCCCCACAATTCGTATGCGAAGAGCCCGTCGCGAACATCAGGGCGCGACGCCTTGTGCGAAAAATGGCGGCGGATGAGGCGCCGGAACTTGTTCCCGGCATCTTCGCCTCTTGCATAGTCCATCACAAGAAGGCGGCTCGTGCGCAGTTTTTCCCCAGGTTCGAGGTAGAAACACGCATGGGCAAGTCCCGCCTCGACGCGCACTCCGTCCCCGCGGTTTGAGAACTTGGCACGCCAGCCGCCAGTCCAGCCGATTGCGACAATCGCGCCCTGTCCCGCCTGCGTCACTTCGAAGAACGGCGCCTGGCTCTCGGAGGAGCGCGCGCAGCCGTTGCTTGCCTCGAAGGCGTAGTTCCTGCCGCGGCACGGGTGGAAATAGCGCGGGACGGCGGAGAACTCGCGGGCGGATGCCGCATCATCGGTCGAATAGGGGCCGCCGCAGCCGGTCATCGTCACCACGGCGCGCTCGCCCGGCACGGCAATGTCGCCCCGAAACTTCTCCGGCTGAGGCGGCAGGGGCACGAGGAAGTCCCCGTCGCGGATGTCTGAGAGGATGGCGCTCCGCTCCCGCGACGGATTCTCGAACCACAGCACCCATTCGCGGGCGGAAAAGGCCGGATGGTCGATGGCCTCGACGGTCACGCGCAGATGCGCGTCGACCTGCATGGAGGCGGAGCCGGAGATGCGGCGACCGCCGTAGGTGAAGGAGAAGGATGGAATGGTCTTCATCTTGTCCCGCGCTACCGGAAGACAATCGTGGTGCCGGACGGAGGAATCGAAAATCCTTTGGGCAAGGAAACCTGGAAATGGTAACCGCTCGGGTTCAGGTAGAATGTCCCGTAGGTTGACGTCCGCAGTTCGACATCGTTGTATCCCTCAAGCAGTTCCCCGGCGTCGAAGTCAGCTGAAAGCGTCGCCCAGACGTTGTGCCCCGTCACTTTTGCCGAGGTCTTCTCGACTCCGTTCACGAAGACAGAAACCTCCTCGTTGCCTGTGATTATGTACGGAGCGGCATTCGACCGATTATGGAATTGCACGCCGATTCGCAGGGACGCCGTTGTCTGATCCTTGAGGTCGGGATCGACCCACACGCGGAAATGGATGTTGGTTGGGCTGTTGTAACCGCTCGATGCGTATGACAGAAGCGTGTTCGGCCAATGGGACGTGTTGGGGTCGGCGGCGGACGAAACGCCGGTCTGCATCAGCCGGCTGTTAGCGCCGGCCGAGGCGAGGAACGAGCCTCCGAGTTCCATGTCATCGACGAGGAAGGCGCTGGTGCCACCATCCGTGCGGCTGATGGTCAAGGTATTCGCTCCCGCCACGACGAGGTTGGACGGAACCGGCCAGAAGGCGCGCGAGTTCCCGTTGACGGTCCTATTGCCAAGCGACGTTCCGTTCAGCGAGACGCCGATCCTCGCGGAGGAGGAGCCGCGAAGCGTCCGAAGGGAGAAAACCTGCGAATTGTTTTTGTCGCCGGAAAGCGCGTCGAAGTTGACCGTCCAAGTGTCGCCGGCGCGCATTTCGTTCCAGACGCCCTGCCACGAGCCAAGGCCGTCGATTGCCTGTGCCGCGGCGGAACGGGACCCGCCGAACTCGTCCGACGAATTGTTGTCGAAGCCCGTGCGGAAAATCACGGGGCGCGGCATGCCAAACGCCTCCATGACCTCCTGGTCGCTAAGTTTGCGACCCCAGATCGCAATTTGCTGGACGCTGCCGAGGAATCCGCCCTTCTCTGCGGAAGGCCCTTCCGTTGAATCCCTCTCGCCAAATAACCTGTAGTGCGAATCCGTCCCCGTCAAGGTGCAGTTTTCCGTCCACATGTCCGTCTCGGCGAACACGATGGTCGGGTTGTTTCCGTTGAGCGAACTCGTCGACGGCGCGGCGGCGCCGACGCGCAGCTTTCCGCCGCCAACTGTAACGCTGAGGTCGATCCACATGTTCGTTGGCACGGACACCGACGAAAATGAGACTTCGCGGAGGGTGTGCGTGCTGTCATACCGGTAGGCGTTCACGACCTTGCACCCGTTTGACCCCGCTTTCAAGCCGAGCAGGAGACCCTTGTTTGTCGTGTATCCGATTCGGTAGAGCCAGTCCTGCCGCGAAAGCGTATCGAGCTTTATGCGGCAGACGATCGTGTATTCGTTGGAAATGCTGTTGTCGCGGAAAACGTCGTAGGGCCGCACAAGCAGGGGAAGCCGATTGGTGACGCCGGACGACGTTTCGCGCCCAATGTCCGTGATGTGCAGGACCTGCATCGGCTTGGAGTAGGCCGTTCCCAGCGCGGGGAAGACAACGTTTTCGGTGCGGAAGACGCCGTTCTCGGTATAACCCGTCACTTCCAACTGGTGGTTTGCGTGGGAGTCGTCATCGGCGCGGAGGTCGTCGAAGAATTCGCCAGTTCGCATCTGTCCGTCAGCCGTCACGCAGTCTTTGCCGCCGCGGAACCAAAATACTGCGTCGTCGAAGACGTTGGTGGAGCCGAGAACCGGCATGGTGAGGGTCGCGAACGCCGCGGTCGCGATTGCCGCAACTGCAGATGGTATAAGTTTTGGTGAATTCATTTGGTGAGTTCCTTTTGGGTTAGGATGAGAGGTGGAATGGAAGAGTTATTGCGCTACCTCCACAAGCTCGTGCTTGTGAATCCTTGCCTGAGGTTCGGGAGGAAGCGTTCCGTCCATGCGGGCGAGGACAAGTGCGGCAAGGTCTTCCGCAGAGCGCTCGTTGTGCTTGTCAACGGTGACGGTGGGATGTTCCATGCTGACAGCGTCGAATCCAGACCCTTTTGCCATGTTGTCGTAGCCGGCGACGAGAATGTCGCGCCTAGCGTCCAGGCCGAGTTCTTTGACGGCGGCAATGGCAGGCCTTGCCCAGTCGTCGTTGAGGCAGAGAAGGGCGTCCGGGGAATCGCCGTCGCGGCGCATCGTGACCAGCGCCGAAAGCGACATGGCCGTGTTGATGCGGAAGTATTCAATGAGTCCGGGTACCTGTATTCCCGGCATGCAGAACGGCTTAGACGCCACCGGCTCCAGCCCCGCCTCGCGCATGGCCTCTTCGTAGCCGGCGATGCGTTCCTGCTCCCAGAAGCGCGTCGGGGCAAAGGGGAAGAAGGGGACGATACGCTTGCGGCCGTGCGCAATGAGCCAGCGCGTGAGGTCGCGCGAACCGGCGCGGTGGTCGGAGTAGGCTCGGTCAAAGGCGCGCAGTTCCGGCGCGTTGCCGTAGGCCACCGCAGGGATGCCGGCCTCGCGGCAGCGCCGCAGCGCCTCCATCGCGAGCGGGTCGCCGCTTACGCTATTCGTCACGACCATGCCGCCGGGACGCGCCTCGAAGATAGCGTCCAGCCCGCCCGCTGGCAACGACTGCGGGGTGTAGAGCGCCACGGAACGCCCCCGCAGCGACAGGCTGCGCACCACGTCCAGGGCAAGGAACGAATCGGACCACGACGGAGCGGTGGCGATGTCCGTGAATGACATCTGCCCCGCCAGCACGAACACCGCCGAGGACGCCAGCGAATCGCCGCCGACCTTTCGCACTTCGCCCGCGTAGCGGCGGTTGGTCCCTGCGCGGCAGACGACAAGCCCCTGCTCCTCCGCCTCGGAGAGCGCCGTCGCCGCCGTGTTCGGCGCGATTCCGAGCAATTTGGCGATCGCGCGCGCGGACGGCAATTCCCCGCCGCGTGGGATTTCTCCCGATGCAAGCGAGCGCTTGAGCCAGTTGAGCACTCGGACGCGCGGCGATTCCAGCGGAGATTCGACGGCGGGGTTTCTTTTCATGGTGGGCTTTTTCTTCATGGCCGGGAGCCTTTTGCCTCTGGAGAGGCGAAAACGGCGCCCATCATACACGGTTCAAAACTTATGTCAAGTCATTTTTGAACATGTGCAAAAATTTTCAATAACTCAAGACGGACAATTCAAAAATGCGCAATTTCTCGCGATTTGCGCGGTCTGTCCCCGTTAGCCCCTTGTTTTCGTGAAAAACAAGATGCTTCAGCTCCTTGTTTTCGTGAAAATCAGGATGGTTTAGCTCCTTGTTTTCGTGAAAATCAGGTCGAAGAACGTCACGCCGGTCGAGGTGAAAAGCGCGAAGGACTACTCCACGGCTTCGTTGGACAAGTTCCGGGCGAAGTTCAAGGCGAACGTTTCCATGTCCGTGATTCTCCATCCTGGCGACGTTGCCGTCTCGGCGGACGTGATGCGTCTTCCGCTCTACATGGCGCCCTTCGTCGGCTGAAGGATTTGGCCTTCGGCCCGTCGTTCATCCCGGGCCCCTCCTACCGCGATTCGGATTAAAGCCCGATCACGTGAATCGTCTTGCCGTCGAATGTTTCGTCGCGGGCGTAGATTTTCTCGTTCCACGGCTTCGCGGAATCGACGTCGAACACCGCCATCCAGCCCGAAGAATTGTTCACAAATGACAATTGAGACAAATGTTCACAAATGGAAAATGACAAATTCATCTTCTATCCTGTTCGTTAAGAATTTTGATTTGTTATTTGTGAACAATTGTTTCAATTGAAAATTGTGAACATTCTATCGAACACTTCGTCTTTCCCATGAGGCGGCGTACATCTTTCGTTCGACAAGTCGCCGGATCTCCGGCATCCGGTCAAGGGCGGGGAGCATGTAGTGCTTGGCCGGGTTGCAGGGGCCGGCGACGTTGAAGAATTTTTCCATGGCGCGCTCCGTGTCGTTCACAGCTTCAAATTCTACCAAATGCCCTTCCCGAACGCAAATCCAGGACCAGGAAAGGGCGCGACCAGAAACTGTTCATGCAACGGAACGCAAAGAGCGCCAGGAAAATGGCGGCCGTGGCATCGAACGCCGCCGTTGGCGGCTATGCCACAAGCCGCCATTTTCCAGAAACTTTGTGCTC
>CAMOSH010000069.1 GCA_946624575.1 uncultured Verrucomicrobiota bacterium
GCATGCGCTTCTCGTTGCGGATGATGACGTCCGGCGTCTTGAGCGCGAGCAGGTTCCTCAGGCGGTTGTTGCGGTTGATGACGCGGCGGTAGAGGTCGTTGAGGTCGCTCGTCGCGAACCTGCCGCCCTCGAGCGGGACGAGCGGACGGAGCTCCGGCGGGATGACCGGCAGCACGTCCAGCACCATCCACTCGGGCTTCGACTGGGACACGCGGAAGCCCTCGACCACCTTCATGCGCTTGGCGATCTTCTTGCGGTTCTGCTTGGAGCGGGTGTTCTCCATCTGCTCCTCGAGGTCCTTCATGAGGGCGTCGAGGTCGAGCTTCCTGAGAAGCTTCCTGACCGCTTCGGCGCCCATCTCGGCCTTGAAGCCGTCGACGTACTTCTCCTGCGCGTCGAGATACTCCTGGTCGCTCAGGATCTGCCCTTCCTTGAGGCCCGTGCCGCCGGGTTCGGTGACCATCCAGTCCTGGTAGTAGAGGACGCGCTCGAGCTCGCTCGTCGTCTTGTCGAGGAGCAGGCCCATCCTGGAGGGCGAGCACTTGAAGAACCAGATGTGGCTCACGGGGACCGCGAGCTCGATGTGGCCCATGCGCTGGCGGCGCACCGACGCGAGCGTCACCTCGACGCCGCAGCGGTCGCAGACCATGCCCTTGTTCTTGATGCGCTTGTACTTGCCGCAGGCGCACTCCCAGTCCTTCGTAGGTCCGAAGATCTTCTCGCAGAAGAGTCCGTCCTTCTCGGGGCGGTACGTGCGGTAGTTGATCGTCTCGGGGTTCTTCACCTCGCCGTGGCTCCAGGAGCGGATGGTTTCGGGCGAGGCGAGGGTGATGCAGACGTCGTCGTACTGGTCGACGCTGCCGCCCTCGTCGAAGAGGTCCTTCATGGCGTAGGGATTCATGTCGTGTGTCTCCTGGAAGGGGTTAGCGGATGGCGGCGGGCTTGCGGACGTCCTCGGCCTTTTCGAGGCGCATGTCGAGGCAGAGGCCCTTGAGTTCGCTGATGAGGACCTTGAACGTCTCGGGCATGCCGGCGCTCAGGGCGTTCTGGCCCTTGACGATCGACTCGTAGATGCGGGTGCGGCCGGCGACGTCGTCGGACTTCACCGTGAGCATCTCCTGCAGCGCGTAGGCCACGCCGTAGGCTTCGAGCGCCCACACTTCCATTTCGCCCATGCGCTGGCCGCCGGCCTGCGCCTTGCCGCCGAGCGGCTGCTGGGTGACGAGGGAGTAGGGGCCGACTGCGCGGGCGTGGATCTTGTCGGTGACGAGGTGGTGGAGCTTCAGCATGTAGGTGACGCCGACCATGACGCGCTGGTCGAACGGCTCGCCCGTGCGCCCGTCGTAAAGGACGCTCTTGCCGTCCTCGTCGATCCACTCGAAGTCGTCCTCGTTGCCGGCCTGGCCGAGCATTTCGTGGATCTTGGCTTCGGAGATGCCGTCGAACACGGGGGTAGCGGCATAGATGCCGAGCGCGCGGCACGCGGCGCCCAAGTGCGTTTCGAACACCTGACCCAGGTTCATGCGGGAAGGCACGCCCATCGGGTTGAGGACGATGTCCATCGGCTGGCCGTTTGGCAGGAATGGCATGTCGCAGTCCGGGAGGACGCGTGCGACGACGCCCTTGTTGCCGTGGCGACCGGAAAGCTTGTCTCCGACGGAGAGGTTCTTCTTTTCGGCCAGGTAGACCTTGACGGAGCGGACCGTGTCGCTCGACACGGGCTCGCCGGCCTGAAGAGCCGCGATGTCCTTTTCGAGACGCTCGTCGAGGCTCTTGTAGCGCGGGGCGACCGCGTCGATGATTTCGGCGAAGCGGGCGGCGCCCTCGGCCTCGCGGTCGAACTCCAGCGAGGTGCGGAACTTGACAACCTTGTTGATGTGCGTCTTCGTGACCTTCTTGCCGGCGGGGATGATCACGTCGCCCTTTTCGCCGCCGAGCACCGCGAATGCGAGCTTGAGGCCCTGGTATTCGTCGTTGAGGTTCTTGGAGAGCTCGCTGTCGATCTTCTTCGCGTCGGCGTCGCGGCGCTTGCGCAGGTCGCGCTCGGTCTGGGGCTTGCGACGGGGCGCGTCGCCGTCCATCAGGGATTCGGCGGCGGCGGCTACGGAGCGGCGGCCGCTCGTCTTGCCGTCTTCGGGGTTCGAGACCTTGACGTCCATGACGATGCCGTAGGTTCCGGGCTGGACCTTGAGCGAAGTGTCGCGCACGTCGGCGGCCTTTTCTCCGAAGATCGCGCGCAGCAGGCGCTCTTCCGGCATCAGTTCGGAGTCCGCCTTCGGCGTGACCTTGCCCACGAGGATGTCGCCGGGCTTCACTTCCGCGCCGACGCGGATGACGCCTCGTTCGTCGAGGTTGCGAAGCGCCTCTTCGCCGACGTTCGGGATGTCGCGCGTAATTTCCTCGGGGCCGAGTTTCGTATCGCGCGCGATGCACTCGAATTCGAGGATGTGGACCGACGTGAACACGTCGTCGCGCACGATGCGCTGGGAGACGAGGATGGCGTCCTCGAAGTTGTATCCGCACCAGGGCATGTAGGCGACGAGCAGGTTCTTGCCAATTGCGAGTTCGCCCTGATCGGTGGCGGGGCCGTCGGCGATGACGTCGCCCTTCCTGACCTCCTGGTCCTTTTCGACGATCGGCCACTGGTTGAAGCAGGTGCCGGCGTTCGTGCGGCGGAACTTCTGCAAGTCGTAGCGGTGCGGCGCCTTGTCCTTGGGCGTCACGACGACATGGCGGGCGTCGACTTCGGTGACGACGCCGTCCTCCTCCGCGACGACGACGACCTTCGAGTCGCGCGCGGCGCGGCCTTCGAGTCCGGTCGCGACGTAGGGGCGTTCCGTGCGCAGCAGCGGGACTGCCTGGCGCATCATGTTGGCGCCCATCAGCGCGCGGTTTGCGTCGTCGTGTTCCAGGAACGGGATGAGGCCCGCGGCGATCGAAATCACCTGCATCGGGCTCACGTCCATGTACTGGACGCGCTTGTTGGGAGCTTCCTGGAACTCGCCGCGGTAGCGGACGCGGATCATCGAGTCGATGAAGTGGTTGCCCTCGTCGAGGCGCGCGTTTGCCTGTGCGATGACGAACTTCTCCTCCTCGTCGGCGCTCATCCACTGGACTTCGTCCGTGACGTGCGGCGTGCCGTCAGGTTCGTGCTCGACCTTGCGGTACGGGGTTTCGACAAACCCGTATTCGTTGATCTTGGCGTAGATGCCGAGCGAGGAGATGAGGCCGATGTTCGGACCTTCGGGTGTTTCGATCGGGCAGATGCGGCCGTAGTGGGACGGGTGGACGTCGCGGACCTCGAAACCGGCGTGGTCGCGCGTGAGACCGCCGGGGCCCAGGGCCGAGAGGCGGCGCTTGTGCGCGAGCCCGGAGAGCGGGTTCGTCTGGTCCATGAACTGCGAGAGCTGGCTGCGCGCGAAGAAGTCAGCCACGACTGAACCGAACGTCTTGCTGTTCACGAGGCGCGTCGGACGGAGCATTTCAGCTTCGCTGTCGGCGTTCTGGCTGCCGGCCATGGTCATGCGCTCGTGAATCGTGCGCTCCGTGCGAGCAAGGCCGATGCGGCACTGGTTTTCCAGCAGTTCGCCGGCCGTGCGGATGCGACGGGATCCGAGGTGGTCGATGTCGTCGATCGGCACGTTGGTGGCCAGCTTGCACTGGGGGACGCGGCCGGCCGCGCTGGGCTTTGTCGTGGTATTGACCGCGCCGAGCAGGCGGATTGCCGCGATGATGTCGCTGCGGTCGAGGACGCGCAGGTCGCCGGGCAGCTCGATTGGCTCGCCGCGGCTCGTGTCGCGGAACGGGCGCAGCTTCGCGTTGAGCTTGTAGCGGCCCACTTTGCCGAGGTCGTAGCGGCGGTTGTCGAAGAACAGGCGGCGCACGAGCTGCTGCGCGTTGGAAGCGGTGACGGGATCGCCGGGACGGAGGCGGTGGTAGACGTCCTTGAGCGCCTCTTCCTGGCTGTGCGTCGTGTCGGCGCGCATCGTTTCAAGCAGGAGACCGCCGTCCCAGGAGACGTTGACAACCTCGATCTTCGTGAATCCGGCCTTGGAGAGCTGCTTGAGGGCGTTTTCGGTCACGAACTCGTACCGGTGCGCCAGCAGGGCGTTGGTCGTGGGGTCGCGCAGGTCGTCGGGGAACACGAGCGAGTCCAGGCGACGGCCGGACACGTCGGCGTCCGCGTCGAGCGTCTCGTACGTGTAGAAATTCTGAAGGATGTCGCGGTCGGAGGAGAACTCCAGGCAGCGGAGGAAGGTCGAGACGAGGAACTTGCGGCCCTTGCGGCGGCGGTCCATGTAGACCCAGATCTTGCGGCTGGCGTCGAACTGGAATTCAAGCCAGGAGCCGCGGTCCGGGATGACGCGCACCGAATAAAGCGGTGTGCCGTTGGCGTGGAACGAGCGCTCCGAGCAGATGCCGGGGGAGCGGTGAAGCTGCGAGACGATGACACGCTCGGCGCCGTTGATGACGAACGCGCCGTCCTTGCACATCAGGGGCAGCTCGCCCATGTACACCCATTCGCGGGTCGCTCCCTTGTCGCCGTTTTCGAGCGCGAACTCGACATTGAGCGAAGCGGAGTAGGTTATGCCTTCGCGCAGCGCGGTGAGAGGGTCGTCCTTGGGGTCGGGCGGGGACTTGTCGTCGGGAGCGCGACCGAGGCGGTACTGGAGGAATTCCAGCTTGTAGTGCCCGTCGTAGCTTTCGATCGGGAAGATGCTTTTGAATATGCCTTGAAGTCCGACGGGGGCCCGGTTTTCGGGCGCGACGTCCTTTTGCAGGAATTCCTCGTAGGAATTTGTCTGGATTTCGATCTGGTCGGGCGGGGCGAGAACGGGCGAAAGTTTGCCGTAAACGGTTCTTTCCTTCATGGAAACCTCGAAAGTCGTGAGGGTGGGGAGAGGAGGGAACTCGAAAAAAGCCGGCCCCGGCTATGCGCACCGGAGGCCAGAATGGAAATCAAAGAGCGAAAAGGGGGAAAAGAGCGTATTGTGGCGATACGATCGCGAATCATAAAAGGGAAAATAATAAAAACCGGCTCCGGCCCACCGGCGCGTAGGCGCCGACGAGGCCGGAGCGGCGAGGCGTTTACTTGACCTCGACTTTGGCGCCGGCGGCTTCGAGCTTCTTCTTGAGCTCTTCGGCGTCGGCCTTCGAGATGCCGGACTTGACGACGCCCTTGTCCTCGACGAGCTTCTTGGACTCGGCCAGACCGAGACCGGTGGCGCCGCGGACTTCCTTGATCACGGCGATCTTCTTGTCGGCGGGCACGTCGGCGAGCTTCACGTCGAATTCGGTCTTCTCTTCGACCGGAGCGGCGGCGGCGGCAGGGCCGGCGGCGACAGCGGCGACGGGAGCGGCGGCGGAAACGCCCCACTTCTCTTCGAGAGCCTTGACGAGGTTGGCGACTTCGAGCACGGAGAGCTTCGAGAGCGCCTCGACGATTTCTTCCTGATTCATTTTCTTTTTCTTTCTTTTTTTTCGTCCAACCCCCCGGACCCTTTGTCCGGGTGGAACCGGAACGCCGCGTCGCGGCACCCGCCGCGCCGGCCATGCCGGTTTTGTGGTACGTGGTTTTCCCGATGCGCGGCGCGACTATGCCTCGGCGGGTGCGCCGCCGTCCTTTTCGGCTTTCGCCTTGAGGACGTAGAGGACGCTCTTGAGCGAGGCGGCGAGCACGCGGACCATGTCGGTCGCGGGCGCGTTGAGGGTGCCGAGCAGCTTGGCGCGCATGGCGTCCTTGCCCGGCAGTTCGGAGAGCTGCTTGACCTGTTCGGCCGAGAGCGTCTGGGCTTCGAGCTGCGCTCCCTTGACGGAGGCCTGCTCGTTCTTCTTGAGGAAGGCGACGACGGCCTTGGCGACTTCGGCGGGATCGCCGGCACCGGCGACGAGCGCCGTGGGGCCGGAGAGAACCTGCTCCAGCTGCGTCCAGCCCTTGTCTTCGAGGGCCTTGGCCAGATAGGTGTTCTTCACGACCTTGAGCGCGGACTCGTGCTTGCCGAGTTCGACGCGCAGCGCGGAGAGCTGCTCGACCGTGAGGCCGCCGTAGTTGAGGATGAAGCAATAGCCCGAGCTCTTGACGAATTCGTCGATTTCCGCGATGGCGGCGAGCTTTTCGGGGCGCTTGGAATTGGCCTGGGGTTTGGTCATTTTCTTTCCCTTTCCTTCCCGGGCGGTTAGTCGTGGATGTCCACGTGGACGGGGACGCCCATGGTGGAGCTCACGGAGACTTTCTTGAACAGCTGGCCTTTGACGGCAGCGGGACGGGCCGAGCGGATGGCGTCGATGAGGGCGTTGATGTTGTCGACCAACTGCGACGCCTCGAACGAGCGCTTGCCGACCAGTGCGCAGATGTTGCCCTGGCGGTCCATGCGGAATTCGACCTTGCCGGCCTTCTGGGCCTTGACCGCGGAGGCGACGTCGTCCGTCACCGTGCCGGTCTTGGGGTTCGGCATGAGGCCGCGGGGGCCGAGGACGCGTGCGAGTTTGCGGACGCTGGTCATGGCCTCGGGGGTGGCGATCGCCACGTCGAAGTCCGTCCAGCCGCCCTTGATCTTCTCGAGCAGGTCGTCGACTCCGGCCTCGATCGCGCCGGCCGCCTTCGCTGCGTCGGCAGCGGCGCCGCCGGCGAACACGACAACGCGCACGTCCTTGCCAGTGCCGTGGGGCAGGCTGGTGGTGCCGCGAATCATCTGGTCGCTCTTGCGCGGGTCGCAGCCCATGCGCATTCCGAGCTCGACCGATTCGTCGAACTTCGCGCCGGCGTTGGCCTTGACGAACGCGACCGCCTCGGCGACGGAGACCGCTTCGGCCGGGGCCTTCTTGGCCGCGTCGACGTATTTCTTACCGTGTTTCTTCATGGTCGAAGCTCCTTATTTCACGACGGTGATGCCCATGGAGCGGGCGGTGCCCTCGACCATGCGCGCGGCGTGTTCCGGATCGACCGCGTTGAGATCGGCCGCCTTGGTCTTCACGATTTCGAGAATCTGCGCGTGCGTGACCTTGCCGACCTTCGTCTTGTTCGGGGTGCCCGAACCCTTCTCGATGCCGGCCGCCTTCTTCAGAAGCACCGCTGCGGGCGGGCTCTTGAGAATGAAGGTGAACGACTTGTCCGCGTAGACGGTGATGACGACCGGGATGTCCAGACCGCCCTTGTCCGCCGTCGCGGCATTGAACTGCTTGCAGAACGCCATGATGTTGACGCCCTGCGCACCGAGCGCCGGACCAATCGGCGGCGCGGGATTCGCTTTGCCGGCTGGCACCTGAAGGCGCACGATGCCGGTGACTTTCTTTGCCATTGTGGGGTGTTTGGCTTGTTGTTTTCGCTTTTCTCCGCCCTCCCGGTACCCTGCCGGTGCGACCGAGCGGAGAAAAATGCGGGCGGGATTCTACGTCAAGCGCCCTTATAATGCAAGTTTTTTTTGCCCGTGCGAGCCAGACCCTCTCCAGAGCGCGGCATTCCGGTTTCTCGGCAGGGCGTTTTCATGACAGACAAGTGCCGGGAAGGGCGGGGAGGACAGTCGATCCGGCAGCCGCGATGTCGGCCCTGATCTGGGCGGCGAGCGCCGCCGGAGTGTCGAATTTGCGCTCGTCGCGGATGCGGGTCAGCCAGCGAACCCGCAAATGGCGACCATGCAGATCAACGTCCACTTTGTCGAGAAAATGGATTTCAAGGACGGGGGCGTCCGGGCGAGCGTCGGGAAATGTCGGGCGGAATCCGTAATTCGCCACTGCGCGCGACCATTTCGTGGCGGGCTTGCAGCCTTGCTCTCCGGAAGAAATTACTGCGTCGACGGCGTAGACGCCAACGGGGGGGCGCAAAAATCCTGGTACAGTCGCGTTGGCCGTGGGCGCCCCCAGGATCGCCGAACCGACGCCACGGCCGCGATTCGCCTCGAATACGTCCACGTCCGATTCCCAGGGGCGGCCCAGAAGGGCCGTGGCTGTCTCCAGGTCTCCACGCGAAACCGCGTCGCGAATCCTGGAACTGGAAACCGGGGCGCCGCCGACTTCCGCCAGCGGCACGACCTTCGCTTCCACTCGCCCGTCCGAAAGAGCGGGAATGTCCTGCGGGCGACCGGCGCCGCCGGCGCCGAAACGCCAGTTCGGACCGCACACGACAATGCACCGCCGCGACGTGTCGCCGGCGAACCACGGGCCAAATGCCCACTTGACGAACTCATCCGGCGGCATCGCCGCCATCTTCACGGAGAAATCAAGGGCGAGGCAGAACTTCAGTCCGGCCGCTTCCAGCAATTCCAGCTTGCGGGAAAAGTCCGGGACCACCAGCGGAAAACTCTCGTTGCGGGCGAGAACGGCTTGCGGATGGCGGCGGAAAGTCAGGGCAGCCGGCGCGGTGTAGCCATGCCGTGCGGCTTCCTTCACGGCCGCCGCAATCAGCGCCTGGTGACCCAAATGGACGCCGTCGAAAAATCCGGCGCAAAACACGACGTTCCGCGCGTGCGCGGCAATCGCCTCCGGTGAGTCGAGCGTCAGCATCGCGCGGCCCGGTGGGTTGTCAGCGCCCGCGCGAACGCTCGGCGGCAAACACGCGCCGCGCGTCGCGGTCGAGTTCGCGCCTTTTGATCGATTCGCGCTTGTCCACGTCGGTCTTGCCGCGGCAGATTCCGAGCTCGCATTTCACGATGCCGTGCCTGAGGTAGAGCGACAGCGGCACGAGCGTGCAGCCCTTGCGCTCCTCGTGCGCCCTCAACTTGATGATTTCCTTGCGGTGCAGCAGCAGCTTGCGGGCGCGGAGGGAGTCGTGGTTGAAGATGTTGCCGAATCCGTATGGCGGTATGTTGACGCCGGAAAGCCAGACTTCGCCGGTGTTCTTGTCGACCGACGCATACGCGCCAGACAGGCTGGCGTGTCCGGAACGGACCACCTTCACTTCCGTGCCGCAGAGGGCGACACCGGCCTCGATGCGCTGCAAGACCTCGTAGTCGTGCAACGCCTTGCGGTTGCGCGCCACGAATGCAACGCCGCCGCCGTCACGCGCATTCGAGTTCCCCGCCATGCCTAGCCTCGATCAAAATCCGTTCGACGCGACGAAAAAAAGCCGAAAACGCGTGTCGGGCCGCCTCTTAGCGGTGCCCGAGGCCGCGGCGTTCCAGAGTGTCGAAATCGACCTGGGACACAAGCTTTCCCTCGGCGATTTCGCGCAGAACCGTGTCGATGGTCTCCTCGCCAGGTTCCGGCTTGAGAAGCGGCCGAGCGCCCTGATTGAGCTGCTTGACGCGGATCGAGCACATGTTGACGAGCACTGGAATGCTGTTGATGCGGGCCTTTGCCCGGTCGAGCATCTGAAAGTTCATGGTCTTGGAATCGTCCGTACGGAAAGTTTGTTTTCGCGAAAACGGCGGCGGATTCTACCATCATCGGGGTCGCCAGTCAATTCGAAAAACACCGAGCGTCCGATTTTTTTCCGCAGTTGAAGGAATCGAATGTCCCGGATCGTGCGCATGTGCTTAGGCGAACCGCAGACGCAATGTCGACTAGGAGCCAGTGATTTTTGGAAACAGGCGGCGCGCCGCAAAGCGGAAAATCCAGCTTCCAGCGCAAAGCGCCGCGAGCGCGACGGCAAGAGGTGGCGCTTCGCCTGCGAGTCCGGCGGCGCCCGCGAGAGCGAAACCGGACTGCATCCACAAAAGCGCCCCTACGGCCGCCCCGACGGCGCGACCGCGTTCGCCTGGGCCGTGGGCGCGTCCGAGTGGACGCACCGCCCGACACCACGAAACTGCGGCCGCCGCGCAACCCGCTGCCGCCGGAACGGCAAACGTCGCGCCAAGTCCGGACCGCCAAAGTCCGACTGCGGGAACGAGGCAGAACGCCGCCGGGGCGAATCGTCCTGGCGGCAAGGCGCCGTCGGCGCATTCCTCGCGCGCGCCGAGCCATGTGATTGCGGCGACGTAAGTGGTCCACCCCGCGACCATCCACGGCAATGCGGCGGCGACCGCGCCGGTGGCGGCCCATGCCGGCGAAAGCGCGGCGCCAGCCGCCACCGAAAGCGAACGGCAGGCGCCCATTGACAGCAGACCCGCCCGCGGGAATCGCTCCTTGGTCCGGTTGTACACGACAATCGCGGCGGCGACCGCGCACCAGAGCACCCAGGCGATGGCGCTCGGACGGGCGAACGCCACCGCCGCGAAAGCGGCCGCGAAACAGACTGCGCGAGCCGCGACGACTTGACGGCGCGAGAGGTCGCCAGTCGCAAGCGGGCGATCGGAACCTGAGGCCCTGTCGGCGGCTTCGTCGACAAGATCGTTGTCGGCGAGCCCGGCCAGGTAGAGCATGATTTCAGCGGCGGCGCCGCACACGAGCGCGGCAACGCCCGCGGCGGTGGCCTCGCTGCTCCATCGTGGCGCGCCGCGACCGCAGGCCGCCGCCAGCGCAAGCGCCGCGCCGGCCACGGCTTCGCCGCCAGCAGTGGCAAGGTTGGGGACCCTGAAGAGCTTCAGCCACGCAATGCGGCTGCGCGCGTCCGTCTGTGCGATCCGGGAACTCATGTTGCCGGCCGTCAACCGGCCGCCTGACGAAGACGATCGGCCAGGAGCGGAATGGCGCGTTCGAAACAGACGCCGTACCAGTGCTCGTCCGGAGTGGCCTCGATGGACGCGCACACGACGTCGGCCGCCAGGGCGGCGGAGTCGAGCGCGTCGCGGCCGCGCAGAACGGCGCCGGCGAACACTGACGCGAAGACGTCGCCAGTTCCGTGCGCCATGCGTGGCAGACGCGGGTTGAAGTCGTATCTAACCGTGGTGCCGTCGGACACTGCGGTGCCGAGTTTCGCCTGATCGAACGACACGCCCGTTAGGATCACGTTCTTTGCGCCGAGGGCGTGAAGCCCGGCGACGGTGTCTTCGACGAACGCCTTGTCGTATCCTTCCAGGACCGGCTCGCGTCCCAGCAGCAGGGCGGCCTCGGTTAGGTTGGGCAGGATGTAGTCCGCTCCCTTGCAGAGCCTGGCCATCTTCGACGGAAAGTCCGGGCCGAATCCGGAGTAAAGTCGGCCGTTGTCGGCCATCGCTGGATCGACTATGCGAAGGGCGCCGGGAGCGGCGCAATGCTCCATGATCGAGAGAATCGGTGCGATTTGCGATTCGCAGACGTAGCCCGTGTAGAACGCGTCGAAACTGAGACCCTGACGAATCCATTCGGCCTCGATCGGGGCCATTTCTCCCGTGAGATCGTGGAAAGTCCAGGCGGAGAAACCGCCTGTGTGGTTGGAGAGAACGGCGCTGGGCAGGACCGCGCATTCAATGCCGCAGGCGGATACGAGCGGGAGCGCCACCGTGGCAGAGCACTGTCCGACGCAGGAGATGTCCTGTATTGTGAGGAGACGTTTCGGAACTTCCATAATGCAATGATGTGTTGTGTTGTTCTTTTGGGTGATGCATCCGGCCCAATCGAGGCGGTAACCGGGACGGCGGGATTCTATCATGGTGCCAGTTACATGAAAAGAAGATTTTTTTGGTTGTGTTGCGCGCGATTGCGCCCGGATGGCGGTTCGATGTTGAAAAGGCGCGGGGCGTATGCTAGGCTAGCGGCCTTGCCGCGCAAGATAGGGCAGCGGCGAGAAATTTGTTTCCGTACAATGAAATCCAAGGGAAAAGTCCGCGTGGCCGTGATCGGCTGCGGAGTCATAAGCGAGCTTCATCTGCGCTGCTACGCGCACAATCCGCACGTCAAGGTGGTGGCGGTCTGCGACTTGCTGCCCGAACGCGCCAAAAGGGCTGCCGAAGAGCGCGCTCCCGGGGCGCGTTGGACAACTGACGCCGCGGAGATATTCGCCGATCCGGGCGTGGATGCGGTTTCGATCTGCACCGATCACGCATCGCACCGTCCGCTCGCTTGCGCCGCGCTCGCTGCTGGCAAGCACGTGCTGTGCGAAAAGAGCCTCGCCGTTAACGCCGCCGACCTGCGGCGGATGCTCGACGCCGCGGATGCCCATCCGGAACTTGTAGCCGCTGGCGTTTTCCAGCATCGCTTCGAGCCCCTGCCGCGCGTGCTTCGCGCACTTGTGGAGGAAGGCGCGTTTGGTCGCCTGCTGACCGCCACCGGGTCTCTCTACACGCTTCGCGACGCCGAATATTTCCGGCGCGACGCATGGCGCGGCACGAGGAAATCCGAAGGCGGGTCGGTCCTCATCAACCAGTCGATCCACTATTTCGACCTGATGCTCTGGATCGCCGGAGGAGCCGCGTCGGCGCGCGCATATTCCGCGAATCTCGGACACGAGGGGCTGATCGAAACCGAAGACACGATTGCGGTGTCGCTTCGTCTGCGCGACGGAGGGCTGGGATCGTTCGTCGCGACCAACGCCGGCATCAAGCAGTGGAAGTCCGCGCTGGAGTTCCAGGGTACGGCGGGGGGCGTCGAAATCCGCGACGACAGGCTCGCATGGCTTTCCCTGGCAGACAAGGCTGCCGAAAAGCGGGTTCGCGCCCGCATCGACAGGGCGCTTTCCTCTGGCGAGCGCCTGTTTGCGAAAGGCAAGGCGTATTACGGTCCGGGCCACCAGGCGCAAATCGACGACTTCATCAAGGCCATAAGGACGGGCGGCCGCCCGTTCGTGACGTTTGCCGATGCGGCCCAAAGCGATGCGATGGTGTTCGCCGCATACGCGTCGGCCGCGCGCTAGCGCCTAGCTGGGAGAGCTAGCCGCGTGCCGCCGTCATGGCGCGTGCGACGCTTTCGGCCGCGGCGGCGAGCTCTTCGACAGAATGTGTCGACATGACGGAAGCGCGGAGCCGTGCGGTGCCGCGCGCCACCGTCGGGTAGCGTATCGCCGGGATCCAGATGCCGTCCGCGAGCAGGGCCTCCGAGGCGCGCACCGCGGCGGTTTCGTCGCCGACCACGACCGGGACGATTGCGGATTGCGTGAACGACGGAATTCCGCGCTCGCGGAGTGCGTTCGCGAAAAAAGCCGCGTTGGAACGCGCCTTTTCCGCGCGCCACGGCTCGTTTCCCAGAATGTCGATCGCGGCCGTAGCGGCGGCGGCTATCGGTGCCGGGGTCGACGTGGAAAACACGAACGCGCGGGCCTTGTTGCGGAGAAAGTCAACGAGGACTTTTGAACCGGCCACGTATCCTCCGGCTGCGCCCAGCGCCTTGCTCAAAGTCCCCATAAGGACGTCGGGGTGGGGGCATCCGAAGTGTTCGCAGAGTCCACGCCCGCAGCGTCCGACCACACCCGTCGCGTGAGCCTCGTCGATCATCGAAATCGCGCCGTGCGCCCGGCAGAGCTCCACGAATCGCGGCAGGTCGAGCAAGTCGCCGTCCATGCTGAAGACGGCGTCGGAAACGGCGAGGATTCGGCGGCGGCGCCCAGATTCGGCGGCGAGCTCGCGTCCGAGCGCGTCCATGTCTCCGTGCGGATACACTCGGACGTCTGCGCGGGAGAGCCGGCATCCGTCGATTATCGACGCATGGTTGAGCTCGTCGCTCAAAACTAGGTCGCCGCGCCGGCAAAGGGCCGCGATGGTGCCGACATTGGCCATGTATCCGGCCGGAAAGGTCAGCGCGTCCTCAGTGTGCTTGAACTCCGCAATGCGGCGTTCGAGGGCGGTGTGCGGGGGCTGCGACCCCGTGGTGAGGCGGGCGCCGCCGCTGCCGGCGCCCCAGCGCCGCGCGGCTGCGGTCGCGGCGGCGACGACCCGTTCGTCGCGAGCCAGGTCGCAGTAGTCGTTCGATGCCAGCACGAGAACCCGCCTGCCTCCGACGACCGCGTGCGGACCAGCGGGACCGTCGCATTCGCGGATGTGGCGCCGCAGGCCCGCCGCGTCCAGCGCCAGCAGTTCTTCGGCGAGTTCGGCGTCGAGCGGCGTCGCGCCTGGCGCGCCGAACCCGGTCGCGTCGGAATCGGGAACGGCAGAATCCGGCAATGTGGTTTTCACCGTGCGATCGGGGGCGGGGTTTCCGGCATTCCCCCGACAAGCACCGGACGGTTCTGAAGAAAGTCGATGCAGGGGGCGACAAGCGATTTCGGGCCGCGGAAAAGAAATATTCTGCCACCGGCCGGATCGCCTGGTTCCTTGACCCGCGAAATGCGCCTGTATCCAAGCGAACGTGACGCGACATAGCCGGTCACGTAGTCCGGGTCGTCCGAAACGCAGATTTCGGCGACGATGCCAGGCGCGGCCTGGACTTTGGAAGCCAGGACCAGGGCTTCGCGAAAATGGTTTTTGGGGTAAACGCCCGCAAGCGCGTCGGCGGCGCAATCTGCGGTCCGCGCTTCGTCCATGAGCGTCGCGCGTACGCCGCGCTCCCGATCCGGTTCGAGCCTTTCGAGCGAGTCGGCGTCGAGCAGCATCGCTCCGCGCATCCGCGCTGTTTCGGCGAAAAGGGCCATGATCCGGTCAACGTGGGAGACTCCGTCGGCGCGCAGCAGCTCCGCGATGCGCCGACGCCCTTCGGCTGAGCTGGACACGATTTCCGCCGAGACTGGCAGCGCCGGCACTGTGATGACGTCCGAGAGCGCCTGCACGCGGATGTTGACGTCGTCCGGTACGGCGCGCGGATGGGAAAGGGCGCGAGAAGAAAGCGCCGAGGCGGCGGCCGGCACAAGCCGTGCCGGAACAATTCGCTCGGCTCCGGAGACGTGGCGTCCCCCGCACGAGGCGCGCATCTTGACGCAGTAGAGACCGGCGGCCGGAGCTGCGTTGGCACCCGAGACTGTGTCCATCATGCGAATTTGCCGTAGAGTCCTGCAGCGAAAATGATCGCCACGGCGATTGGCAGTCCCCATGCGCACCATGCCCGCATCCATGACTTGACCTTGAGCCCTCGTCCGGCATTAGCCTCTTCGGCGAAGGAGCGCCATCCCCAGCCGAATTCATGACTGCAGAAGAGAACGTAGACAAGCGCGCCGAGCGGTAGAACGACGTTCGAGACGATGAAGTCCTCGGCGTCGAGAACGGACGAATCCCCGCCGAGCGGATGGAATGACGACAGGACGTTGAAACCAAGCGCGCACGGAAGCGAAAGCAGAGTCACGGCGACGGCGCACGTGGCGCACGCCTTGCGGCGCGACCAGCCAGTCAGGTCGCGGATGCATGCCAGGATGTTCTCGAAGACAGCTAGCACGGTCGAGAAAGCCGCGAACGCGAGGAACAGGAAGAAGAGGGAA
This sequence comes from uncultured Verrucomicrobiota bacterium, assembly GCA_946624575.1. GTDB lineage: Bacteria > Verrucomicrobiota > Kiritimatiellia > RFP12 > UBA3636 > UBA3636. The sequence goes on from CAMOSH010000069.1 coordinate 15,131, forward strand.
CCCCACCAGCGCCCCCCCGGCATCTCCGAGAACACGTTGGGCAGCGACACGAAAAGCAGCCCAGGACCGGCGCCCGGCTCGACGCCGAACGCGAAACATGTCGGAAGCACGATGATGCCCGCGCATATCGCGACGAATGTGTCCAGCAGGGTCACGCGGAGCGACTCCCCCAGCAGTGCGCGGTCGCGGCCTATGTAGCTTCCGAAGATCGCCATGGATCCGACGCCGAGGCTCAAGGTGAAGAAAGCCTGGTTCATCGCTTCGCGGACGACTGCGAGCCAGCCGCCGTGAAGCGCGACATTGGAGGCGTTGGGCACGAGCAGGTACCGAAGTCCGTCCATTGCCCCGACGGATACGCGCGTGCCGTCGGCCGCGGTGGTTTCCACCGTGTTCGACAGCGTGGCGCTGTGTGCGGCGAGCACCAGCATGAGCGCGAGCAGTGCGAGCATCATCCATTTCGTCGCGCGCTCAAGTCCTCCGCGCAATCCCGCGGCGCATATTGCGAAGCCGGCGATCACGACAACGGCCATCGGTGCGGCCTGTCCGACCGGCGAGGCGAGCAACGATGAGAATTTTGTTTCGATCGCGGCGGCGTCAAGCCCCGTCAGCGCCCCGCTGGCGGAAAGGACAAAGTACGACAGTATCCAGCCGGACACGGTAGTGTAGTACAGCATGAGCAACGTGGAGCCGACGAGGCAGGCCCAGCCGTGCGCTCTCCAGCGCGAATGACCGAGCGCCTGGTACGCGCGCACTGGGGAAGTGTGCGCCGCGCGCCCGACGGAAAACTCCATCGTCATGACCGGCAGCCCCAGCAGGGCCAGGAAAGCCAGGTAGAACATTACGAACCACGCGCCGCCGTACTGCCCGGCGAGCCAGGGGAAACGCCATACGTTGCCGATGCCGATTGCGCATCCGGCGGAGAGGAGGATGAAGCCGAGACGGCTTCCGAGCGACTCGCGCTTGCCAGTGCCAGTTGTGTTCATGCGGCGAATCATACTCCAAGCTCCGTTTCGCGGCAACTCCGGCGGATTTCCGAGACGGGTTCGGGCGAATCCGCGAAAATTGATGTGTCGCGAAAATTGATGTTGACTGGCGACGGCGTTTCGTGTATCGTCCGCGCCCAACTCATTTGGCGCGCGCCCGCCTCCGGCTGTTCGGATGTGCGGCAACCCGCGCGGAAGCGAATGTCGGTTCGCCGCCGGCAAAGCGGATTCACCGCGGCCAACCCCCGCACAAAGGCGACACACAAAGGTGAAACAAGAAATGGCCCAGGAAAGCCTCTCCCAGCTCACGCTCCGCGACCTGATGGACGCGGGTCTCCACTTCGGGCACCAGACCAAGCGCTGGAACCCCAAGATGAAGAAGTACATTTACGACAAGCGTGGCGGCGTCCACATCATCGACATCACGCAGTCGCTCGAGCTTCTCGAATCGGCCCTCGCGTTCGTGAAGAAGATTTCCGAGGACGGTGGCAAGATTCTTTTCGTCGGCACGAAGAAGCAGGCGCAGGAAGTCGTGAAGACGGCGGCCGAGGAATGCGGCTCCCCCTACATGACGAACCGCTGGCTCGGTGGTACCCTCACCAACGCCCAGACCATCCGCAAGAGCGTCCGCCGCATGCGTCAGCTCGAAACGCTCGACAAGGACAACGGCGGCGTTCTCTCTCCGCACAAGAAGGAGGCGGCCGCTCTCCGCCGCGAGCTTGACAAGCTCCAGCAGAACCTCACCGGCATCGCCGGCATGGATCGTCTTCCCGCTGCCGTGTACGTCGTCGACGTGGTCCGTGAGAAAAACGCGGTCGCCGAGGCGAAGCGCCTTGGCATCCCGGTTGTCGCGATCGTCGATTCGAACGCCGATCCCGATCCTGTCGCTTGGCCGATACCCGGCAACGACGACTCTATTCGCTCGATCAAGCTTGTCTCCGACTCGATCGCCAAGATCGTGAAGGAAGGCGCGGCCGCATGGGAGCGCAAGGCGGCCGAAGAGGCCCGCAAGGCCGAAGCCGAGCGCGTGAACAAGCGCGCCTCCGCCGCGACCGACATCGCCCGCGAGAAGGGCGACATTCCGGCCGAAGGCGGCGCCGGCGACCGTCCGCGCCGCAGCCGCGGCGGGCGTCGTGGCGGGCGTGGCGGTGCCGGAGCTTCCGGTGCGGCGGCGTCCCAGGCCGGAGCCGGAGCTTCCGCGTCCGCCCCCGCCGGTGGTCGCGTTGCGGACCGCGTGCGCCGCAGCGACGCGCGCCGCGAGGCGGCCAAGGCCGCAGCCGAGGCCATCAAGGCCCGCGCCGCCGAAGCCGCGAAGACCAACGCCTAAAGCCGGGCGCCCACGACCTAACAACAGCCAACTACAAAATGAGGTAAACGAAAAATGGCAAACATTTCCGCTTCCGACGTGATGAAGCTGCGCCAGATGACTGGCGTCAGCATGATGGAGTGCAAGAAGGCCCTGATCAAGACCGAAGGCGACTACGACGCCGCGGTGAAGCTTCTGCGCGAACTCGGCGCCGCCGTCTCCGCGAAGCGCGCCGAGAAGACGGCCAAGGAGGGTCTCGTCTACGCCAAGCAGTGCCCCTGCGGCTCCAAGATCGCGATTGTCGAAGTCAACTGCGAGACCGACTTCGTCGGCAACAGCGCCGATTTCAAGGCATTTGTCGACAAGGTGGCAGACGCCGCGCTCGACGGCGTAACCGATCTCGAAGGCAAGCTCGCCGAGGAAAAGAAGGCGCTGATCGCCAAGGTCGGCGAGAAGGTCGAGATTCGCCGCGGCGACAAGCTCGAACTCGCCGGTCCCGGTACGCTCGCGTCCTACATCCACCTTGGCGGCAAGTCCGGCGTCATTCTCGAAGTCGGCGCCGAGAAGCCCGAAACGCTCGAGGCTCCCGCGTTCAAGCAGCTTGTCAAGGACCTTACGCTCCAGATCGTCGCTTCCGCTCCGCGCTGGCTGGATCGCAGCCAGGTTCCGGCCGACGTAATCGAGGCCGAAAAGGAGGTCAACAAGAAGAAGCTCGAGAACGAGC
>CAMOSH010000070.1 GCA_946624575.1 uncultured Verrucomicrobiota bacterium
GTTCTCCGTGCCTCTGTGCCTCTGTGTGACACTTCAACTGCGACATTTAGGTTCATTGCCACGCGGGCCAAGCGCCCACTTCCTTGGCGTCATGCCCATGCGCTGGCGGAAGGCCCGGCGGAAGTCGTCCGTGGAGGAATAGCCGCATTCCGCCGCAACGATGTCGGGACGCTTCCCGGAGGCAAGCATTTCCTTGGCGCGCTCGATGCGCGCGGTGTGAATTTCCCGGAGAATCGAATGGCCCGCGACCGACCGGAAAAGGCGGTCGGCGAGCGTCCGGCAAACGCACATCGAGCGGACGACGTCGCGCACGGAGAAGCCGTCCTCGCAGGCGTGGAGGCGGATGAATTCGATGGCGCGCGTGACGCGGTCGTCACGAAGGAGCCGCGTGGAAGCCCGCTCGACCACGCCGCTGGCCGGAACCGTGCGGACGACCACCCGCCGCGCTCCGCCCTCCATCAGCTCCGCGAGCAGCTTCGCGGCGGCCTCGCAGCTTGCGGCCGAGTCCATGGCAACGCTGGAAAGGGTCGGCTCCGTGTTTTCGCAGATTTCGGGACGGTTGTCCACGCCGACCACGGCGATGTCGTTCGGGACGCGGAATCCGCACCGGACCGCGAGCTGGAGCGCCGCCTCGGCCTCGATGTCGTTGGCCACGAAAATCCCGCAGGGCTTGGGCAGACTTCGGAACCACCGTGAAAGCGCCTCCTCCCAGCCTGGCGGATCGGTGTCACGGACGGGGAACGCGAATTCGTGAAACGTCTTTCCGGCGGCGGCGACGCGCCGCCGGAAAAGTTCGCCGCGCTTCAGGCTCCAGCCGGCGTCGGTGAAAAACGGGACGTAGCCGAAATCGTCGAAGCCGAGCGACAGGAGCAGCCCGGCGGCGTGCGCGACGATGCTCTCCTCGTCGGTCAGGACGCTCCCCCGCGAGGCCGCGCCCGGCGGGAGGGGGCGCTCCGGCTCGCACCCGATGGCGACAATCGGGACGCCAATGCGGGCAAGCTTCCCGGACTCGTCGAAATAGCGCGGATTTCCGCAGACGAAAATCCCGTCCGGCGCGAGGCGGTCGATGAGCGCCGACAACGAACCATGCATGAAAACCGGCGGCCGGTCCACCATCACCGTGCCGTCGGACTCGCGGTAGCATTCGGCCAGATGCATCGTCCAGGGATGCATGGAGACGCATTCCTGCAAGCGCCTGAACGCCAACCTGCTTTTGGCATCCAGTCGAGTGACGATCGTCAGAATTGTCCTTTGGCCTTTCATGCCGCTGATGCTACCGGACCGCTGGGGCAATGTCAAACTCGTTCGGCTGTTTGATCGATCTCTAGTTGCAAGGTTAGGGACGAAAGGAACGAGCGCGGCCGGAGGCCGCACCCCCAGGTCCCGACGGTCCTAGAAGTGTCCGCGCCGGGCCTCGCCCCGGCGCTCGACCAGAAAGAGCGCGGCGAATGCTACCTCGCCTTCGTGCGGGACTGCCTCGACGGCCCGCGCTGGGTGGGCGCGCACTGGTTCCAGTATCAGGACCAGGCGCTCACCGGACGCCCCGACGGCGAAAACTACCAGTGCGGCCTCGTCACCGTCTGCGACGTGCCATACCCCGAGCTGGTCCGCGCCGCCCGCGACATCGCCGGAGAAATGTATCGCCGCCGGTGAGCCGGGCGGGCGACGGCCGTCGCGGCAACCCGATCCGATCTTCGCGCCCGAGCCCTCCAACCGACTCGCGGCGCGGCGAAGCAACCGGCCAAGGCGAAGGCGAGTCTAGATTGTCGCAAAAATGAAATGTAAAATTCCGCATTTGTGAATGGTTTCGCAAATGGGCGAAGCGTATGATTGTTGGCGGCAAACAGCAAACAAAAGGTGAAAACCATGAACGGCAAGACTACATCCGCAATCCTCGCCCCGCTCTGCGTCCTTGCGCTCGTCGCCATCGCCCGCGCCGATTCCAGCGTCGATTGGTCGCAATACGCCCGGTCGTACAAAATCGTCTTCTCCGGCTACGCCGGGCGCGAGACGCTCACGAACTTCCCCGCGCTGGTCCGGCTTTCGGCATCGAGGGGATTCGACTACGCCGAGTGCGCGTCCGATGGCGACGACCTGCGCTTCTCCGACGCCGCCGGCAATCCCATCCCGCACGAAATCGACACCTGGGACCCCGACGGCGAATCTCTTGTCTGGGTGAAAGTTCCGTCGCTTACGGCCACCACGGCAATCACCGCCCACTGCGGCTGCGAAGGCCCTGTCGAAGTCGTTTCGTCCGACGTCTGGGCCAACGGCTACGTCGGCGTGTGGCACCTTGGCAAGACCAACAGCCTGACGCAGGTGGACTCCACGTCCAACCACATCGACTTCGCCTGCGAGAACTTTGACACCGGCAGGGTCGATCTCTCAGCCTGCGGATTCATTGGCGGCGCGGTGGGCTTCAACAAGAGCGGCGACATGAAGGGCGCTCTCACCGCCCAGGACCCATCCAACAGGCTTTCTGGCTTCATGGACGCCACCTTTGAAATGTGGCTCCGCCCGACGAACGTCTATGCGTCCGCAAACGGCGCGATTCTCTCCAAGCGCGATAACAGCAAGGCGTCCTACTTTCTTTACCAGGAGAAAGCCACCGGCGCGGCGAGGATGCTTTTCAGCACAACCGGAGCAACCGTCTATCACGGGACGGCCACGACAGCCATCCCCCTGAACAACTGGACGCACCTGGCGGTCGTCCGCACCGGCGCCACAGGCGGCTACGTCCAATACTACAACGGCGGGAACCCCTGGACGCACAATCCAGGCGCGAACACCCCGGTCGGCGCGCTTTACGCCGACCCCGAATCCCCCATCAACCTCGTCCTCGGCAACGACAAGAACCGGAGCTCCTCGACGGCCTTCCCAGGCGTCATCGACGAACTGCGCATCTCGTCCGTCGCGCGTTCTGTCGACTGGGTGAAGGCCACGCATGACTGCATGGCCGACGCCGACTTCGCAACCTTCGACTTCGGCAACGACTGGGACAAGTACGCACGCAAGTTCACGGTGAGGTTTCCCGGAGCGCCGCAGGGAACGCTAGAGAACTTCCCCGTCCTGGTCAAGGTCTCGCCGGAGACCATTCAGGGCTTCTCCTATGCCGACTGCCGGAAGGACGATGGTGGCGACCTGCGCTTTTCCGATGAAAACGGCAATCTCCTCGCCTCCGAGGTCGATACCTGGAACACCAATGGCACGTCGCTCGTATGGGTCGCGGTGCCGTCGCTGACGCCATCGACTTTCATCAAGGGCTATTACGGCTGGAATCTGGCGCCGGCCGTAGACTCCGCCGGCGTCTGGACCAACGGCTTCGCCGGCGTCTGGCACATGAACGAAAGCGCGGCGCCGATTCGCGACGCCACGGGTGGTGGCGCCTCGCTCTCCCCGTCTCACCCGACCGACGCCAACGGCACGGGCGTCGAGCCCGGCCGGTCGGGCATTGTCGGCGCCGCCGTCGAGTTCGGGACCCGCACGGACAACAAAGGTGCGCTGCGGCTTGATTCCGCCACCTCCTCGCCGCCAATGCTCGCCGGGGCGTCGGCATTCACTGTCGAACTCTGGACCTGGCAGAACGACCACGAGCCGGACGCGCCGACCAGAAAGGCGACCCTGCTGAAGGAGACGACCAGCAACGGGAGCGCCTCCGCGAACGTCATCGAGTTCTACGAGCCAAAGTCCGGCAACAGCAGCGACGGAAAACAGGTCCTCTACTACTGCGCCACAAACGCCACCGCTCTTTCGGATAGATACCTCGTTCCCGACGACGACAAGCCGCGCCCGCCCAAGGCCGAGTGGAACTACCGCGTGGCGACGTTCGACTCCGGCGCGGGGAAAAGCTTCCTCAACTGCCAGACCGTAAAAACCCATGCAGCGTCCGGGAGCATCCGCCCGTCGCTCGGCGCCTCCACGCTCTATGTCGGCAACAGCGCCGCGACAACCGCGCAGTCCTATCCGGGGCTTATCGACGAACTGCGCATCTCGTCGGTCGCCCGCTCCGACGCCTGGCTCCAGGCGACCGGCGACACGATCCGGGACAACGCGGCATTCACCTCATACTCCAAGGCCACCGAAAACCGCCTTGGGACAGTCGTGTTTTTTCGTTAGCGCGCCAACGTCCGCCGGCACCTGTGGAGACATCGCAATGAACCCGTCCGTAGCGGCAGTCGCGTCCGCCTGGCTCGCCATGTTCGCGGAAGTGCCGCCCGCCGCCGTCCCGACCGCGCGCGCCGCCATCGCGGAAATGGGGCGGCGCTGCGACAACGGCTGGCGCGCCATGATGGCGACCTGGCACGAAAAGACCGGCCTCGTCTATGGCTGTCCCCCCGAAAGCGTCCGCGCCTGCGCCGGCGCCGTGGACGGCATGTTCCCGTGGACGGCGGAAACCGGCTACGGCGCGGGGATGTCGGACTGCGCCCTCGTCTGCGGCACCGCCCTTTCCGGCCTGGTTGACCGGTTCGCCGCGCTGGGCGACGACGGGTCGCGCGCCGACGCGGCCAAGGTCGCACGAGGGGTCCTGAACCTCGCGAAGCTGCACGGCGTCAGGGGCTTCGTCGCGCGCGGCCTCTGCGCCGACGACGCCCGCACCATCTGCTCGCTCTCCAGCCGCGACCAGTTCACGCACTGGGCGCACGGGCTTTGGCGCTACTGCTCCTCGCCGATGGCCGACCCCTCGCTCGTCGCCGAATACAGGACGCTTGTCGCCGACGTCGCGGCCTTCATGGAGGAGCGCGTCACGCCAGAGCGGGGCTGGAACTTCGGGCTGGCCGACGGCGGCGAGGACCCGCGCGGCATCTGCACAATGTGGGGGCCGGATCTCGCGCCGCACGAGGACGCCCGACTCCCCATGATCTACGCCGTAGCCTTCATGGCCACCGGCGACGTCCACTGGCGGGAACTCTACGAAGGACTCGTCGACGAGGCCCTCGACCGGACGCTTCGCATCGACGGCCCGGACCGTGCGCAGTTCCTTTCCCCCCTGCCCTGCTATTCGCTCTACCAGGCGAACGCGAGCCTGGAGCTCCTGCTCGCCTTCGAGCGCGGCAACCCGACGCGCCGCGAAAAGATCGAACGCGCCATTCGCGCGTTTTCGGGAATCGCCGCCGACAAGGCGCGCCGCGCCCTGCGGGAGCCCGATGCCGCGCCCCCCCTACGGAATGTGCTGGGACGGCGAGCTCGCGCTCGCGATGCTGATGGCCCCGGGCGTCCCGGACGCGGACGCCGCCGCCCCGATTCTCGCGCGTGCGGTCGGCAACTCCGACCTGGCGGAATCCGGCGTCATCCGCGCGGCGCACGTCATGGCCGCATACTGGCGCTGGCGAGCCGGCGTCCGCGAGGACGCCTCCGGGGCTGCAAGATGAGCGGCTGCAAGTTCCTCTTCATGGCAGACCACCACGTCGTGGACGTCTCCGACGCGGCGGACGCCGCCGCCTACCCGATGTGGCGGCCCGGCGACCATGCGGCGCTTTCCAGAACCTACGAGTTCATCGGCGAGGACCCGCGCTGCCGCGACATCGACTTCGCGCTCTTCGGCGGGGACCAGATCAACTGCGGCTACATGGACCGCCCCGCCGAGCGCGAGGCCGAACTGGCCACTTACAGGCGCACCCTCCTGTCGCTCGACCTCCACCGCCGCACCCTCGGCACCGACGTCGTGCGCGAACTCGACTTCCGCGCCCCCGACTCCTTTTTCTGCGAAGACAACCTCCCCGGGGGATACGTCCGGCGGCCCATCCCGTTCCGTCCGCCCGAATCGCGCGTCATCGCGATCCAGGGCAACCACGACACCGCCGTCGCCGACTTCCTCCGCGAGTGCTCGTTCCGCTGCGGCGACACGCGCGTCATAACCTTCTTCGCGGAATACATCGCGCTCCCGGCGCCGCCGGGGCGGTTTCGCTCGACCGCGCGGATATCCGACGAAGCCGTCGGCTTCATCGAGCGCGAAATGGCCGCGGCGGCGGCCGACCGCACAATCCGCCATATCGTGCTGGCAAGCCACTGGACGCCCGTCCTCAGAGACCCCAGGTTCATCTGGCCAATCCTCGACGCCTGCCCCGAAAACGGCTGGAACGGCAACCGCCGCCGGCTGCTCGACATCGCGGCGCGCTTCGGGTGCGACCTCTACCTCAACGGGCACGAGCACAGCCCGGACTGGCCCGTGGGGCGCGCCGGGACGATGCACGTCGTGAACTGCGGCTCCGCGACCGCGCAGAAAGGCGAGAGTTCCTTCGCGATCGTGGAAATCCGCGACGACCGCGCCGTCCTCGACATCTACTCGCGAGCCACCGCCGAAAAGGCCCCCTTCGGCGGCGTCGACTACCCGTCTCTCCCCCGCCTCCTCTTCCGCCGCGAAATTCCCCTCCACCCGCTACGTTGACAAACCATGAACATGAAATCAAAAAACTCGTCGGCCGCGCTGGCCGCGCTTTGCCTCTCCCTCACGTCAACGCCGCTTCCCGTCGCCGGGCGAGACGCGGCCCCCTGGCAGGCAAAAGCCCCGTCCCCGCGTCCCCTGCGCGGCTGCATGCTGCCCGGCCGCGCCACGACGGAGGATGACATCGAAACCCTCGCCTCGTGGGGCGCGACCCTCGTGCGCTTCCAGATCACGCGCAACTGGAGCGCCGTCGGCGACAACGTCGATCTCGACGAATTCGCGGCATGGGTCGATTCGCGCCTCGACAATCTCGAGGACGTCCTGCGCTGGGCCGGGGCGCGCGGCATGAAGGTCTGCGTCGATTTGCACGTCACGCCCGGCGGCCGCGACAAGAGGCGCGAAAACGAGATGTTCCGCGACGGGCGTTTCGCCGACGCCTTCGTGGAAACCTGGCGGTGCATTGCGGCGCGATGCGAGCCCGTCGTGCGGGAAAACGGGCCGGTCGTCTACGGCTACGACCTCGTCAACGAGCCGGTCACGCGCGCCGACGCGCCGATCGACTGCTGGGCGCTTCAGCGCCGCGCCGCCGAGGCCATCCGCGAGATCGACCCCACCACCCCCATCGTCGCCGAATGCGCCAACTGGGACCTTCCCGGCGGCTTTCGGGGCCTGGAGCCGCTGGGCGTGGAAAATGTCATCTACTCGGTCCACTGCTACGGCCCGCACGAATTCACGCACCAGGGCATTGGGGGGCGCCCGCGCTCGACGCCGGAGCATCCGGTCGCCTGGCCGGGCGACGCGCCCGGCGGCGAACGCTGGGACTCCGACTGGCTGCGCCATTACCTCGCCCCCGTGCGAGACTTCCAGCTGCGCCACGGCTGCCGCGTGTTCGTTGGCGAGTTCTCCGCCCCCGCCTGGGCGCCGGGCGCGGAAAACTACATCCACGACTGCGCCGCGCTCTTCGCCGAATACGGCTGGGACTGGACCTACCACGCCTTCCGGGAGGCCCACGTCTGGAACGTAGAGATGGAGGGCGAAAGCACCCCTGAAATGAAGCCCGCGGCCGACACCCCGCGCAAGCGCGCCCTCATCGAGGCCCTCACGGCCCCGTCCGGGAAGCGGGCGGCGACCGAAACCGCGACGAAAGCGGCGCCGTGAGAGGGATTTCGAGCCCTCAGGAGCCGCCGTCGCCGTTGCGGCGGCGCCAGTCGCGCATGGTCGTGCCGGTCATGCGCTTGAAGAGAATGGAGAGCTGGCGCTCGTCGGCGAAACCGGCGGCGTCTATGATGTCCCCGACCGGCATGTCGCTGGATTCGAGAAGTCGCTTGACGTGATTGATGCGCTCGCGCGCGACCTCGTCGTGGACGGAACGTCCCAGCCGCGCGCGGAAACGGCGCTCAAGGTAGCGGCGCGAGCATCCCGCCGCGCGCGCGACGGCCTCGACGCCGACGGCGCCGGAGCCCGCCCTGTCGCGGATGAAGGCCACGGCGCGCGCGATGACCGGGTCGTCCATCGCCGCGTAGCCCGTGGAGCCGCGCGAGACAACCCGCAGCGGCGCCAGCGAGACCTGCGGCTCGGCAATCGGACGGCCGCGCATGAGGGCGGCGAGCATCGAGGCGGCGATCTGCCCGCGCCGGTAGTCGCCCTTGCGGATGCTGGAGAGCGCCGGCACGGTGGACTCGCAGAGCAGCCTGTCGTCATCGACCCCCAGCACCGCAACCTGCTCCGGGACGCGCAGCTGGGCGCCAACGCAGAGATTGAGGACGACCCGCGCCGTGGCGTCGTTGGCGGCGAAGACCGCCACCGGCGTCGCGAGCGACCGCAGGAACTGTTCAAGACGGCGCCGCCGCCGCAGGCGCGTCGCGTCCGCGGTGGCGGCAGTCCATTCGAACGCGGCGCATCCGAAGCCCGCCTCCGCCAGCGCTTCCTCGAATCCCTCGCGTCTGTCCGCGCTCCAGCGGTATCCGCCGGACTCTCCGACCCAGGCGAACGCGCGGTAGCCGCACTCCAGGTAGTGCCGCGCGGCCATCGCGCCGATGGCGCGCGAATCGCACCGGACGCCGGGGCAGTGCGCGAGCGGATGGTCGTCGCCGATTCCCTGCTCCGGGTCCATCAGCACGACCGGAATCCCGGACCTGGCGAATTTAAGGCTCGTCTCGCGCGACGAGCCCCCGGAGGCGATAATGCCCGAGATTCTTTTGTCCCATGGCTCCAACCCCGTGATTTCGCCGCAGTCCTGCATCGCCAGGCACTGCCACGGGCCATGCCGCCGCGCATAGTCGAGGATGGCCCGGAACGTCGTCTGTCCGCTTTTGGCCGACAGTCGGAAATTGAACATGATGATCGGTATTGCGGACAGTGTGTCGCCCATGGTGTTCTCCGGCTTCCGTCCCCGCGATTCTATTCAGGAAGCGTTCGCAAGGCAACTCACATGAGGCTCTTGCAAAACCCCGGAACGGGGCAGCGTGAGGGTTGGGGTGGATGGGACACGACGGCACCCGCCGTCGTACTGGCGCGAAGTCTACCACAACACGGCATGGAAATCTCCCCCCCTCCCCCCGGCCGATCCCGCCGCCTACCGCTACGTGGCGGAAGGGTATTGGTTCTGGCACAACTACCCGCTCGACCGCGGCGAGACTGCGGCCCGCGAAATGGTGGAGCGGCACGTCAAGACCGGCCGGATCGGAATCGGCGTCTCCTGCGCCGGGAACCATACCCACGTCTTTTCCCCGGAGGAACTCTGCCGCTCGATCTACACGCAGAAGGCGTTCCGCGAAAAATGGGGCGTCTGCGGCCGCACGATGCTCATGACGGACAATCCCGGCTGCGGGATTTCATGCTCGAACTTGCCCCGTTCGCCTTTGCTACCGTCCGGATCGCCGGCGGAGGGCGCGTCGCCTTCGCCCCGCCGTCCGGCGACGGGTTCGACTACACGGAACTCATTTCGCGCCCGCGCGCCACTCATGGCGAAAAGGACGGTCAGCTCTATCTCGAATGGGGGGCCGACATGTCGCCGGACTTCGACCACTACGAACTCTGGCGCGACGGGGCGTTTTTGGCGAACGTCGCGAACGAGGCACCCGACGGGATTCCCTATCGCAACGCACGCTACGAGGACACGGGGCTTCCGTCACATTCGCGGCACGTTTACAACGTGCGGAGCGTTTACAGGGACGGCCGCGCGGGCGAATGGTCGGGCGAATTCGCCGGTCTCACGCGCGGCCGGAGCCGAGCATGAAGAATCCGCGGGAGTTGTTGTGGGCGTGATAAAACTTTGTCAGGACGCAAAGGCCACCGAGGGCACAATGTTTATTTGACACATGAGTTACAAGATTCACAGGATTATGGGGGCAATGACAATCCTGTAAACCTAGGTTCACCGCTCCAGGCCGACGCGGATGCGGAAGAACCGGGTGGCGGCGTTTGTCGGGCCCCACGACGGGGCGTCGAGCGTCTCCTTGCCTTCGACGAAGTAGACGCGCGGGCGGGTGGCGCCGCGCAGGTCGGGGCGCCACCCGATTTCGGGCGTCCCGTCCGGCTTCATCGAAATCTCGGCCCGGAAGAGGTCGGAAGAGTCGGCGGGATCGGTGCCGGCGCCGCCCTGGCCTCCCGTCGCGCGGACGGTGCCGCCGAGGATGCGGACCGTCCCAGCGTCGTTGTCGGAGACGGAGAGGAGGCCCTTGGAGTAGCCCCCGCCGATGCCGGCGGCGTACTTGCCGCCCTGGCAGGCCAGGAGCGCGCCTTGCCGAACTCCGGATCGTCGCGGCGCGCCGCGAACCAGTCCATGTTCTCGACGACATCCGCGAGCGTCACATTGCTGAAGTAGTAATACCAACTGCACCAGCCGATGGGCGCGGCAAAGCGTTTGCGGGCGCGCGAATCGGACGCCCAACGTTCCGCGTAGGCGGCGAATAGCGATTCGGTGCCGTCATAGGGCAGGGACGAACTCCCGTGCGTTCCGGGAACGTCGACATTGTCTGCACCGTCGAGGATGAGTAGGGACTCCGTCTCGATGCGGCCGGCGTCCGCGCCGGCAAGGCGGCGGGCATGCGCGTCGTGGCGCTGACGCTCCCCGACGCGCCGCCGCAGGACGTGCGCGGCCACGCGGACCTCTGCGTCGCCTCGCTCGCGGACTTCGCGCCGGAGGCGCTCTTCGCGGGCGTCCAATAGCGCCCGTCGCCGCCAGCTCGCTCTTCCCCAATGGAGAACCCGACGGGTCCGCCCTGCGCGCCACCAATAGCCACAGCGTTGCGTCGGAAGCCTCGTCGCTTGAGGCGAGGTAGGGCGAGAAGACGTTCGCCCGCATCGAGACGGGCATGGGGACAGACCCCGTTTATTCCTCCGCCGTTGATCCGATGGCTCCGCGAAGCGTCCAGTCGGCCTATGGGTTTACGCGGCCTCTGGGTTCCGGCGGCCTCGGGGTTGGTCCTTTCGCCCCTCGACCGAGCCGCTTGAGTAGCGGTGCGAGATCGATGCGGTTGGCGCCGACCTTCAGCTTGAGGTTGCGGCCGCGCCAGACGAAGGTTGCGGGGAGACCGGCAGGGACGGTGACGATGCCGGTAACTGCTTCGCCGTCGCGCGTCAATTCGACGGAAATCGACCCCTTGGGCGTGGGCATGGATGCCTTGATGCGCGTCAGCGGCCCGAACTGGGGCGCGATTTCAGCGGCGGCGAAGCCGTTTGCCACGGGCCGGATGCCGGCGATGCCGGTCGCCAGGTGGTAGAGCGGATGCGCCCCCCAGGCGTGGCAGTCGCTCCGTCCGCGCCATCCAGGTGCCTCAAGCGGCGTTTTGAGTCCGTCGCGAACGAAGCCGCGCCAGAGGTCGAGTCTCTGCATGAAGAGGTCGGCCCGCCCGAATCGGAGGAACGTTTCAAAGAGGTAGTGCGAGAAATAGACCGTGCAACGCGCGAGGTCCGGCGCTTCCATGAGTCCCCGAAACGCCCGTTTCGCCCTGCGCGCCGGAAGAACCCCGGCGAGAAGCGCAAGGCACTGCGCGTGTTCCGAGAAGCGGTTCTTCACGGCTGTGTCGGCGACGAGGCCGCGCCCGTTGTCCCAGAAGCGAGCGAGGATCGCCGCACCGACGGCACGCGCCCGGCGCCGCCAGCGCGCGGCCATTGCCGCATCGCCTGCCGCCGCCTCGGCCTTCGCGGCGGACTGCAGCGCGTGGACGTAGAGCAGGTTGTTCACGGCGGAAAGCCCCGTGCGTCCGTCGGGTGCGTTGCCGAACTCGCCCCACTCCGGCGCCCAATCGACGAAACTCCACCCTGGAAGGTTTTCGAGCAATCCGTCGGCGTTCTCGTAAAGGGCGATGCCGTCAAGCGTGTGCCGGAGGCCGGGGAGCCGCGCACGGAGAAAGTCGTCGGCGCCGTGCCAGAGGGCGTAGTCGCCCGCCATCATCGCCCATGAGAGCGAGTAGGTCGCCGACTCCTGCCTGTTTCGCGACGGCACGGCCATCGGGACGAGTCCGTTTTCGCGCCGCGCGAAGTCGAACGCCCCCATCCCGAACCGCACCGGGCGCGGGTCGCCGGAAACCGCGTTGAGAATGAGCATCTGCACCCGCGTGTCGCCGGGATACATCTGCTGCTCGAAATAGGGGCAGTCCATGAAGGTTTCGTGCAGACAGCTCTGCATTCCCCGGACGCACATCCGCGCGATCGGCGCGATGCTCGGGTCGTCGCACTCGAAACGGGCGACGCTTTCGAGCGGATAGCGGCTCTCCGCGATGGCGAGACGGCGCAGGACAAGCGGCTCCGCGCCGGTGCGCACCGCCAATTCAATCCACCGTCCGGCCTTCCACCACGGCGTGGTGAACGCGGCTCGTGCCCGCCCGTCGGGGAGAAACGTGTCGCGCATCGCGCGCAGGACGACCTTGCCGTCGAACTCGCCGCGATTGCCCTTGTTGGCGTAGATGTGTCCCTCCGGCTTCTCGGCGTAGAGCGTCTCCGCCCACGACCAGCGGATGCGCGCGCCGTTGCCGCCGGACGTTTCGAGAAGCGGGAAGGCGCAGAAGTAGTCCTCCAAATCCCAGAGGACTCGCAGCGTGGTCCGGGGCGGAATGCGCACCGCCCGCCCCCTGCCGCGAAGCGCGTCGAAACGCGCCGCCCAGCCGGCGTCGGAACGTGTGGCCCGGTAGATCGTCCGCCGCGCGTCGCCCCCCGTCATCACGGCGCAGATGCGACCCGGCGCCTTCTCCTCGTGAATCTGGTCGGGGCGCTCCGTCGGGAAGAGCGCCCACCCGCCGGAAGAGAAGCCGTATTCGCTGTCCCGAACAGCCTCCTTCACGATGACGGCGGGACGCCACGCACCCGCCGCCGCGTCGAGGAAGCCCGTTCCGCGCACGATGTTCTCCGCGCCGGTCATGGTGTCGGGGTCCGTCACGCCGCCGAAGGTCGTCCCGGCGACGTCGGCCACCTCCCAGTCGGCGCGGCCGGTCGTGAGGTCGGCATCGTAGGGGCCGTCCGCCTTGAGGACGAACCCTAGGCGACCCAACGAAAGGATGCCCAGCGGACCCTTGTCGCCGAGGTCGAAGACAACGGCCTCCATCGTGTGTTCGGCGCCGTTCAGGTTGGTGATCTCGTAGGTTTCGTAGTACCAGTGATTCGGTGTGCCCTGATGGGGGCCGCGCGCGATTTCATGGCCGTCCAGCAGCAGCACGAAGCGTGCATCGGCCGAAACGTCGATGAGGAGCGGCTTCGCACGGCCCGTGAAGCGCCGCCGGAAGCGCAGGAAGCGACGGCGCGAGGCGACGGCCGCTCCGATCCACGCCGCCTCGTCTATCGGCTGCAACGGGCGGATGTTTTCGTTGCACCGCGTGAACCGTTCTGGCCGGAATTTCTGGACGACACTTGCCATCATTTGCCTACGATTTGCTTGAAGAGTGGGGCGACTTCCTCGGCCCAGATGTCGTAGGCGGGGGCGAGGGGGTGGAGGTCGTCGTTGTTCATCAGCCCCTCGCGGAAGGTGCCGTCGGGATTGAGAAAGCGGGCGTTGAAATCGTGCCAAACGACTTTCTCGCCGTCGGCGAGATTCTTCAGGAGTCCGTTCACCTTGTCCTTGTGGACGCGCCACGGGTGGTCTGCCGTCGCGCCGCTTGGGAAGATGGGCAGAAGAATCGTCCTCGCCTGAGGCTGCTTGCGGGCGATGAGGTCGAGAATCGCCTTGACGCCGGCGGCGGTGTCCTTCGGATCGTCCCAGTTGTTCGTGCCGACGAGAAGCATGAAGCACTTCGCGCGGTAGCCGTCGAGTTCGCCGTTTTGGAGCCGCCACAGGACGTTGCGCGTGGAGTCGCCGCCGAATCCCAGGTTCAGCATGGAATACCGCTTCTTCAACTCCGCCAGCGGCTTGCCACCGTAGGCTGAACCGGGGCCGCGCGCACCCTCCCAGTTGTGCGTGATGGAGTCGCCGACGAACACGAGGTCGATCTCGCCGCCCGACGCGGCAATCTGCGCCAGCTTCTCCGCATGGCGCTTCTCCCACCAGCCCGGATACGGATCCCACGAGCGCGTCATTCCGATGCAGCTTTGCGGCGTCGCGGCTTTGGAATCGTTGGTTGTCATCATGTCTTCTCCTTTCGTCGCGGCTCCGGCTTCCCGCGGAGCCTTGATCAGCCTGAAGTTCCGAACCCAGTAAGAGAGCTCGTGGCCCGAAATGAGGCCGCCGATGCGGAACCCCGTCATGTCCCCCGCGTCGTCCGGAAGCAGGACGCGGCGCTTCTCCCAGTGCATGGCCGGGGCCTTGAAGCGGAGGCTTTTGTGCGGACGCCCCTTGTAAAGCGCCATCACCTCGACGCAGAACATGTCGCTCTCGACCTTGTCCTGCCTGTTCTTGACCTCGAACTCCAGGTAGCGCGCGCCCTCGAACGAAACGCCGGACGCGCATTCGTACACGGGGAAGAACCATGCGCCGGTGTCGCCGCTCCATTCCACGTCGAAGCGCACGGCCTTTTCCTCTTCGTCGAACGTGCATGCGTACTTCGACCCGGAGTCGTTCCGCTTCCACGCCGACGGGTTGTTAAGACTAGGCAACTCGACGACTTCCCCCTCGGCGAGGAAGCGCCATGCGTTGAAAACCGGGATGCGGATTCGTGTTGCCTTTCTCCCATCGAAGACTCCTGAAAAGTCCAGGGCGAAGGCGAGGTCTCCATCCGGCGGCGGCGCGTAAAGCGCATCGACAACGGCGCAGCTCCACGGCTCCACGGCGATTTCGCCCTCGGCACCTTCGAGTCGGCCGCACGAAACCGCAAGACGCCCGCGCTTCGGCTCGGGCGAAAGATTCCAGACTTCGACGGAAATGCGCCCCTTTTCCTTGCCGAGTTCGGCCACGGCCGAGCCGCCTGAAACCGTGAAGTCCTCGCGGTCCAGGACCGGGCGGACGACGATCGACAAGTCCTCGTCCGGCGCGGGCTCGTACCGCGAGAGCCGTCCCGGATCGGCGGGCGGGATGTCCGCGTCCATTTCGCGAAGCCCCGAAAGATACTGCGGGAATCGCGTTGCCGTCAGCGCCAGCGCGCCGCTCTCGGCGCGGACGCGCGAAGGCGTGCCCATCACGTCTGTCAGGCGGTATTCGCCATCGGCGGCCGCCAGGCGGAACCCGCGCGCGCAGTCGGCGTCGATGCGGACGGAAGGACCTGCCGCGCGTTCCAGATTCGACACGCTCCAGAACGCGAGCGTCCGCGAACCGTCCGGCTTTTCGTACACGAAGCCGCGAAGCCCGTCGCCAAGCCGTTTTTCGCCCAAAAGACGGCCATCGCCGAGTTCGGACGTGACGGCGGAGATCGCCGCGTGGATGGGCTTGACCGTTCCGTCGCGGCGCATCGTTCCCCAGTCCCTGCGCCCTGACTGCTCGTTCCAGACGCCGAACAGGAAGAACCAATTCCGGAAAATGCCGCCGTGCTGGTGCAGAATCGCGCTCTTCGGGAAGAACTCTGCCATCACGAGTTCCTGCCCCTCGTCGTGCATCATCAGTCCCTTCCAGCTGCTCGGAACCTTTCCGTTGCCTTCGAGATTCGTCCCGCTCTCCGTGAGCCATATCTGCCAGTCGGGGACGCCGGCCTCTTCGAGGAATTTCCTCGCGTCGGCGTGGAACTCGTCGTAGTTCGCGACGGGGACGTAGGTGTGGAGGTTCAGCGCCTGGACGTATTTCGCGATGTCGCAGTCGAACATGTTCTGCGCGTAGCCGAAATGCTCGACCTGTGCGAGCGCTCCGGGGAGGATGACGGTCGTGGGGCTTCCGGCGCGCGCGCCAAGCGCGAACGCCTTCAGCGAGGCCGCGTATTCCCAGGATGTCCCGGAGCCGAGGTCCTGCTCGTTCCAGAACTCCCATGAGTCGTAGTAAGGGTTGAACGTCCGCGCGGCATCCTCCATGAAGCGGTGGAGTTCCACGAGGTCGGAGGCGAAGGAGACGCCCGGTTTCCGAAGCCATTGCGGCACGTCGTGGAAGATGCCCGTGGAGACGACGCCGTTCTCCTTCATGGCCCTTGCGCTGGCGAGATAGCGCGAGAAGTCGCGTTTTCCCTTCTGGGGTTCGATGAACGGTCCCCACTCCAAGCGCTCCCGCGTGTGGACGACGCCGCACTTGCCGAGCAGTTCGGCCGTGACGTGCCAGCAGTCGCCGCCATGCCACGGGCAGTCGTAGGAGCCGCGCCGGGAACAGCCGGACAGCGCCGAGTCCGCCGCGAAGAACGAATCCGCGCTGCGGCAGCGGTTCGTCGTCACGACGCAAAAGGTGAATGGTTCACCACCGCATTCGCCCCGGTAGTATCCCGGCGGCAGCGGGGCGAGGCGGATCGTGCCGTCAGGCGCAGTTTCACCTGCGTACACCTCCCGACCGCGCCAGTCGCGGACGAGGAACGCAGGTCTTATCTCATGCAGAGGCGCAGAGAACGCAGAGACATTTGAATTGGCATTTGCGTTTGTGTCATTTGTGCTCAATTGGAGTTTTTGACAATCCCCTACCTTGAACACCGGAGCCTCCGCATCGGTGAATGTCCAGCCGGGGGCGTCGGTCGTGATGGATGCGGCACAGAGGCTTGTGGACGAGACGAGACTCAAGGCGAGCAAACTTGCTTTCGTATTCATGGTTTATCCTTTTGCGGCCGTGTGCCGAACGCCCTCTCCGCGAAGTCGAGCGCCCAGCCCCAATCCAGTGCCGAAAGCCCGTGCGCACCTCCTCGGCGCACATAGCCCAGAAGCGGACCGATGCGCGCCGTATCGTATGGCACAGGAAAATCGCCAGTCGGCAGCCCCGGAGCGCCCAGCAGTTCCCATGCGGACGAGGCGGCTCGGCAGGAGAGAAATTCTCCATTGGGATCGAACCACGGCGCGCCGAATCCCTCGACGAGCAGCGCTCGCGGCGCGATGCACGCCAGAAGCCAATGCTGGTCGAAGGGCATCGCGGCTTCGTTGTCGGCGTATTTTCCGTAGGCAGGGCAGTACCAGTGGGGGAAGGTCGCCATCTCGGTGGCGACGCTTTCGCCGAAGAAGCGCTTGGCGAGCGGGGCGCCGCCTCCGCCGGTCTGGCAGGGGACCACCACCGCGAAGCGCTCGTCGCGCGCACCGGCGAGCAGCGCCGCCTTGCCGAGGCGAGAGCAACCGGTGACGAGTGAGCGCGAGGCGTCGATTTCGGAAATCGTCTCCGCCAAGTCGAGACCGCGCGAAAGCGCCCATGCCCACGCTCCGAGCGTCGTGGGATTGTCATCACGAGTCGGGGCGCGCGGCCCCCAGAGGTCGAAGACTCCTTGCCAGGCCATGTCGGGCGTGTCGCCCATCTTGAGTTCGATGTCCGGAGAAATCTGAGGCTGCGCGCAGGCCATCACGGCAACGCCCCGCGCAAGGAACGCCTCAAGCGGGAATGCGTAACGATACGTCGTGGCGCGATCTCGCCCCCGGTTGGCTTCCTTGAGCGGACCACACGCAAGCTTGCCTGACGAGTGAGTCCACGCATTTGTCGGCACGACGACATCCGGGTCGTTCAGCAGCGTGTGGTTCCCGCCGTAGTTCAGGAAGAGCGCGACGGGGACGGGCGCTTCGTTTTCACAGACGATGCGGCCGTCCGCGTTCTTCTTCGGCTCGTCCCCCTTGATGCGATTCGGGATGACGACGAGCCAATCGAGCCACGGGCCGGATCTGTCCGACTTGAACCACATCCGGTACTGGCGACGGATGCCGAGGCCCGCCGCCGTCGGCCCCTCCTCGACAAGTTCGACTTCCAGCGCTTCCGGCTCTGGCGGCTCCCGGCCATACATCTCGCGGGCGAAAACGCCGAGTATTTCCCGCCGCCGCTCCGGCCACTGCCTCGCTTCGCGGACGGGGCTCCCGTCCGCGAAGCGCATGAGTTCTGGCAGCTCATAGGGAGGCACGGCCGACTCGTCAATGTTAATCGGCTTGGCGGCCATGGCTTCTACGCAAAAAGCGCAGAGGGTAGTGCCAAGAATCGCAGGCGTTTTCCATTGAGTGTCCTTCATGGGGATAGCTCCAACCTGTTTTCGCAGACATGTGTGAATTCGACAGGCTCCACCCCGAGATGCAGTTCCACGCCGGGCACGGTATCGCGCGCGGAACGAAAGCCGTCAATGTAGCCCGAAAGCTCGGTGTATTCCATTCGGACCTCGAAGTCTCTGTTGTCCGGTATCGGGCAATGGTCGGAGATGCCCAGAACGGAGATGCCAGCATGCCGGGCGGCCTTCGCGTAGTCGATGAAGTCGCCCCGCGCGTGACCGCAACGGCGGTTGTGGGTGTGCCAATTGGACTGGAAACCGT
>CAMOSH010000071.1 GCA_946624575.1 uncultured Verrucomicrobiota bacterium
CGGGCGGCCCGTACCCGACGTCGTCGGCATGACCGAAGCCGACGCAAAGAGCGTCCTGCACGACGATGGCTTCGAGTCGCGCTCTGAGCAAGTGAAATCCGATGATACCGAAGGCATCGTGATCATCATGGATCCGCCTGCCGCCTCGCGGGTCGAAGAAGGATCTGAAGTCGTCATTCACATTGCCGCCGCGCGCAAGGCGTACGCGGAAGCGCTCGAAACAAACAAGGGCGGCGAAGAAACGGAGGCCTACATCCGCAAGGAGGCCGCCGCCCTCCCCGCCGAATAGCACGGCCATCCTCCGGCCGCCGGAATTCCATTCCCGGCTCGCCACGCAGTTCACGTCATCCACGAATTTTCCATCCATGAAAAACGAAATTCCCAAACCGCTCGCCATCGCTGCCCGCACCGCCGGCTTCACGCTTGTCGAACTGCTGCTCGTGGTGGCCATCCTCGGCGTCCTGGCCGGCGTGGCGATCTTCAACGTCGGCGGCAAGATGCAGGAAAGCCAGATCGGCGCCTGCCGCACCAGCATCGCGACGATCAAGACCGCCTGCGACGCATACGAAATCAAGACCGGCCAGTATCCTGACTCGATCGACGCGCTCCTCCAGCCCGTCGGCGGCGGCGCGCCGCTGCTCGATTCCAACGCCAAGGCCGACCCCTGGGGCAACCCGTTCCAGATCCGCAAGAGCGGATACTCGGTGGAAATCCGCTCGGCGGGTCCCGACGGCGCGATGAACACCGACGACGACATCACGAACGCGAAGTGACGCCCCGCCGCGCCGCCGCCTTCACGCTGCTGGAGCTGCTCGTAGTGGTGGCTCTGCTCGGCGTCGCGGCGGCGGTGGTGGGGCCGCATGTGGGCGCGACTCTCGCGGGCGGTTCCCTGCGAGTCGCGGCCCGCGAACTGGCGGCCTCGGCGCGCCACGCGCGCACGATGGCCCTCCTGCACGGAGTCCCGGTCGAACTTTCCGTCGACCTGGACTCCGCCAAACTTTCGGTGACCGCGCGGGAAAGGGACGCCCTCGCAAGGCTCGGCATGAGCGACCTGGAGGCCGCGACGAACGATGTGGGCTACACCGAACTGCTCCTCGCCACGAGCGCGCGCAGGCAGACTTCCCTTTCCGGAGGCTTCGGCCTCGCGGTTTCAAAGGACGACGCCGAGTCCGGTTCCGCGACCAACGCCTGGGAGAGGTTCGGCGGCGACGACGGCGCGCCGCGCGCGGGCGGTTCGGGCGACGACGGCACACAAGGCCACGACGCCGGCTCGGGCGCGGCGGCGCACGACACCGTGTCGCTCGCCGATTCGATCAACGTGGAGCGAACCCTTGCCGA
This sequence comes from uncultured Verrucomicrobiota bacterium, assembly GCA_946624575.1. GTDB lineage: Bacteria > Verrucomicrobiota > Kiritimatiellia > RFP12 > UBA3636 > UBA3636. Next base: position 1,339 of record CAMOSH010000071.1, read on the forward strand.
CGTGCGCGTCCGGTTCGGCGGCTGGCGCGACGTAGCGCGCACCCGCGGCCGGAACGACGACGATGGCGAGGCGACGGAGGGCATCGCCGTCGTGCGCTACCGCGCCAACGGTACCGTCCGCCCCCACCGCTGGATCGTCGAGGCGGCCGACAATCCCGAAGACCGGCTCTACATCACGGTGAACGCGATCGGCCGCGCCAAGGTGGAGGCCGGGGAATGACCCACGCCGACAGCCACGACCGCGCGAGCCGCGGAATGACGCTTCTGGAAGTGCTGCTCGCCGTGGCGATTCTCGGCGTATGCATGGCCGGGATCATGCGCGGCATCGGCGCGTGCATGGAGGTATACCGCTCGTCCGCGTTCGTTCAGCGCGCCGTGGGAGCCCTGGCGCGCGCGGAATCCGAATGGCCGATCATCGTGCAGTCCGACCCGGAGGAGGACCTGGCCGTGAGCGGCGCCGACATCGGCGACGGCTGGACGTTCTCCCGCGTCTGCGAGCCGGACGACGACGAAGACGCGCTGTACGTGCTGCGCAGCACGGTGACTCTCGGGAGCGGAGGTCCTGGCGCGCAGTTCGAGACCGTGCGGCTCATGTATCTGCCCGGCTACGGGGAGGGAGGCGCGCCATGAGTCGCGGGACGTCCAACAGGAACGCTTCCCGAAAGGACGCATTCACGCTTGTCGAAGTCATCGTGGCGATGGCGATTCTCGCGCTTGTGAGCACGACCGTCGCCGTGGTGATGGGCGTCGGGGTCGAAGCCTGGCGCGCGGCGGCGGTTCTCGGCGAGACCGGGCACGACGGAGAGGCAGTTCTCGAACAGGTCGCAATGGCTCTGCGTTCCGCCGCATATCCATCCGACGGCGAATTGAGCTGGGACTTCGGCTTCCAGCACGAGGACGGCGGAGATGGAGACGACGCGCAAGACGCGATCCTCTGGACCAAGACCGGCACCGCTCTGATCGGCGAGGACGTCTCGTGGGCCGGCTCGTCGCACAGAGTGAGGCTATTCGTGGACGACAAGGGCGACGACGGCCCGGGCCTCTACGCCAAAGCATGGCAGCTCGTCGGTCAGCCCGAGGACTTCGATCCAGACGAAGACGCAATCCCCGTGCTGCTTTCCGATCAGGTCACCGGTCTTGACGTCCGAATGCTCGACCCAGAAAAGGCATTGGAGCCCGGGGAGCCATACGAATGGATTGACGAATGGCAGGCCAGCAACCGCATTCCACGCCGCATTCTCGTCACGATGCTCCTCAAGCCTCAGAAAAAGAAGGCCGAGGCGCAACAGCTCGTGCGAATGGTCGAAATCCCGATGTCCGAGGCTTCCTGGAGTCCGTCCAAAGTCGATGCCGACGGCAAGTCTTCGGACAAGGAAGGGACCCGGAACGGACGCGGAGGCGGCGCGGAGGGCGGCGCTGACGGCGGCGCCGCCGCAGACGGGACGAACGCCGGCGGCGGCAGAGGACAAAGCCGGAGAACAATCGGCGGCGGCGAAAGCGGCGGAGGAATAGGAAGCGGCGGAATAGGAAGCGGCGCCGGAACGCGCATCAACCGCATCGGAACGCCGCATCGCGGATCCGGCTCCGGCGGAGGCGGAGGCAACTCCGGCTCCGGCAACTCCGGCGGCGGAGGAGGGCGCTCCCTGCGAATCGGCGGCGCAGGAATGCGTCCCTGACGGGCGCCGCACGACACGCGGCGGCCCGGCCAACTATTTGCGAATGCGCAGGATGCCGGTGCCGAACTGTCCGGTCGAGAGATGCGGTTCGTGGGCACCGGCCAGGAGCGCCACGTGCGTAGTCGCAAGCGCAGCCCAGATCGCCAGCGCTATCGCGACGGCGCCCTGCGCGGATCCCGGCACGAAGGCGGAATGCCCCATGAGAGCAAGCGAACAGACGAGCGTCGCAAGGTAGAGCGTCTGGCCGGAAAGGATTGCGTTTGGACGGCGGCGTATGGCGGCCAGTCCTTCCGCGTGTCCGCGCAGCGCCTGGCCCAGAGGTATCGGCAGCGCAAGCAGCATCGCGAAACTCGCGGCCGGAATCTGCGCGGACGCCAGGTTCTGGACCGAACCGAAATACCAGCGCGCCAGCGGCGGAATCTGCCCGACAAGCGTCACGCAGGAAAACACGGCGCCGACGGCGAGCGCGAATGGCAGCGCCTTGCGCCCGCCGTCCGTCTCGTCCGCGAACGTGATCGTGACGGACTGGAGGCGAAGCGCCGCGAATGAGACCGGATTCACCACGCCCAGCATTATGTAATGCACCGCCAGCACCGACTCGCGGTCGGGAAGATGGCCGAGGAAGAAGCCGGTCATGAAGCCGGAAACGGAAAGCATAAGGCCGCCGAAGGAAAGCGGCACCGTGAAACGGAGCAGCTGCGCCACCGAGGCCCGCTCCGCATCCGGCGGATCTTCAAGCGTCCGCAGCCCAGGCAGCGCAAACTGGCGCGTGATCAGGAATTCCAGCAGCACGGGCAGCGTCATCGCCACCACGCCCCAGACCCAGCCGACGAGCCCCGCACGCACGAAAAGAGGTGAAAGCGCGAGACTCAGCGCGATGCGGGCCATCGTCGCGACATTCGCCAGGTCGCTGCGCTTCTCCATCAGCAGTCGCGCCAGGAACATGTTCCTGCGGTAGAAGAGCATCTGCACCGGAATGCAGCCAAGGAGCGTGTTGCGCGCTATGCGGAAAAGCGCCGGATCGTCCGAGAATCCCAGAATCGAGCCGAAGACGATTCCGTCAAGCGGCGGCACGCAGAAAAGGAGCTGCAGCAGATTGGTGCCGAGCATGAGCCGCCAGTTGAGGCGCTCGAAATTGCGGACGTTCGTCTTCGTCTTGCAGAACACAAGCGCCGTCGTCGGAAGCCCCTGCCCGAGCGCCGCCAGAACCCAGAGTACCGAAAGTCCCTGCGAAAAGGCGGCGTATTCCGCCGCCTCCAGCCTGCCGTGCGTGACGATCGCCGCGACGAAAAGATACGAGAAACTCATGCTCGCGGCCTGGATCGCGAGCGGAACATAGAACTTGAGCATCGCGTGGATGCCTGATTTCGCGTGGGCGGACGCGGAGGACGGCGCTTTTGACGGCGCGGCTGAAGACGTGTTCATGGGGCGCGAATCCTAGCACAGGCCCGCGACGCCGCGCAATGCGCCGACAAGCGGTTTTTTTGATGAATCCGGAGGCGATTTGTGGTAGGATTTCCGGCACGTCTACAGCACACACGCACAAAGCCATGTTCAAGCCCGTTTCGAGCAAAGTCGATTTCGACGCCCTGGAGAGGGGAATCCTCTCGTTCTGGCGGGAAAACGACACTTTCAAGAAATCCCTCGCGCAGACCGAAGGCGGCAAGGAGTTCGTCTTCTTCGACGGCCCGCCCTTTGCCACCGGGCTGCCGCACTACGGCCACCTGCTCGCCGGCACCATCAAGGACATCATCCCGCGCTACCAGACAATGCGCGGCAAGCATGTCGAGCGCCGCTTCGGGTGGGACACGCACGGGCTCCCGATCGAGGCTCTCGCACAGAAGGCCCTTGGGATCGACGGCGCCGCCGGCATCCGCGAATTCGGCGTCGACAAGTTCAACGAGCAGTGCCGCTCCATGGTCCTGCGCTACGTCTCCGAGTGGCGCGAGACCGTCACGCGCATGGGCCGATGGGTCGATTTCGACAACGACTACAAGACCATGGAGCCCTCCTTCATGGAGACGGTCTGGTGGGTCTTCAAGCAGATCTTCGACCAGGGCCGCGTCTATCGCTCCCGCCGCATCGTCCCATACTCCTGGGCGCTCAACACCCCGCTTTCCAACTCCGAGGCGTCCGCGAACTACAAGGACGTCCAGGACCCAACGGTCACCTGCCGCCTGCGCGTCCTCTCCGGGGCGGACGCCGCGTGGGGCACGACCTACCTGCTGATCTGGACGACCACGCCATGGACCCTTCCGGCAAACCTGGCCGTCTGCGCCGGCGAGAAGATCGACTACGTCGTCGTGCGCGACCTGACGGATGACGCGCGCCCGTGCTACGTGCTCGCCGAGGCGCGCCTGCCCGCCGTCTTCAGGAAACCCGAGGAGCAGGTCGAGGTCGTCGCGCGCTTCAAGGGCGCCGCACTCAAGGGCTGGACCTACGAGCCGCTCTTCCCTTACTTCGAGGCCGAGCGCGCACGCGGCGCCTTCAGGGTCCTCAACGACGACTACGTGACGACCGACGACGGCGTCGGCCTCGTCCACATCGCCCCCGCCTACGGCGAGGACGACTTCCGCGTCTGCCGCGAGAACGGCGTCGAGGCCTGGGCCGACCCGCTCGACGCCGACTGCAAGTTCACGGACGCGGTTCCGGAATGCGCCGGCCGCTTCTGCAAGGACTGCGACAAGGACATTATCAAACGCCTCAAGGCCGAGGGCAAGCTCGTCCACCAGGCCACGATCACGCACTCCTATCCGTTCTGCGAACGCACGGACACGCCGCTGATCTACCGCGCAATCCCGGCCTGGTACATCCGCGTGGAGGATCTTCACGAGCGCTTCGCCAAGAACAACGCGCCCGTCGAGTGGATGCCGGAATACGTCGGCGAAAAGCGCTTCGAGAACTGGCTCGAAGGCGCCCGCGACTGGAACGTCTCCCGCAACCGCTTCTGGGGATCCTGCATCCCGATCTGGGTGAACGAGGAGGACGAAAACGACCTGATCTGCGTAGGCTCCGTCGCCGAACTGGAGGCCCTCTCCGGCGAAAAGGTCTCGGACCTGCACAAGCATTTCGTCGACAAGATCGTCATCCGCAAGGACGGCAAGACCTACCGCCGCACCCCCGAGGTGCTGGACTGCTGGTTCGAGTCCGGCTCGATGCCGTACGCTCAGGTGCACTATCCGTTCGCGTTCCCCGACAGGGAGGCATTCCTCAGGCGCTTCCCGGCGGACTTCATCGCGGAGGGGCTCGACCAGACGCGCGGCTGGTTCTACTCGCTAATGGTGCTCGGCACGCTCCTCTTCGACAAGTCGCCGTACAGGCACGTCGTCGTGAACGGGCTCGTTCTCGCCGAAGACGGCAAGAAGATGAGCAAGCACCTGAAGAACTATCCCGATCCGATGGAGCTGGTGAGCGCGTGCGGCGCAGACGCAGTGCGGCTCTACATGCTCAGCTCGGCCGTGGTGCGCGCCGAAAACCTGCGCTTTTCGGAGGCCGGAGTGCGCCAGATCATGCGAGACCTGCTCATCCCCTGGTGGAACGCATACTCGTTCTTCGTGACATACGCCAACGTCGACGGCTGGCACGAGGCCGAAGTCCAGCGCCCGGACTCCCCGAACGAGCTGGACCGCTGGATTGTCTCGTCGCTCGAAACGCTCGTCGCGGACGTCACGGCGGCGATGGACCGCTACGACCTGCAGAAGTCGGTGCGACCGTTCATCTCGTTCGTGGAAAACCTGACCAACTGGTACATCAGGCGCTCGCGGCGGCGCTTCTGGAAATCGCAGAACGACGCCGACAAGGCGGCCGCGTACCGGACGCTGCGGTATGTGCTCGTGCAGCTCTGCAAGATCGCCGCGCCGTTCACTCCGTTCATCTCGGAGGAGATCTACCGCAACCTGCGCGGCGCCTCAATGCCCGAATCGGTGCACCTGTGCGCGTTTCCGGAGGCCGACGCCACTGCGCGCGACCTGCCGCTTGAAGAGCGCATGGCCGCGGCGCAGCGCGCGGTCGCACTCGGCCACAACCTGCGCAAGCAGAAGAACCTCAAGGTCCGCCAGCCGCTCGCGCGCGCCGTCGTCGTGTGCGCCGCGCCAGGGTTCGCCGAACGGCTTTCGCCAATGGCGGCCGTGGTCGCCGAGGAGCTCAACGTCAAGTCCGTGGAGTTCGCAGAGGACGAATCGCGCTTCGTGTCCCTTTCCGCGAAGGCCAATTTCAAGGTGCTCGGCAAGAAGCTGGGGCCGCGCATGAAAGCCGCCGCCGCCGCAATCGCCGCTCTGCCAGCCGCCGCTCTGTCCGCGCTCCAGGCCGGAGAAGGGGTGGTTTTGCACCTCGACGGCCCAGACGGGGAAATCTCCATCCTCCCGGAGGACGTGCTGATTCGCCGCACCGAAAACGCAGGTCTCACCGCCGCCAACGACGGCGACCTCACGGTCGCGCTCGACACCGCGCTCACGCCGGAGCTCGTCTCCGAGGGCATCGCGCGCGAACTCGTGTCCCACGTGCAGAATCTGCGCAAGGAATCAGGGCTTGACGTGGCCGACCGCATACGTCTGCGCGTCGTCGCCGACGCCGAGGCCGCCGCCGCAATTCGCCAAAACGCGGACTTCGTCCGGGGCGAAACGCTCGCCGTCGCGCTCGACGTCGGCGTCGGCGACGAAGCCGCGGCTCCGGACCATCTGGACCTGAACGGACACGCGGCCACGATGTCGCTGGAAAAGGCATGACCCCGCAAACCGTCGACGACTGGATCGCGGCGCGGACCGCCGACTGGCACTCCCGTCTGCGCGCGTGCCCGGACTGCCCGGTGCGCCGCCGCACCGGCATGGTGGAGCTCGACGCGACGTTGCCGACTCCGGCCAGCATGGAAAAGCTGCTGGACTCGCTCGTGTCGTTCGCGCTTCCGGCGTTTTCGTCGCCCGGCGGCGTGGCCGCGCCGCAACGCCCGGCCCCGGCGGAAATCGCCCGCGAGCTGCACGCCGCCGTGCTTCCGCTGCGCAGGTACTGGTGCGAAAACGTCCTCTGTGACAAGGCCCTGGCAACGGACGCCGACGCGTTCGCGCGCTCCGCAGTCGAGGGTTTCTTAGACGCCGTTCCGGAAATCCGCCGGGCGCTTCAGGAGGACGTGCTCGCGGCGTACGAGGGAGATCCTGCCGCCAGGTCAGAACTTGAGGTCGTCCTCTCCTACCCCGGCTTCCGCGCGATCGCGACCCACCGCATAGCAAACCGGCTGCGCTCGCTCGAAGTCCCCCTCCTTCCGCGCGCCCTTTCCGAAAACGCCCACTCCCGCACGGGCATCGACATACATCCGGGCGCCACGATCGGCCCCGGGTTCTTCATCGACCATGGCACGGGCGTCGTCATCGGCGAAACCTGCGTCATAGGCCGCCGGGTAAAGCTCTACCAGGGCGTGACGCTCGGAGCGCTGTCCTTCGCGCGCGACGGCAACGGCCAGCTCGTCAAGGGCGTGAAGCGCCATCCTGACGTGGAGGACAACGTGGTCATATACGCCGGCGCCACCATCCTCGGCGGCGAAACCGTGATCGGCCACGATTCCGTCATCGGCGGCAACGTCTGGCTCGTGCATTCGGTGCCGCCGCACAGCAAGGTGCTGAACGCCCAGCCGTCGCCGCGCGTACGCACCCCGGGCGTCCCGGACGAATGGGAATTCGCCCACGGAAGCGGAATTTGAAAAATTGAAAGGCTGAGCGCAGCGACCACTTGACATCGGCACCGCAAAGATGACATTCGGAAGTCTTTTTTTCCTTACGGCTTTTTTGCCGCCGGTGCTAATCGTGCACGCCGCGCTGCAGGGCGGCGGATCCCGGCGGCGCACCGCCGCCGCCAACGCATGGCTTCTGGCTTGCTCGCTCGCGGCGATTTTTCTCTCAGATCTGCCCGGCCTCAAGTGGTTCGTCGGGTGTGCCGCGTGGACCGACCTGGCGACGCGCTGCGTGTCGGCCGCGCTGCGGCGCGGCCGACAGCGCACCGCGTCTGCGGCGCTCGCACTGGCCGTGACCGCCGACATGGCGCTGCTCTGCGCTTTCAAATGGCTCTCCTCCTCGTCGGCTGGCGCCGGCGCTGACGCCGCGTCCGCGATCGCGATTCCGCTCGGGCTCTCGTTCTGGACGTTCCGTGCAGTCTCGCTTGTGTGGGACGTGCGTCGAGGAGTGCATCCGCCACCGCCAACGCCGCTGCACACGCTCGGATTCATGGCATTGTTCCCAGTCTACGTGTCCGGGCCAGTGGTGCGCTGGAGCGAAATCGGCGGCGCATTCGAAAGGCGCCCGTTCGACGTCGATCTCGCGGCAAGCGGAATGCGGCGGCTGGCGATCGGTCTGGCGAAAAAGGCGCTGCTGGCGGACAACCTCGCGCCATTCGCGGACGCGGTCTGGGCTCTTGCCGACCAGGGACTTGGAGTTCCGTGCGGCATGGCGGCGCTGGCCGTGCCGGCGTACTCGCTGCGCCTGTACTTCGACTTTTCAGGATATTCCGACATGGCGATCGGAATGGGAAGGATGCTGGGCTTCCGCATTCCGGAGAATTTTCTCTGGCCGTATGCGGCGCGCAGCGTCCGGGAGTTCTGGCGGCGATGGCACGTTTCGCTGTCGAGTTGGTTCCGCGACTATCTGTACATTCCTCTCGGCGGGTCGCGCCGAGGCGCCGCGCGCGCCTGCATCAACGGTCTGGTCGTGTTCACGCTTTGCGGCGTCTGGCATGGCAACGGCCTCATGTTCGCGCTGTGGGGCTTTTGGCACGGGCTACTGATTTGCGTGGAACGTCTCGTCGCGCCATCGCCGTCGCAACGGGCCGCGCGGCGCGAGCCCACCGCCGGCGCGGCCGAGTCGCTCGTCTCCATTGCGCTTTCGCGCGTCTGGCTGCTTGCCGCTGTGGCGTTCGGCTGGCTGCTTTTCCGCAGCGCAACGCCAGCGACCGCGTTTTCGATGATCCGCTCGCTCGTCGGTCTGGCGCAGCCCTCGGCAGAGTCGCGCGCGCTGTGGCTCGAATGCACTCCGGTCTTCACCGCGGCGTTCGCGGCGGGCGCAGTGCTGTGCTTTCCCGTAGCGCCGGCACTTGTCCGCCTCGCGCGCCGAGTCCTGCCCGGCTGGGCGGTTCTGCTCGCGAAGAACGCGGCCGCCACGGCGCTGGCGTGCGCAGCACTGTTCTTCATGGTCTCCGGAACGCGACAGTCGTTTCTCTACTTCCAGTTCTGACGGCAAGGCGCGAAAATGTCGAAAACGGGAAAAACGGAAAAATTCGTCTCCGCCGCGTTCCTTGCGGCGTGGATCGTCGCACTTGGCGCGCCGAACGTGGTCAGGCTCGCGTCATCTCATTCGAAACGGCCGCTCTTCCTGCCGTTTCCGGCTAAAACTGAGAACCGGAACCCGCACCAGTGGCCCTCTTTGCGCAAAAATTCTCCCAGATACACGAAGCTCCGCGAAATCGGACGCGCATTGGAGGCTTGGTACTCAGATTCGTTCGCCTGGCGCACGGAGCTGCTGGCCGCTTGGCGCAATTTCTCGTTTAACGTTCTCAAGTCACCTGACGGACGAGACGTGCCAGGGCGCGGCAACTGGACTTTTCGGCGAGGCGGCGACTGGTCGGAGCTGGAGGACTGGCTTGGCGCCGTGGAACTCTCCGCCGAAGACCGGCGCAACTGGATCGACCTCGTCGAAGGGCGCCGCGAATGGGCCGAAGCCGTCGGCGCCAAGTACATCACGTTCCCCACCCCGACGAAGGCGCAGACCTGCTTCAACGAAATGTATCCCGCCCTGCGCGCCCATCGCGGCCGCAGCCTCCGAAGCCAGATTCAGGAGACGCTCCGCGACTCCCCGGCCAGAGACGACGTCATCTTCGTCGACGACGAATTCATCTCCGAACGCGAGGAGCGCGGTCGCCCGGTGTTTTTCGACTCGGACCACCATCCGTCCGCATACGGCGTGTGGCTCATCTACAAAAAGCTCGGCCGTCGGCTCGCGGAGCTCTTCCCCGGTCGCGTGTCCCCCGATCCCATGCCATGGTACGACGCGCCCCCGGAGGACGTTCTGGCCGGTCGTGCGCCGGGTTGCTGGGCGGAACGCCCGGGCGACCAGACCGACGCTCCTCTCGGCATACGGATGAAGATATCGTCTCCAGGCGAACGGCAGCTAATGAACGCGTTTCCGCAAGGCTCGAAGCGCTGGCCGTACCGCAATGCCGCGACCGCGCGCGATGGCGACGGCATCACTGTTGTCATGGCGCACGATTCCTACATGCGGTTTTCGCTTTCAAGCTGGCGCGAACCCGAGGGTTCAATGGTTTTCCCGTTCCCGCAAGGCGTAGGCAAAGTCTACGGACACATATTCCAGCGTCTGTCCATGGGATTTCTCCAGCATCAGATTTCCTCTCTCGGATTCGTGCCGGACGTTTTCATCGACCAGTTCCCAGAATGCCGTCTCGACAAAACCGCGCACCGATACCTGGATCCCGTCACGCGTTCCGCCGCCGCGTTCGCGCGCGCCGGAGCGGCAGGCGCGGCGACGCGCTCCGACGCGCTTCCAAGTGAGGGCGGACAAATCGCGGTACGCGTGGTGTTCGACGACCTGGGCGCCACCTCTGGCGCCGACGCGGCAAATGAATTCGAAGCGACGCTTACGGCCGGCGGATGCGTGCTGGATCGCCAGACGCTCATGACCGGCCCAAAACAGGCTCTTTTCTTCGGACCTCTCGATATTCCAGCCGACGCCGCGGGCAAGAATCTGGAAATCGAACTGCCCCAGGGAATCTCCGCGAAGGCGACAATGGTTGTCTGGAGAACCATGCCGCCTTCTAACCGTTGAATTATCAAACCGTTTGGGATTTGCCGAGTAGGCGGCGGACCGGAGTCCGCCGCCCCGCAGCATTCATTGCCTCCTTTTCGGCCATGGCGTTCTTTGCGGACGAAACTTGGCTAGGCAATTACATTCCGACCGTGTTTTCAATTTGAGTTTCGCTTGCGCTAACGGCGGACCGGAGTCCGCCGCCCCGCGGCATTCATTGCCTCCTTTTCGGCCATGGCGTTCTTTGCGGCCAAAAATTGGCTAGGCAGTTTCATTCCGACCGTGTTTTCAATTTGAGTTTCGCTTGCGCTAACAGCGGACCGGAATCCGCCGCCCGCAGCAAACTGCAAAAAAACGCCCGGCGGGAAACCCCGTCGGGCGCTTTGCGCATTTGAACGCGACGTGAATTACATCATGTCGCCGCCCATGCCACCGGCGCCGGCGCCGCCATGACCGCAGCCGCATTCCTTCTTTTCAGGAATGTCCGTGATCATGCACTCCGTCGTAAGCAGCAGACCGGCCACCGAGGCGGCGTTCTGCAGAGCCAGACGCGTGACCTTCGCGGGATCCACGATGCCGGCCGCGAGCATGTCGACATACTCGTCGTTGCGGGCGTCGTAACCCTGGGAGCCCTTGGCGTCCTCGACCTTCGCGACGACAAGCGCGGCCTCCTGGCGGCCGGCGTTGTCGACGATCTGGCGCAGAGGTGCCTCGGCGACGTTGTACACGATCTGCATTCCAACCTTCTCATCGCCGGAAGCGTTGGCGATGGCGTCCTTGATGGCCTTGCGGGTGCGCAGAAGCGCGACGCCGCCGCCCGGGACCACGCCTTCCTCGACAGCCGCGCGGGTGGCGTGCAGAGCGTCGTCGATGCGGTCCTTCTTCTCCTTCATCTCAACCTCGGTGGCGGCGCCCACATGGATCACCGCAACGCCGCCGGCGAGCTTGGCAAGGCGCTCCTGGAGCTTCTCCTTGTCGTAGTCGGAGGTCGTGTTATCGATCTGGACCTTGATTTCCGCGACACGGGCGGCGATCGCGGCCTTCTTGCCGGCGCCGTCGACGATCGTGGTGTTGTCCTTGTCAACCGTGATGCGGGCAGCCTGGCCGAGGTCTTCAAGCTTGACGTTCTCCAGCTTCATGCCGACTTCGTCGCTGACGACCTTGCCGCCGGTGAGCACCGCGATGTCCTGAAGCATGGCCTTGCGACGGTCGCCGAAGCCGGGGGCCTTGACGGCGCAAATGTTCAAGGTGCCGCGGAGTTTGTTCACGACCAGCGTCGCGAGAGCCTCACCATCGACGTCCTCCGCCACGATGAGAAGCGGCTTGCCGGTCTTGGCAACGGCCTGGAGCACCGGAAGCAGATCCTGAAGGGAAGAGATCTTCTTCTCGTGGATGAGGATGTAGGCGCTTTCGAGAACGGCCTCCATCGTGTCGGGAGAAGTCACGAAGTACGGCGAGAGATACCCCTTGTCGAACTGCATTCCGTCGACGACGTCGAGGGTGGTCTCCATCGTCTTGGACTCTTCGACCGTGATCGTGCCGTCCTTGCCGACCTTCTCCATCGCCTCGGCGATCTTGCCGCCGATTTCGGTATCGCCATTGGCGGAAATCGTGGCGACCTTCGCGACGTCGTCGGGCTTGACCTTCTTGGCAAGCTTGGCCAGTTCGGCCACGGCGGTCTCGACCGCCTTGTCAACGCCGCGCTTGAGCATAGTCGGGTTGGCGCCGGCCGTCACGTTCTTGAGGCCTTCGCTGTAGATCGCCTCGCCAAGCAGCACGGCGGTCGTGGTGCCGTCGCCGGCGGTGTCATTCGTCTTGGACGCGACTTCGCGGAGCATCTGCGCGCCCATGTTCTCGAACGCGTCGGGAAGCTCGATCTCCTTGGCGACGGTCACGCCGTCCTTGGTGATCTGGGGAGCGCCGAATTTCTTGTCGATGACGACGTTGCGTCCGCCGGGGCCGAGCGTGGACTTGACGGCCTTGGCGAGTTTCTGGACGCCCGCGAGAACGCTCTGGCGCGCGTCGGTGTCGTATTTGAGTTGCTTTGCAGCCATTTTGATTTCCTTTGTTTTGAAAATTTACGGTTGTTTTCTAGGGTTCTAGGATTCTAGATTCCTAGGTTTCTGGACTTCTAGATTCCCCGATTTCCAGAATTTCAGCCGATCACGCCAAGAAGATCTTCCTCGCGGACGATCTGGTAGGTCTTGTCGTCGATCTTGACTTCGGTGCCGCCGTACTTGGGCATCAGGACCGTGTCGCCAGGCTTCACGTCGAAGGGAATCTCCTTATTATCCTTGTCGACCTTCTTGCCGACGGCGAGGACTTTGCCTTCCTGCGGCTTTTCCTTGGCGGTGTCGGGGATGTAGATCCCGCCTTTGAGTTCTTCTTTTGCTTCAACGGGCTCAACAAGCACGCGAGCGCCGAGAGGACGGATTTTCATTGTTTTTGTTTCTCCTGTTGGAGTTGGTTGTTGTGGAAATTGCCTTGCCAGCCCGAGCCTACTTCTTCTCGACTTCGGGATCGACGACTTCGTCGGGATTCGAACCGCCGCCGGCAGTTCCGGCGTCATTCGCAGCTCCGCCGCCGGGGAACGGGCCGCCAGCGGGGCCACCCTTGCCGTACAGAGTTTCGCTGGCCTTGCCCATCGCGGTCATAAGAGCCTCGGCCGCGGACTTGATCGCCGCGGTGTCGCCGCCCTTGAGCGCTTCCTTCACCTTGGAGATTTCGTCCTCCACCGGCTTCTTCTGTTCGGCGGTGAGCTTGTCACCCGCATCCTTGAGCGCCTTTTCGCATTGGTACACGAGCGACTCGGCCTTGTTGCGCTCGTCGACAGCCTCGCGCTGCTTGGCGTCCTCGTCGGCGTGAAGCTCCGCGTCCTTCATCATGCGCTTGATCTCGTCGTCGGAAAGGCCGGAAGACGCCGTAATGGTGATGTGCTGCTCCTTGCCGGTCCCCTTGTCCTTGGCCGACACATTGAGGATTCCGTTGGCATCGATGTCGAACGTCACTTCGATCTGCGGGACGCCGCGAGGCGCCGGCGGGATGCCGTCAAGGTTGAAGTTGCCGAGCTGCTTGTTGTCGCGTGCGAACTTGCGCTCGCCCTGGTACACCTTGATCTCGACGCCGGGCTGGTTGTCCGACGCCGTGGAGAAGACTTCGCTCTTCTTCGCGGGAATCGTCGTATTGCGCTCGATCAGCGGAGTCATCACTCCACCGAGCGTTTCAATGCCGAGCGTAAGCGGCGTGACGTCAAGCAGAAGCACGTCCTTGACGTCTCCCTTGAGGATGCCGCCCTGAATCGCGGCGCCGATGCCGACGACTTCGTCCGGGTTGACGCCCTTGTTGGGGTCCTTGCCGAAGATTTCGCGCGCCATGTCCACGACCTTGGGCATGCGGGTGGAGCCGCCGACGAGGATGATTTCGTCTGGCTTGTCAATCTTGGCGTCGCGCAGGCAGTTCTGGCAGGGAGTCGCGGCCCGGCGGATCGTGGCATCGGTCAGCTGTTCGAGCTTGGCGCGCGTGAGTGTGACGGCCAGATGCTTGGGCCCTGTGGCGTCAGCCGTGATGAACGGCAGGTTGATTTCAGTCGACGCGGCGCTGGAAAGCTCGCACTTGGCCTTTTCCGCCGCCTCCTTGAGACGCTGCTTGGCCATGGGATCCTTGCCAAGATCGATGCCGTTCTCCTGCTTGAAGCCCTCGACAAGCCACTGGATCACGATGTCGTCGATGTCGTCGCCGCCCAGGTGCGTATCGCCGTTGGTTGACTTGACCTCGAACACGCCGTCGGCGATTTCGAGAATCGATATGTCGAACGTGCCGCCGCCGAAGTCGTACACGGCGATCGTCTCGTCCTTCTTCTTGTCCAGCCCGTACGCGAGAGACGCTGCGGTCGGCTCGTTGACGATGCGCTTGACATCGAGTCCAGCGATGCGTCCGGCGTCCTTGGTAGCCTGGCGCTGAGAATCATTGAAGTACGCCGGCACGGTGATCACGGCCTCGGTGATCTTTTCTCCAAGATAAGCCTCGGCATCCGCCTTCATCTTCTGGAGTATCATCGACGAAATCTCGGGCGGGCTGTAGATCTTGTCGCCAATCTTGACAGCGGCGTCGCCATTGGCCGCGCGCACCACCTCGTACGGGACTTTCGAGATTTCGTCCGCGACTTCGTCATAGCGGCGCCCCATGAACCGCTTGATCGAAAATACCGTGTTCTTCGGGTTGGTGACAGCCTGGCGCTTGGCCGCCTGGCCGACAAGCCGCTCGCCCGTCTTGGTGAACGCGACGACGGACGGCGTCGTCCGAGCGCCTTCCGCATTGGGGACCACCACGGGTTCGCCACCTTCCATTACTGCCATGCAGCTGTTGGTCGTGCCAAGGTCTATGCCGAGAATCTTTGACATTGTCTTGCCTTCTTTCTGTTGCCGTTGTTGTTAAATCGAAATGTGACATTCCGATTGCTAGCAAATTGCGTGCCAAGCCCGTTTTTCGGTTCAAGGCACGTCATTAGTGCGACATTGTGGCGCGCTTTTGGCTCACCATGTGAGACATGGGCGCGTTCAGGTACCGACCTGTCTCCCAATTACTCACAATTGAAATCTGCATCCTATCGATAATTGAAAATACGGATGGAATGATTATTCCCATTGCCAGAAGACTTGGTGATTTGAAAACGCGATGCTGTACAAAAATAGCCACATCTCCCCCCTATTCCCGAAACAATGATACTACGGCACTACAAATAACCGACTCCGCGTGAAACAATACCCGACTACTGTTCACTCGTTATCGCGTGCGACATTGCCCGAACTACTGACTCACACGCTATCGCGTGCGACATCGCTCGAATTACTAACTCACACATTATCGCGTGAAACATTACGCCCGGAGGATGCCGTTGCGGACAAGGATGCAGACTGACACAAACTCTATCGCGTGAAACACTACGGGACAAATTCCGATCAACACCTACGACAACTTTTCAATACCACACGGCCAATGCCATATTCTTTAAATCAGCGCCAAACCATAGATAAAACAACACCAGGGCGATTTTTCGTTGTCGGCCATTCTCCTGTCCTGCACTTCTTCCTTAATCATTACGTCCGTAGTTTCAATTTGGCGTTGCCTCTGCCGTCCAGCCTGAATTTCCTTCCGTCCATGCCATTGCTTTTCCCAGCTTATTATTCCGACCGTAGTTACAATTTTATTTGCCATGCCGCCAGGCTCGCATGTTCTCCCGTCCATGCTGTCACTTTTTCCACATTTGTCATTTAGCCCGAAGTTTCAATTTGGCATTGTACTGCCGTCCAGCCCGAATTACCTCCTGTCCATGCCATTGTTTTTCCCAGCATATTATTCCGACCGTAGTTACAATTTCATTTGCCATGCCGTAAAATTCGCATTTTCTCCTTTCTATGCAGTCACAATACCTCCCGTTTCCCGTCTTCGTTTCCGTGCCATCCGCACCCCTTCCCGGACGGCTTCATATACCTCCTCGCGCCGTTCCTTGCGTTCGGCAAGTTGACGCTCCAGCGTTGATGCCGTTTTGCCTTCCGCGCCTGCAAGCAGTTCAGCCGCCTTTTTTCGGGCGGCGTCGATCTGTTCGCGCCGGAATTCCGGAAGTTTCGTCAGGCTTTTGCAGAGAGGCGTTTCCTTTTCCCGCCCTTCCAGCAGCGCCGCCGCAGGAACAGGATCGCAAAGCCCGTGTTCCTCGCGGAATGCTGCGGCGAGCCTGCGGAAGCGCATCAGGGAGCCGTAGTGCGGCATGAGCTGCGGACAGTTGGTTTCTAGCCAGCCCTTGAGGCCTGGCTTGCGGCCCACGATTTCTCCGTCCCGGTCGCGGATGAGACTGCTGTCCACCGACGCTTCGGCGTCCAGCAGCAGCGACCCCAGACGTATCTTCTCCGCGACCTTGCCGTGTCCGCGCGTCGCCTCCCATCCCGCAAGAAGCTCCGCCGGCTCTGGCGGCGGCAACAATGAGCGTGCGCACAGCCGCCGAATCGGCGCTCCCTTGCGCGTCCTACGGCGCTCTCCGGGCGCGGGCGGCGGCTGAATAAGGTTCTCGAGTTCCCTTTTCCCGATGGATCCGTCACGAATGCGGCGGCGGACTTCCAATGTGTCGCCAAGCGAATCAAGCCCCTTTCCAAGAATCTTCGCCGCAGGGGTTTTGAAATCGGAAACTACCGTGTAGTAGCCGAGCAACTGCCTGATTTCCCCGACGAATTCGTCGATCCACA
>CAMOSH010000072.1 GCA_946624575.1 uncultured Verrucomicrobiota bacterium
CGAGAATTACGGGCACGTCCGCATCCGGCAGCGCAACGCCCTCGCCGGAAACGATCCTGCGCTCCAGCATAGCCGCCAAATCCATTGGAGACAGGGCGGCGTCGGCATTGCCATCGCACCGCGCGGGGAATCTCGCCACGGAGTCATCACCTAAATGCGCCGCGCAAAAAGAAACCGCGCACAAATATGCACCGACCGCAACATTGGCACCGACTGCCCGCGTGAAAAAGCGAAATTTCATCGGAACAAGACTTGTTTTTGCGACCGGTTTTTCTTAGACAAAACAACCTACGGAAGTAATACTATCGTCACAGTAAACGCTTGTCAATAAAATAAATCCAGTCGGGCGCGACCATAAACTGTCCATGCAACGGAACGCAAAGAGCGCAAGGAAAATTGCGGCTGTGGCATCGTACGCCGCCGTTGGCGGCTACGCCACAAGCCGCCATTTTCAGTCCACTGTTTTTGGCCCCCAAAAAACGCGGGGCGATTGTGTCATAGCCGCGCAGCGGCGTTCGATGACGCATCGGCACGCGTGATTGCGTCTTTTGCGTTCTGACAAAGTTTGATCACACCCAATCCAGTCAATCGGGCGTGAGCAAACATGAGTTTTGGACACATAATTGACAGAATTCACAGGATTGACAGGATTTTTGGTTGCCGCGAAGGACACAGGTCCTAACGCGCCATTTCCTAAAGACTACCGAATCAGTAACAGTATCGCGCTGAAATGCCGCTCGCATCCCATCGGAGCGCCATCGTGAAGCGGTGAAAAGCCGTCACAAAACACTTGAAATGACGGGACAAATTTTCTTCTTGCAATCGTTTTAGGCTTATGCTAGTCTCCGCGCCGTTTTCGCAACCAAATTGGTAGTGATAACAAAAAAACACTTGCAGCCACCGCGAACCAAGCGGCCGTTGCGGAAACTCTGAACGAGAACTAAAAAAACACCATGGCCCCGCCGTCTCCCGCCTTTCGCGCGTCGGCGGAGCCACAACCAGGAAAGGACCAAGACATGAGCAAGTTCCACATCGAAACGCTGGCCGTGCACGCGGGACAACCGGACAAGGGAGATCCCGCGACATACGCCCGCAACACCCCGGTCTACCGCACGACGGCATACAACTTCCGCGACAGCAAGCACGGTGCCGACCTCTTCGCACTCCGCGAACTCGGCAACATCTACGCGCGCCTCATGAACCCGACGAACGACGTGCTTGCCACCCGCATCGCGGCTCTCGAAGGAGGCGCGGCGGCGCAGACGCTTTCGTCGGGAACCGCCGCAATATTCTTCACGATCACAAACATCGCCAGGGCCGGGGACGAAATCGTGGCGGCGTCGAATCTCTACGGCGGAACGTTCGCGCAATTCAACGCGATCCTGCCGAACGTTGGAATCAAGACGCGTTTCGCACCGGTGAACGACATCGCGGCGACGGAGGCGCTGATCAACGAGAAGACACGTCTCGTGTTCGTCGAAACCGTCGGGAATCCGGCGCTCGACGTCGCGGACATCGAAGCCTACGCGGAACTGGCGCATCGACACCACCTGCCTCTGGTCGTCGATTCGACTTTCACTCCGCCGCCGTTGCTGCGCACGATCGACCACGGCGCAGACCTGGTGATCCACTCGCTCTCGAAATGGATCGGGGGCCATGGCGCAGGCATCGGCGGCGTCGTTGTCGATTCTGGGAAATTCGACTGGAAGGACCCGAAATTCGCGCTTTACAACGAACCGGACGCGGGCTATCACGGCCTTCGCTTCGCGCACGACCTTCCGGAAGCGCTCCTGCCGGTGGCGTTTTCGCTGCGGCTGCTCACCGTCGGCATCCGCAACCAGGGACCGACGCTCTCGCCCGACGCCGCATGGATATTCCTCCAGGGAGTGGAATCGCTGCCCCTTCGCATCTTGCGCCACAGCGAAAACGCCCTTGCCGTCGCGAAGCACCTTCAGGACCATCCCAAAGTGGCATGGGTCAAGTATCCGTCCATCTCGCAGCCGGAACTTGCGTCGAAATACCTGCCCAACGGCGCCGGCGGCGTGGTGGTCATTGGCATCAAGGGTGGCGCCGAAAAGGCCCGCAAGTTCGCCGATGCCCTGAACGGCGAGATATTCTCGCTGCTGGCGAATGTCGGCGACGCGAAGTCGCTCGTGATACATCCCGCATCGACGACGCACTCGCAGCTCTCCGACAAAGACCTTATCAGTGGGGGAACTCTGCCGGAGCTGGTGCGCCTTTCGATTGGAATCGAGCACATCGACGACATCGTGGCCGAACTCGACCGCGCCCTCGACGCGATCTGAGCAAGTCGCGAAGCGCCCCGAACTATTTCAAAACGCGGTGCGGTGTGGTAGTATCGGGGCGCCATGGAACTACTACTTGGAATTGACTTCGGGACCGGCGGCTGCAAGGTCACCGCAATGGGAATCGACGGCTCCGTCGCCGGCGAGGCAAGCGTCGAGTACGCAACGCATCACGACCACCCCGGCTGGAGCGAGCAGGACCCGGCCGACTGGATCGCGGCCATGCGCGAAGCATTGCGCCGGCTCGCCTCCGCAGGCGTTCGCCTCGACGACGTGCGCGCAGTGGCGGCCGACGGCTCCACGCACAACGCGGTGCTGCTTGACGACGAATGGAAGCCCGTCCGCCGGACGATCATGTGGACGGACCAGCGGTCGGTCGAAGAGTGCCGCGAACTCAGGGAAAAACGCGGCGACGAAATCTTCCGCACCTGCTACCAGTCCCCCGCCCCGACATGGACGCTGCCGCAGCTGATGTGGATGCGCCGCCACGAACCGGAAGCCATCGCCCGCACACGGCACGTGCTTTTCGTCAAGGACTACATCCGCCTTTTCCTGACTGGCGAGGCCGCAACCGACAGGATCGAGGCCCAGGGAACGCTTTTCTACGACATGGAAAAGCGCGACTGGGCCCCCGAGCTCGTGGAAATGACGGGGCTGCCGCTTTCGGCGCTGCCGCGCTTCGCCGAGCCCGCCGCCGCCGCCGGTCGCGTGACGAGGGAGGCCGCGCGACTCACCGGCCTTCCAGAAGGGGCGATTGTCGCCACCGGCACGTCGGACAGCGCAGTCGAAGACTACGGAGCCGGAGCCGTCGAACCGGGCGACCTCGTCGTCAAGCTCGCCACCGCCGGCAACGTCAACGCGATGACGGCCGAAGCGCACCCCCATCCGAGAACCCTCACATACGGGCACGTAATCGACGGGATGTGGTACAGCGTCTCGGCGACCAACGCCGCCGCGCTCTGCCAGCGCTGGATGCGCGACGCGTTCTACGCCCCCGGCGGCGGCGCGACCCCAGCACTCTGGGGCGAAATGGAAAAGGAGGCCGCGGCTTCGCCAATCGGCTCCGGCGGCGTCATGTTCCACCCCTACCTCCAGGGCGAACGCTGCCCGTACTGGGATCCGAATCTGCGCGGCTCGTTCACCGGAGTCTCGATTTCCTCCAAACGCGGCGACTTCTGCCGCGCCCTGATGGAGGGAGTGGCTTTTTCCCTGCGCGACTGCCAGCGCACGCTGCTTGAACTCGGCCTTCCGGCTAAACGTGTCCTGCTGATAGGAGGAGGGGCACGGTCCGCGCTCTGGAGCCAGATCGTGGCGGACGTGTTCAACCGCACGGCGCTGATACCGGAGCCCGGGGACGCCAGTTTCGGCTCGTGTCTGCTCGCCGGCGTTGCGGCCGGGTTCTACCCCAGCCCGCGCGAAGCCGTGTCCGCGGCTTTGCACATACGCCGCCAAGTCGAACCGGACAAGGCGTCGGCCGAACTCTACGACAGCCTTTTCGCGCGCTACAGGGCGATCCACGACGCCTTGGCGCCAGTGTACTCCACGGCGGACGCCGCCGGAGGCGCGAAATGAATCGGGAAACCGCCGTCGCCGTCGCGGCGGCGGCGCTGGGCGCGCTTGTTCCCGCGTCGGCGGCGCCCGCCTGGGCCGCCGCCGGCGGGAAGGCGGCTGGAAGCCTCGAAATAGACGCGCAGCCCCGCGAGGTCGTCGTCGGAGACCCTTTCCGCATTTCCGTGTCCGCCTCTGACGTCGACGCCGGATCGCTCCAGCCTCCGCGCTTCTCCAATCCCGACGCCGCCCCGCTTCACTCCCCGAACTTTTCGTCCCGGTCCTCGTACTTCAACGGACGGCGCTCGTCGTCGACGAGCTGGTCTTGGACTGTACTGCCGTCCGGCACTGGAGTCGTGAGTTTCGGCGAAGCGCGCCTTGACATTGGGGGAGGACGCTTCCTCGTCGGCAAGGTTCCCGACGTTCTGGTGATCGCGCCGCCGCCACAGCCTTGGGTGCGCGTAAACGTCCGTGCTCCGCGGAGCGTGGTTCCTTCCGAGATTTTCGAAGTTGGCGTGAAAATCTCGGTCAAGGCCGCAGCCGGGACCCCGTTCTCGGACAATCCCCTTGTGCCGGATGAAACTCAGGATCTCACCGTGCCATGGATTTTTGGCGACGGGACCGGGTCGGCCGTCACGCCGGCTCTCGATGTCCAACAGCTCGCGCAAAACCTCCAGTCAGCTTCGTCGGGACGGCGGGGTGGCGGCGGCTTCGCCGTCAACAACCAATTACGGGTGCGACCGGAGCCGCATGCGCAAGCCGGCGGCGACGACGGCGGCGAATCAGTGGAATATTCCTTTTCGGTGCCCTTTCGCGCAGTCTCGGAAGGCGTCGCCGAATTCGCCCCAGTCAGGTTCTCCGGCCATGTCGTCGCCGTCGGCGACGGCGGCGCACCCGTGCGCTCCCCGTACATCGTCGCGCTCTCGGACATCGTCCGTGTGCGCGTCGCCCCGCCGCCGGCCGAAGGCCGTCCGGACGGATATTCTGGAATCGTGGGAACCGGCGTCGAGGCTCGCACAATGCTCGACGCGCAGACATGCCGCCAGGGCGATCCGCTTGAACTCACGCTAGAAATAGGCGGCGGTGCCGCCCCTGAAACCGTAAAGGCGCCGCCGCTGTTCTCGGATCCGGCCATTGCGGCGATTTTCAGAAGCACCGGCGAGCCCGTCCGCAGGGAGACGGATTCCGGCGTCTCCTTCAAGTGGCGGGTACGTCCGATCGCCTCAGGCACGCTCGAAGTCCCGCCAGTGGCCGTATCCTGGTTCGACCTTCCGACCCGCTCGTACAAAACGACGCGGACGGCGCCATTGCCGCTGCGCGTCGATCCTGTGGCGTCGTTCGACCCGGACGCCCTTTTCGCCGACGCCGCCAGCGGCGGCGACGGCGTTGAAGCCGCGAGCGGAGGATCGATTTCCACGGCATCCGCCAGGCGGCTGTCGCCTCCAGCCCTGGTGTTTGAACGCGAAAAGCCTGTTGCCCCGTTCCCGTCATGGCCGGCATCGCGCTGGATCGCAGTTCTCGCGCTGCCGCCGGCGCTTTGGCTGGTGGCGGTACTATGGGCGCCGATCCGGCGGCGCGCGGCTCCGCGTTTCGCTGCGGCTCGCCGCCGCGTCGCCGCAAAACGCGCCGAAGCGCGGCTGCTTTCGGCCGTCTCGGCCCGCGCCGCTGCGGCCGCCACAGCAGATTGGTTGCGCGCCGCCGGACGCCGCGGCGACAAAAACGATTCCACTGAGGGTTCTGCCCTGGGCGCAGGTTTCGGCGCTTCCGAATTGGAGGATGCCATGCTGCGCGCCGGCTCCACGCAGGATGCGGCGGCGAGCGCGGCCGCAATACTGCGCGAAATGGAGGAAGCGCAATTCCGCCCGGGAGCGGACGAGGAGCAAGCAGTTCGAGAAAGACGCGCGGCTCTCGCCGACATCGTGCGCGCGGCACTGCGCTCGACGCCGCTTGCGGCGCTACTGGCGATGTCGGCGCTGGCGCTCGCGCCGAATAGCTCGTACGCGGCTGTGACTGATCCCGCGCTCTTTCGGTGGCGCAAGGCGCTAGCAGCCGCTTCAGCAGTCTCCAACGCCGATTCCGCGCTCGCTTCTGCGCGGGAATTCGCGGCAATCGCGTCAGACGAACCATCCGGCGCCGCGTTTCGCAATCTCGGCTCGCTTCTTCTGGTGGCAGAAAAGCCCGGCCCCGCCCGCGAAGCGTTTCTTCACGCCGAGGCGCTCGAAGGACGCACCCGCGAATCCGACTGCGGTCTGGCCATGGCCGCAGAACATCTGCCTCCGCCGCGCAATATGCTCCGCGCAATCGCGGCGCGCCACGCGCGCGTGGCGCCGCCGCGCATCCGGGCCATTGCCTTCGCAGGTTTCTGGATTGCGCTGTGGCTTCTTCTGGCGGCTCGCGCTACGCTCGGCCCCAAGTCGAAAGGCCTGCGCACTGCGCTTGCCGTCCTCGCCGCGCCGTGCGCGCTCGCAGCGCTCTGCGCGTTCTTGAGCCTCGCGGCAAGTCACGGACTGCTCTCGACGCCGATCACCGGCGTCGATGCTGACGCGGATGCAGACGCCACCGCCGCGCAACCAGCCACCGCCCACGCCGCCGCGCAACCAGAACATTCCTCACCCATTGCAAGCGTCCAGAAATGAAACCGGCTCTATTTGCAGAACACATCCGCAAGACATTCCATCGCCCTGGCGCATCGCCGATCCAGGCGCTGCGCGACGCCTCGATAAGCGTCGTCGCCGGAGAACGCGTCGCCGTGCTCGGGCGCTCGGGCTCCGGCAAAAGCACTTTGCTGAACATTCTCGGCGGATTGGACAAGCCGGATCGCGGCTGCGGGGCGCGCGTCGAAATCTGCGGCGAGGACATACTTGAATGCTCCGAAAAGGCCCGCGCCCGCATCAGGGCCTCTCGCATTGGATTCGTGTTCCAGTCGTTTCACTTGCTTCCCGAACTGACGGTGCTCGAAAACACGATGCTGCCGGCAATGGCGCTCGCCAACTGCGGCGCCGCTCGCAGCGCTGAAAGCCGCGCCGTGACGCTGCTTGAAAAGGCCGGGCTCGGCGACCGCCTGAAACACCGGCCTTCGGAGCTTTCGGGGGGCGAACAGCAGCGCGTCGCGGTGGCGCGCGCGCTCCTCAACGGTCCGGAATTGCTGCTCGCGGACGAACCTACGGGAAATCTCGACGGGCAGACCGGAATGCAGATACTGGAACTGGTGTTCGGGCTTTCGGGCGCGCTGCCTGACGTAGCGGCACCGGCGCTCGTCATGGTCACGCACTCAACCGAAGTGGCCTCGCGCTGCGACCGCACGCTTCGCCTCGATTCCGGCGTCCTACAGTAGCCGCGCCGCCGCGATTGAATCAGATCCGGCAGAGCAGGCCCTTGAGATAAAGACCTTCCGGAAAAGACAGCGAAACCGGGTGGTCCGGCGACTGCAAGAACGTCCGCAGCACTCGCGCGTCTACGCCTGCGTCCGACGCGGCCTCGGCGACGACCGTGCGGAAAAGCGCGGGATCGACGGCCCCGGAGCACGAAAACGTCGCCAGCATGCCGCCCGGGCGAAGCAATTTGAACGCCAGGAGATTTAGGTCCTTGTACGCGCGGCAGGCCTTCTCCACGCGCCCGCGCGTCTCGGCGAGTTTCGGCGGATCGAGAACTATCAGATCGAAGGACCGCCGACCGTCGCGCAGCGTCCGCAAATGAGAGAAGGCGTCGGCCCGGACAGTCTGGCAACGGTCGGCGTCCTCGATTCCGTTCGCGGCGAGATTGTCGCGCAGCGCGGAAAGCGCGACTTCGGAGGAGTCGAGCGAAAGCACCGATTTCGCGCCGCCGCGCAGGCATGCAACCGTGAAGCCGCCATCGCAGCAGCAGACGTCCAGCACGTCCTTGCCGGAAGCGAGCGCGCCGACGGCTGGATGGTTCACGGCCTGGTCGAGATAGGTGCCGGTTTTCTGTCCGCCGACGACGTCGACGCGCCGCATCTCACCGCCGAAACGGACGGTGCGGACGGTTTCGGACGAAAGTCCCGATTCGGCGGCGTCGCCGCCGCGCGCAGCGAGCAGGCCCTCAGACGGTCCAAGCCCCTCGCGGGCGCGTGCCTTCGCGTCGGAGCGCTCGTATGCGGCCGTCACGTCCGGGAACGCCTCCAAAAGCGTCTCGGCGAGTTCGGAGCGCATTCGCTCGAACCCCGCGCAAAGGATCTGCACCGACAGAATCGACCCGTAGCGATCGACCACGAGGCCCGGCAAGCCATCGCTTTCGCCATGAACGAGACGCATCGCGGTGCAATCGCGGAAGACAGGGAACAAATCGCGAAGGGCGTCGCGGCGGCGTCCTGCGGCGCGAAGTCTTTCCAGCAACAGGCCGCGATTCGGGACTTCATCCGGCGAAAACGAAAGGGCGCGCACGCGCAATTGGGATTCCGGCGACCAGAAGCCCCAGGCAAGAAAGCCGCCGTTGGCGGATTCCACGCGGACAACCGCTCCGCTTTCTGCGCGCGGCTCGGCGGCGACCGCCCCGGAAAACACCCATGGATGGCGGCGCAGAAGCGAGCGCTCGCGGCCCGGGCGCAGACGGACGACCGGGAAAGATGCATTCTCCGAATGCGCGGCGGAGATTTTTACGGCTGAATCCTTCACCCGAAGCGAAGCAGATGGGTTTTGACGTAGTCGGCCACCGCCTCCTCAAGCGGACGGAACGGGACGTCGCAGCCGACGGCGCGGAGCTTGGCCATTTCGGCCTGGGTATGGTACTGGTACTTGCCCTTGAGCTTGGCCGGCATGTCGATGAAATCGACGTGCGGCTCCTTGCCGAGCGCGGCAAAAAGCGCGTTGGCCAGATCGAGCCATGTTCTGGCGCGCCCCGTGCCGCAATTGAAAATGCCGCCGACCTCGGGATGGTCTCCAAGCCACACCGTGACTGCGGCGGCGTCCTTGACGTAAACGAAATCGCGGTCCTGGCAACCATCCGCGACGCCGGGGCGGTCGCTCCTGAAGAGCGAAATGCGGCCGGAGTCGCGAACTGAGGCGAACTGCTTGGCCACGACGGAGCGCATTTCCCCCTTGTGGTCCTCGCCTGGACCGAACACATTGAAGTACTTTAGGCCGGCGATTTGCCGCACCGCGCCGGTCTCAAGCGCCCAGAGATCAAATTTCTGCTTGCTCCAGCCGTAGAGATTGAGCGGCCTGAGAGCGGGAATTCCGGCCTCGTCGTCCGAATAGCCGAGCGAGCCGTCACCATACGTGGCGGCGGACGACGCGTAGACAAAGCGCACCCCGCGTTCAAGACACCATTGGCACAATTCGCGCGTGAACGCGGTGTTGTTGTCGTCGAGAAAAGCCTCGTTCGTTTCGGTGGTGGACGAACACGCTCCGAGGTGATACACGACCTTTGGCACGGGGAGCGTGCCGGAGCGCAGCGCAGCGCGGAATTCGTCGCGTTCCCGGTAATCGGAAAACTCAAGCGAATCGAGATTGCGCTTCTTGTCGGGATCGCCGCGCAGGTGATCGACAACCAGGATGTCTTTTTCCCCTCGCGCGTTGAGCACGCGCGCTATGTTCGAGCCAATCAGGCCGGCGCCGCCAGTGACGATTGCGTTCATGGGTGAACCGTTGAAAAGTTGAAAGGTTGAAAGGTTGAAAAGTTGAAAAGGAGATAAGGGTATAGGGAGATGTGGGTGAAAAAGGGGGGGGGGGTCAGAAACCAAGAGTGAGCTGGCGGTCGTCGACGGGACGCGCCGCGCGCGACCTTGCGCGGGGCGGCGGGGGCGGCGGTGAAAATTCCGACTCCGCGTCGGCTGGCGAAACGCCACGTTCAAGGCCGGCCAGAACGTGTCTGGCGCGCGCAAGGACGCCCTCGGGCATTCCGGCGAGTTTGGCCACGGCTATGCCGTAGCTCTTGTCGGCCGGGCCCTCCACTATCCGGCGGAGGAACACGACGCCGTCCCCTCGTTCGCGAACAAGGACGCTTACGTTGAAAACCCCCTCCTTGACGCGCGCCAGATCGGCCAGCTCGTGGTAGTGCGTGGCGAAAAGCGTCTTCGCCTTGACGTCTGGCGTGTCGTGAAGGTACTCGGCGACGGCCCAGGCGATGGAAATGCCGTCGAACGTCGACGTGCCGCGCCCGATTTCGTCCAGCACCACCAGAGAACGGGCCGTGGCATTGACGAGGATATTGGCGGTTTCCTGCATTTCGACCAGGAACGTCGAGCGTCCGCGCGCCAGGTCGTCGGCGGCGCCGACGCGTGTGAAAACGCGATCCACGACGCCGATGCGAGCGGAATCTGCCGGCACGAAGGAACCAGTCTGCGCCATGATGACAATCAGCGCCACCTGACGCAGATAAGTGGACTTGCCGGCCATGTTGGGACCAGTGACGACCATGATCTGCCGCGTCGTGCCATTGAGGTAGGCGTCATTGGGGACAAATCGCTCCGCGCCCGGAAGAGTTTCGACGACCGGATGGCGGCCGCCGCGTATGTCGAGCGCGTCGCCGTCGTCTATCTCAGGGCGCACGTAGCCCAGCGCCAGCGCCCGGTCGGCGAAAGCGGCCAGGACATCGACGCGGGCGACTGCGGCCGCGGTCTTCTGTATCGCCTCCGTGGCCGCGACGACCGTGTCGCGAAGCTCTTCGAAGATTTCGCGTTCGCGGTCGATCGCGTTTTCCGCAGCCCCGGAAACCAGACGCTCCTTCTCCTTGAGTTCCGGCGTGGTGAAGCGCTCGCCGTTGGCAATCGTCTGCTTGCGCTGGTACTCCGGCGGAACGAGCGAAAGCTGCGAGCTCGTCACTTCGATGTAGTAGCCGAAAACGCGATTGTAGCGGACCTTGAGATTCTTGATGCCAGTCCTCGCGGCCTCCGACGCCTGGTATTCCGCGATCCATGACCGGCCGCCGGCCTGAATGCGGCGCAATTCGTCGAGCCGCGCGTCGCGCCCCGGCCGAATCGTCCCGCCGTCGGAGAGAGAGGCAGGAGGTTCGTCGGCTATCGTTTCGTCGATAGCGGCCACGATTGCGGGCTGAGGCTCAAGCGCTTCCGCGAGCGCTGAAAGGAGGCTCGATCGCGGAGCTCCGCCCGCCGCCGCTCCCGCGGCGGGACTTCCGGCGACAGCGGCGACTTCGGAACGGACATCTGGAACGGCGCGCAACGAAGCAGCGACCGCCTGCAAATCGCGCGCGGAGCCGCGCCCAAGGGAGAGGCGCGCGATCGCCCGCGCGAGGTCGCGCACGGGCTGAAGGGCACGCCGCAGCGCCGACAGGCGCGAACGGGCCGCCACAAGCGCGGACACCGCATCGAGCCGCGCGTCTATGGCTGCCTTGTCCGCGAGCGGCCGCGCCAGCCAGTCGCGCAGCAGCCGCTTGCCCATCGGCGTGATCGTGGCGTCAAGCGTCTCCAGCAGCGAAGCGCCAGGAGGGCCGCCGGACGACGGGAACAGATCGAGATGGACTCCGGTCACGGCGTCCATTTCCAGATAGCCGGAAGACGACCCCACGCGAAGGGCGCGGACATGGCTCACGTCGCGATGCAGGTCGTCTCGGACGCGGCGCAGCAACGCCCCGGCGGCGGCGTGGATCGCTGAATCCCGCTCGCAGCCAAAGCAGTCCAGCGTGGGAACTCCGAAGTGGCGCAACAGCGCGTCGTGCGCGGACACGGGCTCGAAATGCCATTCGTCACAGGGCGTGATGCAGCGGACGCCAGCGCGCTCAAACGCCTGGCGAATCGCAACGTCCGCCGGAAAGCCGTCGGACGCACGCGCCGCGGCCTCGCCGCGATCCGGTACTAGGGCCTCGCCGGGAGCCAGGCGACGGACCGCGTTCTCAAGCGCGGCGGCGTCCGGGAGGCGCTCCGCGCACAGGTCCCCGGTGGAAAGTTCGAGCGCGGCGAGCGCGAAGCCGTCCCTGCCGCCTTTCCCCGCGGGCGCCGCCGCGACGAGCCAGTTTTCAACGCCGTCTTCTAGCAGCGCCTCCTCGGTGAGGGTTCCGGGCGTGACGATCCGGGTGACTTCGCGACGGATCATGCGCCCCGCCTTTACGGTGCGCGGATCCTCCATCTGGTCGCAGATTGCGGCCTTTCTGCCGGCGCGGACGATTTTCGCGAGATACGAATCCAGCGCATGATGCGGAATGCCGCACATGGGCTGGCCAGCGCGATGCGTAAGCGCAAGGCCGAGCAGGGCGGCGGCCTCGCGGGCGTCGTCCATGAAAAGCTCGTAAAAATCCCCAAGCCTGAAAAGCAGTAGAGCGTCGGAGTCCATGTCGCGCTTCATGGCGCGATACTGCTCGAGCATTGGAGTCAACTTTTCTTCTGCCATGGGGAAAACGTCAGACTTTCAGCGAATCGCGAATTTCAGCTCCGAAATTTCACCCTTCCGACTTCCAAACTCTCAAACTTTCAACGCCCATGGCAGTGCTTGTATTTCTTGCCGCTGCCGCACGGGCACGGGTCGTTGCGCCCGACTTTCGGATACTGCCCGGCCGCCGGCGCGGACGCAGCTCCGCCAGTCGCCGCCATTTCCGCGGCGCGACGCATCGCGTCGGCGCGGGCGTCGTGCGACGCGGCGGCGCGCCCCATGGCGCGCTCGAACGCGGCGTCAGCCGCTGCTGCCGCGGCGGAAGGCGCCTGGACGCGCGCCGCAACCGGCGCGCCTGCCGCACCCTGAAGCGCGGACGCGTTGGCGTCCGGACTGGTAAGAGTGACGCGGCGCGGCCGCTGAAGCTGCTGCATGAACGCGCGCATGCTGTCCACGGACGTCGAGGCGCGGAAGAATCCCGTGGCGGCTCGCGTCTTGATCGAGTTCATCAGGCGCTCGAACATCCCGTACGCCTCGCGCTTGTACTCGACGAGCGGATCACGCTGGCCGTAGGCGCGGAGACGGACCGCATCGCGCAACTCGTCCATGCTGCGCAGGTAGTCCTGCCATTCGCGGTCGATGGAGCGGAGCGCGACGTACCGCTCCAGCCGCGGCAGCACCTGCGGATCCTCGAGCGAACACTTGAGTTCGTAGGCCTCCTCCACGCGCTTGAAGACCAGCTCGGCGGCCTGGTCGGGGTGGCCGGCCAGCGGCTTGAGCTCGTCTTCCGACGCGGGCACCGGGAACGTGCGCGAAACCCACTCGGCGTAGTCGCCGACCTGGGCTGTCTTGGCGTCGGAGAGAAGCTCCTCGGCGCGAGTGAGAACCAGGTCGTGGAGGATGTCAAGCGCCAGCCCGTGTATGTCCTCCTTGCGGAGCACGTCCGTGCGGAAGTCGTACACGACCGCGCGCTGGCGGTTCATGACGTCGTCGTATTCGAGGGTGCGCTTGCGTATGGAGAAGTTGCGCTCCTCGACGCGGCGCTGGGCGCTTTCGATCGAATGGTTGAGCCAGCGGTGCTCGATCGGCTCGCCCTCCTGCATCCCGAGCCGCGTCATGATGCCGGCGATGCGATCCGACCCGAAGAGGCGCATAAGATTGTCTTCGAGCGACACGTAGAAGCGCGACGCGCCTGGATCGCCCTGGCGGGCGCAACGGCCGCGGAGCTGCCGGTCGATGCGGCGGGACTCGTGGCGCTCGGAACCGATGACGTACAGACCGCACGGGCGCTCTTCTAGCAGTTCGCGCAGGGTCTTGGACTGACCGGCCGGCTTTTCATCCAGCGACGTCTGCGAATGGATCAGTTCCTTGTCCATCCAGACCACGCCCTCTCCAAGCTTGATGTCGGTGCCGCGACCGGCCATGTTCGTCGCGATCGTGACCGCGCCCTTCTGTCCGGCCAGCGCCACGATCTCGGCCTCGCGAGCGTGGTTCTTCGCATTCAGGACGTTGTGGGCGATCCCCGCGGCGTTGAAGAGGCGCGAGAGGATCTCTGACGTCTCGACCGACACCGTGCCTATCAGCACCGGCTGGCCGGCGCGATGGCATTCCGTCACGTCCTCGATGATCGCCTGGTACTTCTCGCGCTGCGTCTTGAACATCAGGTCGTTGCGGTCGATGCGGCGAATCGGGCGGTTCGTCGGAATTGCCACGACGTCCAGGTGGTAGATGTCGTTGAATTCGGACGCCTCGGTCTCGGCGGTGCCGGTCATTCCCGAAAGCTTCCGGTACATCCTGAAGTAGTTCTGGATCGTGATCGTGGCGAGCGTCTGAGTCTCGCGTTCGATTGCGACGTGCTCCTTGGCCTCGACGGCCTGGTGCAGGCCGTCGCTCCAGCGCCGCCCCGGGAGGATGCGTCCCGTGAACTCGTCGACGATCAGGACCTTGTTGTCCTGCACGACGTACTCCACGTCCTTCTCGTAGAGGCAGTACGCCTTGAGCAGCTGCGCGACGTTCTGGATGCGCTCGGAACGCTCCGCGAAGCGCTTCTGCACTTCGACGCGGCGCTTGTTGCGCTCTTCGCGCGAAAGGCCCTCCTTGTCGATTTCGGCCATGGCGCCCACGACGTCGGGCACGACGAACATCTCCGGATCCGACGGATTTAGCTCGGCACATCCGCGGTCCGTGAGCGAGGCGTCGCGCATCTTCTCGTCGACCACGAAGAAAAGCTCCTCGCGGAACTCGCGCGCCTCGTCCTTGTGCATGTCGGTGAGCATCATGGCCTCGACGTCCTCGTGGACCTTGCGGACCGCGGGGTCTTCGAGCATCGCCATGAACTCCTTGTTCTTGGGCATGCCGTGGTAGATCTGGTAGACGAGCTTGCGGGCGCGATCGAGCTCTTCGGGACCCGCCGCGAGCGCCTTCTTGGCGTCGGCCACGATGCCGGCTATCTGCTTTTCCTGGCGACGGTAGAGCTTTTCCACCTGAGGCTGCAGCGCCGCGTACTGGTTCGAGGAGTATTCGGCGGGGCCGGAGATGATGAGCGGGGTGCGCGCCTCGTCGATCAGGATCGAGTCCACCTCGTCGACGATCGCGAACGCATGCCCGCGCTGCACCTGCTCGCGCATGTCCTGGGCCATGCCGTTGTCGCGCAGGTAGTCAAAGCCGAATTCGGAATTCGTGCCGTAAGTGATGTCGCACGCGTACTGCTCGCGGCGCTGGAGCGGGTTCATCGAGTTCTGGATGCACCCGACGGTGAGGCCGAGCCACTTGTAGAGGTGCCCCATCCACTGCGAGTCGCGCAGCGCCAGATAGTCGTTGACCGTGACGAGCTGGACGTTTTCGCCGGCCAGTGCGTTGAGGTAGAGCGGGGCCGTCGCGACGAGAGTCTTGCCCTCGCCCGTCTGCATCTCGGCGATCTTGCCCTGATGCAGGACGATGCCGCCCATGAGCTGCACGTCGAACGGAACCATGTCCCAGGTAAGCTCGTGGCCGCAGACCATGCACTTGGAGCCGACAAGGCGGCGGCAGGCGTTCTTCACGGCGGCGAACGCCTCCGGGAGCAGCGCGTCGAGCGCGGCCGCTGGCGTGACCGCGCCCTTGCCGGTCGTCATTTCTGCGAAACGGCGCTTGAACTCTGGCGTCTTGGCGCGCAGCTCGTCGTCGGTAAGGGACTTGAATTTCTCGTCCCACTCGTTGATTTTGGCGACCAGCGGGCGCAGCTTCTTGATGTCGCGCGCGTGCTTGGTGCCGAATATTGCTTCGAAAATGTTCATGGCGGGGGGGGAGTATACCCGAAACGCCGCAAAATCGCAAAACGCCTGTTCGTTTTTTCCCCTGCGGTTCCCTGACGATCGACGAACAGCGCCGCCGTTTGGGGGCGGAGCGTTTTTGGTTCGCCGCCGAACAGTTCCTTCCAGCTCCCCGGAGGCAGGCGCACGGGGAGTTCACATTCTCCGTCGTTGACGAGGACGGCGAATCGCATGGTCCCGGTCTCGTCGGAAAGGGTGTCGATGTGCATTCCCCCGGCATCGTCCACCGGAACGCCGGCGGACGCAAGGACCGCCGAAAGGGCATGGCGGAGAAACGTGTCGTCGCCCTTTCCGGCGGCGGCCGTCCCGAGCTGGGTGCCGAAGTAGAACACGGACCCGCCGGAGGCCGTCCGCACGTGCACGGCCATCGGCGCGCCGCCAAACCGTGCCAGCACCTCTCCGCTCGCCGTCGTCAGTTGGGCGAAGTCAAACGCGCCAAGCCCCTTCGCCCCGTCTGCGGCGTCGAAGGCGAAGAAATCGCTTCCGCAGACGCCGGAACTCCGGAGCGCCTTCGAGACGTCGTCCGCGCCATCCGACGCGACGGCGGCGGTGTCCGCGGACGGCAAATGGACGGCCGCCGTGGCCTCCTCCTCGCGCACACCCCACTCCTCCGCAAGGCCATGCCCCGGCACCGTCGGCGAGAAGCGCCCGGTGTCGGCATCATATGCGCCCAGGTTCATCTCGGAAAGGATGGTCTTGCCCGCGTCCGCGAAGGCCCTGATGGCCGCCGCGTCCCGTCCGCGGAGATACATGGCCTGGGGCAGGATCAGCACGTCGGCCGACTCCCCCGCCCCGGCTTCAAGCATCTCCGTGTCGCAGAGGGCGAACGGCACATTGAGCCGGTAGAGGGCGTCGCACCAGGCGCCCAAGCCGTCGTGGTAGCGCTTCACGCCGTTGTAGCGGCAGTAGTGGAAGGTCTCGTTGTCCGCGCTTCGCCAGACGAGGACGCGCGCCGCGGGGCGGCGGCAGCGCAGGAAGGCCGCGGCGTGCGGCTGGAACGCCTTGGCGAACTCCTCGGCATGGCGGACGACCGGGCGGTCGGAGCCGTCCGGCCGCACCAAGCCCCAGGCCGGGGCCTCGCACCCCAGGACTTCGGGACGGAACTGCCAGAAGAGGCAGCCCCTGATGCCCCAGCCAATCTGCGCGAGCTGGTCGTGCAGGAAGAGATCGCGCCCGACGATGCGCTGGAAGCTTCCGATGGAGCCGAAGTTGAGGTGCCATTCGGCGTTGTAATAGAATCGGCCCTGCGCGGCGGAGAGGCCGGCGGCGCAGGCGTAGGGGCCGCCCGTCATGGTCGATCCGAAGATTTCGCATGACCGAGCGAGCGTGAAGTCGTCCACCGCGACGGCCGGGGAGAAGGCGCCGGTGGCCGTCACCACGTGCAGGTGCGGATGCCTTCCGGGATCGACCTCGCGCAGCAGGTCCAGCCGCCACGCGGCGTCCCGGTGCAGCACGTCGCGCTGGAAGGCGCGCCAGTCGATGAAGTCGGAGACGCAGCTGGCCTGGACGGGCGCCTCCACGGCGTCGAAGGACGTGTAGCAGCGGCCCCAGACGGCGTTCAGCCGCCCGATGGAGCCGTACCGCCTGGAGAGCCACTCGCGGAAGGCGCGCCTGCAGCTCTCGCAGAAGCAGAGCGCGGGCATGGCGTCGTTCGTCCGGTGCGCCGCCATGCGTTCCGGTTCGTTCCAGACGTCCCATGCGAGAAGCGCGGGCGCGTCCCTGAAATGCTCGAAGGCGGCCCGCGCGAAGCGCCGGCGCTTCTCCGTCACCACCCGGTGGGAGTAGCAGGGGCCGGGATAGCCGCCAAGCTGGCGGAAACAGGGGGCGGTCGCGCCGACGAGCCGCCCATCGGCATCGACCATCATCGCGTCGGGATGGTCGCGCTCCACCCACTCCGGCATCACGTCCAGAATCAGGTTGAGAATCACATGGAGGCCGTGCCTGGCCGCCAGGCGCATGAGTTCGTCGAGGTCGTCCCAGAAGTATTCGCCCTCCCGCCGTTCGCTCCAGCGCCACTGGACCCAGAACTTGACGGTGTTGAACCCCTTGCGCCTCATGCCCGCCAGGTCGCCGTCCCAGTTTTCGCGGGCCGGCGTCGGCGCGCGGTAGTATTGCGCGCCGTAGAGGAAGGGAAGCTCGGCCATAGGGGGCCGCTCGGATGGTAGATTCATGGGAATGACGATATCACTTGCCCATGCGTCCCGCTACACCGTTTTGCGCATCGTGGATTTATCCATTCGAGCAACGAAGCGCGCCGCCGGACGTCCATGACACGCTGGAAGCGTGTCGTCCCAGGGGCGCTTCCGCGCGCCGCCGCCGCATTGGGAGGAGGGTCGCGCTTCCGCGCGACCACGGTGAGGGCTGCGCCTTCAGTTCCCGGCCTTGTATTCGGCTGGCTTCTCGCAGGCGCAAAGGGGAAGTCTGCCTTCGACCTCCGCGAGACAGTATTCGCCGTAGGTCA
>CAMOSH010000073.1 GCA_946624575.1 uncultured Verrucomicrobiota bacterium
AAGGTTTTTCTTCAGGCCGCCCGGATCAGTCCGATCCGGGCGGCCTTTTTGCTTTACATCGCGCGATCCGAGGATTTCCCTCCCCGCCGCCCGCCCTCTAAGCCCAAATTGAAACTACGGTCGGAATGCAATGCTTGGCGTTGTCCCCGCTCGTCCCGCTGGTCCTGCCTGGCCCGCTCGTCGCGCCAGTCCCGCCCGTCCTCCCAAACAATCCCGGCTCGCTGGCGAGTGCTGCCTTTCCTGGTGCAACCGGCGAATTCTGTTTCCTCGGCAACCAAATTGAAACTACGGTCGGAATGATTCCCTCAGTTTTCATTCCGGTATCCGGTCAAGATATTGTGTTTCAGATGACAACGGTTTTATAATTCGCGCACCATGACAATTCGCAAGGCACTTTTCTTCCGGGCGCTGTCTCTTGCGGCGGTTTTCATTGTGGTTCCGTTGGTTCACGCAAGGACCAGATGGCATCCTCCTGTCGTGCGCGAACTGCCATCCGAGGAAAGGGATTTCGCCATTAGCCACGGCATTCCGCTTTCCGACAGACAGAGAATTCGCAAGGAAATGGCGCGCGAAAAAGAAGAGGCGGCATTCCGCTTCGCGACGGAAATCAGAAACGCCCGAGAAACGCGACGTATCAAGTCAGATCTTCGTGGCCGATTCGGCGTGGCCTCTGGAGCCGTATTCGCCGGATGGACATTTGCCAGGATTGCCTCGGCCCCGACGCCGAATTTGCCTCGTGCTGCAATCCTGTTTCGCTACGCGGATGATTCTCCGGAAGTGTCAACAAACGTGGTTTTCGAATTGTTTTCCGATGCCGGACCCTCTGGATATCGCATTTGGCCGCAATCAGGAGCCGACGCCTCACGTTTCATGGCGTCTCTCCGGGTCGTTTCCGCCAAAATGGCGGAATGGCAGAATGTCGCCCAGGCGAATGGCGTTACTGATCTCGTCAAGGAATTTTCGGGAATCGAATGGCCAGAGGTGTCGTATAGCTTTGCTGGTTCTCGTTTCATGAGGCGAATAAAACCTGTCGCAGAATACATGATAAGAAAGGATGCGACCGAAAATAGAGTCGAATATCTATGCAGGCTGTCGCTGAATTTCCAGGACGGACATGTTGGCCGGCCAATAGTTTTCATTGAAATGGACAAGGCCGGACTGGACTCCGTATTGTCGTTGCTGCCAAAAGTCGTGCCGGCGCTGGAAATCGAGAAGCAACGTAGAGACGATGCGGCAACTGCCGAGAAAAACAAAGCCGGTCTTTTCCTGTAGCGAATGCGTTTGATCAAATCGCCCATGAATGCCGTCTGCGATTCCGATCGCGGCGGTTGGCTTGGTATGTGAGGCGACAATGGCGCTTGAGGTGCGGAATTTGCGCGCAACTCGCGCTCCCGACCTAGATTTTCGGCGCTGGAGTTTCGTCGGAAATGGCCAGGAGTATCCCGATCATGAACAGAGTCGTGGCCATTGACGAGCCGCCGTGGGACAGTAGCGGCAGGGGAATCCCGGTGAGCGGAAGCGCTTTCGTGACTCCAGCGAGATTGAGCAGCGTCTGGAATCCCAGGCACGCGACAAGTCCCATGGCGACGCAGGACGCATACGCGCTCCGCGCCCGCGCGGCGATTCTGGTTCCGCCGATCACTAGAATCGCGTACAGCAGCGCGACGGCGCAGCAGCCGGTCAATCCCAGTTCCTCGCCGACAATTGCGTAGACGAAGTCTGATTCCACGATGGGCACCGCGCCAGGCGAGCCGGCCCCAAGTCCGACTCCCCAGATCCCTCCCGTGTAGAGCGCCACCAGCGACTGGAGTATCTGCCAGCCGGTGCCCGTGGCGTTGGCGAACGGATCGAGCCAGGCCTGGAGCCGCATCCGGCCGCGCGTCGTGAGGGGGATTGCCACGGCGGCCAGCGAGAACAGCGCGGCCAGCCCGCCTGTCAGGTATAGCGCCCTATGCGTCACGGCCGACAGCATTGCCAGCAATGTGGCGTTCATCAGCGCGAACATTCCCAGATCGCCTTGCGCCACGAGCAGAAGCATCGGCGGCGTCCAGAAAACGGCGACTGTGACGAGTATCCTCAATGGCGGAAGCGGGACTCCGAGCAGCCCGCGCCGCAGTGACAGCCTGTGTCCGGAAAGCAGTGCCGCCGCGAAAAGCACCAGCAGCGGCTTGACGATTTCCACGGGATTCAGTCCGCCGGGCAGATATTTTGCACCACGGAACGCGCGTCCCAGCACTATGACCCCGAAAATGACGGCGGTCGCCACGCCGAGGAAGAACGGCCACAGGCGTTCTAGTTTCTCTATGCGGCGTCTTCGGAGGCCCAGATAGGCGACGAGCATCAGCAGTAGCCCCGCAGGCATGGCCCAGATTGACGGGGTGGTCAGCTCGACGGTCCTGAACGCCCCGATTCTGGATTGCAGCGCGAGCCCGACTCCCAGCAGCGTCATCGCGGCCGACGGCACCGCAGGGGACCCTCCGTAGCGACCCAGAGTCATTGCAATCCAGAGCGTGACCGACGCCAGCAGCAGCATCGTGCATGGCATGAAATCGGTCCAGCCGAGCGTAGGCGCGTCCGCAAGTCGCGCCGTCAGCACAGACAGCTGCAGCGGCGCGAACACGAGCAGCGGGAAGATCACGATCGGAAGGAACACTCTCGGGGTGTCCGGGAACCAGGCCGGGCTGCTTTCGTTGTTTTCCGTTTCGGGAAACTGCTATCCGCTTTTTGCCGGAAAGCCCAACGTTTCACCTTTTCGCTTCGAGAAAGTGCTTCAGTCGTTTTTCGCCTCGGCGGCGGCGAGTCTGGCTTCGAGCGCCGCGACGCGCTTTTCGAGGCGCTCGACGACATGCGGCACGTGGAAGCGGCGAAGCGCCTCTCTTTTGGGCACGGCCGGAGATCCGAGGTACTGGCCCGGCTGCGTCAAGTCGCCTGCGACGCCGGCATGGGCGAGAATTTCCACGCGATCGCCTATGTTCAGGTGTCCGGCGAGACCGGCCTGTCCCCAGATCATGACGCCGGCGCCAAGATGCGTAGAGCCGGCGATTCCCACCTGCGAAACGATTCCGCAGTACGGCCCCGTGCGCACGTTGTGGCCGATTTGCACGAGGTTGTCGATTTTCGTGTGCGGTCCTATCGAAGTGGCGCCGAATCTGGCGCGGTCGATTGCGGCGTTGGCTCCGATTTCGACGTCGTCGCCTATTTCCACAATGCCGAGCTGCGGGATTTTTTCGACGGAGATCTTGCCGTCGGCCGAGACTTTCGTGTCGTACCCGAAGCCGTCAGCTCCGATCACGGTGCCGTTGTGGATAGTGACTCGGCGGCCTAGCCTGCACCGTTCGCGTATGGAGACCAGCGGATAGAGGTGGCAGCCCTCGCCGAGCACGACTTCGTCCCCAACGACTACGTGCGCCTCGATGATGCACCCTGCGCCGATCTCGGCCCCCGCGCCAATCACGGCGAGTGGTCCGACGTGGACTCCGGGACCGATCTTGGCGGTTGGGTGGACGACCGCGCTTGGATGGATGCCAGGTTCGCGGACGGGAGCGGGCTTGGTGAAAAGCGGTACCACCCGCGCAAAAGCCAAATCGGGCGATTCGACCCTCAGCAGTGCGCCGCCTGCCGCCGGCGGCGGCAGATTGCAATCCGATTTCACGAGCACGGCGGATGCCTTTGTCGTGGCGACCTGCCTGGCGTATTTGGGATTGGCCAGAAACGAAATGTCGCCAGGAAGGGCGTCGTGCAGAGAGGCTACGCCGGTGATTTCAGGGTCTGGACGGGAGCCGTCCGACGCGCTAGCCTGGATTTCCGCGCCAACGACCGCGCACAATTCTGAAAGGCGCATTTCTAGCGACCTCCCGCCGCCGGCGCGGACGCCTCTTCTTCCTCCGGAGAGCCGAACAGGAACGAATCAGCCCGGGCGCGCGCGGATTCGGCGTCCGCGCGGCTGCCGCCGACGGCCTCGATGAGGAGGTCGGTCACGTCAAGCGAATCGGCGCTCCACGGGACGAGCGGCACGGGCGCGGTCGCGCGCTCGGCCGAAACGTCCAGGACTACGGCCGCGCCGCGAGACTTGGCGATTGCGTCGAGCTTGACCTTGAGGTCGGCCATCACCGAGCCGAAGAGATCGAGTTCGCGCTTGCGGAGGGATGCGCGGCGGCGTGCGACGAGGGAACGCACTTCGTGTTCCAGTGCGCGGATGTCGGCGGCGCGGTCCTGCGCATTGGCCTCGGCCTCCTTGCGGAGCTTGGCGCTGAGTGCCTCGTCGCGGATCCGGTCTACGGCCTCGCGGTACTGGCGCGCGAGTTCTTCGCCTCGGTTTAGAAGTTCGTCGCGTTCGGCGCGATATTTGGTCTGAAGGTCCTGAAGCTCCGCGCGGTTGGTTGCGGTGGCAGGGTGCGCGAGGATGGCCAGCTCCATGTCGACAGTCAGTATGTTGGCCGGGGTCTGGGCGTAAACAGAAAGGGAAAACGCCGCGATCGCGGCGAAAGCGACTGAAGTGACGATTCGTGTTTTCATGGCGAGCCGGATTCTACTCCAACACCCCGCTTCCCGGCAATACTTGCGAATTCGGGGGGCGGGGTGCGGATCGTCGGGCGAAAGAAAAAACGGCGCCGGACGTGGCGGCGCCGCTGGCGGATCATGCGCCGAGATCGGCCATCGTGACTACGGGCACGTCCTTCGCTGGCGCCGGCGCGAGGGCGGGCAGCTTCGACGAGTCGAACTGGTATCCGTTTTCGCCAAGAGGCCACACCACTGGCGCAGTGTTGAGCACGGCGGCCTTGAAACCCTGGACTGTGGCGCCGAGATTGCCCGTGTGCGTCGAATTGCAGCCTTCGTTTTCGATGGAGAACGGGTATTTGTATCCCTTGGCCATGAGCGTTTCGAGGAAGCGGGACCAGTCCATCGAGTCGCTTCCGCCGAAGCCGGGGACGCGCGGCTCGTAGTGGTGGCGGTCCCATTCGTTCGCGGGAATCGGCACTCCGGCCTTCTTGGCGAGCTTCGGGTCTACGGTCTGTTCGGGGAAGAGGCGGCCCCAGTGGATCGCCGCGGGCGAATCGGGGAAGTTGCGCGTGCCCTTGATGTGAATGCGCCTGATGCGCTTGAAGTCCGACGCCTCAATGACGCGCGTCGGGTCGATGTGCTGCCAGACGTCGTGCGACGGATCGTATGTTTCCGCGTGGGCCTTGCTCGGGACCAGCGCGTACATGAGCTTGCGGGCGGCGAGGGTGCAAGGCAGGTTGTTGATCGTGTCGGGGGCGGTCGCGGGGCGCCAGCCTTCCATCGGGCAGTTCTCGTAGACGATCGTGACGCCCAGGCTCTCGGCGTACTTCACGATTGGCGTGAACACCTTCTTGTATAGCATCAGGTTCTTTTCGAACCCGCCGTCCGTCGCGCCGAGTGCGGCGTCCCAGCCGACGAAAGTGCCGACGACGACGTCGTTCGCGTCACCACCCAGGAGGTGCGCCATCCGGACGAGGCGCAGAATGTGGTTCTGGTTTTTGACGCGCTCGGCCTCGTCCCCGCCGATGAGATTGTCGTATGCCCCGAGCGAGACGCGGAGCTTTGCCCCGCCCAGGAAGTCGAGGAGACGCGCGGCGTCGTCGCGGGAAAAGCGCTCGTATGGCAGGTGGGTGGCGACATGGTCGCGGCGGGTGCCGTCGCGGCGGAACACGCACAGCTCCATGCCCTGCGCTCCGATTTCCCTGGCCTTGGCGGCCACTTGCTTGAAAGTGAGACGCGGAAACGCGCTCGTCATGATCCAGATTTGGTTGTTCATTTCGCTGTGTTTGTGTTGGTCTGTTACAGAGAGTGTCCCATTTTGTCACGTTTGGTTGCCAGGTATCTGCGGTCGAACTGAGTGGGATCGACGACGATTGGCACGCGCTGCGTGATTTCGAGACCGTAGCCCTGTAGACCGGAGATCTTCTGCGGGTTGTTGGTCATGAGCCGCATCTTCGTGACGCCGAGATCCCGGAGAATCTGCGCGCCGATGCCGTAGTCGCGCAGATCCGGGGCGAACCCGAGCTTCACGTTGGCTTCGACCGTGTCGAGGCCGCCTTCCTGCAGCCGGTAGGCGTGGAGCTTGTTGGCGAGGCCGATGCCGCGGCCCTCCTGTCGCATGTAGAGCACGGCGCCGCGGCCTTCGGCGGCGACCATCTCCATTGCGCGGTGGAGCTGGTCTCCGCAATCGCAGCGTTCGGATCCGAGCACGTCCCCGGTGAAGCATTCCGAATGGACCCGCACCAACGGCGGCGGATCGCCGCCGAGCTCGCCCATGAAAAGGGCCAGGTGTTCAAGGCCGTCTGTTTTGGAGCGGTACATCCGAAGGCGGAAGTGGCCGTGCCGAGTCGGCATGTCCACCTCCTCGATGCGCTCGACGAGCGATTCGGTTCTGGTGCGCCAGGCGATCAGGTCGGCAATGGAGCCAAGCGCCAGACCATGGCGCGCGGCGAAGTCCTGGATGTCGGGCAGGCGCGCCATTGTGCCGTCTTCGCGCATGATCTCGCAGCAGAGGCCTACAGGCTTGAGGCCCGCCAGCCTGACAAGATCGACCGTGGCTTCGGTGTGCCCCGCGCGGCGGATCACGCCGCCGTCGCGCGCTTCGAGCGGGAACATGTGGCCGGGGCGCCGGAAATCCTCCGGCCGCGCGCCATCCTCGACGCATTTGCGGGCCGTGATGGAGCGCTCGTACGCGGAAATCCCCGTCGTGGTGTCCTCGTGGTCGATTGACACCGTGAACGCGGTCTGGAGCTTTTCCGTGTTCTGAGCGACCATCTGTGGCAGTCCGAGCCGGTGCGTCCAGTCGCGCGACATGGGCATGCAGATCAGACCGCGCGCCTGGGAGGCCATGAAATTGACGTTTTCGGGCGTCGCGAACTGCGCCGCGCAAATCACGTCGCCTTCGTTTTCGCGGTCTTCGTCGTCGACCACGACTACGCAGTGCCCGGCGCGCAATTCGTCCAGCAGGCGTGGGATGGGGTCAAACATGTTTGTGCAGTTGAAAGTTTGAAAGGTTGAAAAGCCGGGCGTGTGGTGGCGGAGCAGTGGCGGCGGCGGGTCAGTGGCAGGCTTCGCAACCGCAGGACACGCCGTGCTTGACGCGGTCGTGCTCCTCCGCGCGCTTCGCGTCGTTGAAGCGATCGAGGGTGCCGACGAGGTATCCCGTGATGCGGCGGATGCGGTCGAACTTTTCGGTCGGCAGGTGGTATGAAAGGGACACTTCGTCGCCTTCGACCTTGATGTCGATCGAATTTGGCATGACGCCGAACTTCTTCGCGGCGCGCTTCTTGTAGGCTTCGATTTCCTCGGCGGGCAGTTCACCGCCGGTGACGTTCACAATGCAGTCGCTCATGGGTGGTTTGGGGGTTGGGTGTGGTGTGTTGGGGAGGGAGAGTTGAAAAGTTGAAAGGTTGAAAAGTTGAAAGGTTGAAAGGTTGAAAAGGGTGGTGGGGTGTGCGGGGGGGGGCGTCATCACGCGACGGGCGCGGGAGGGAGGCCGGAATCCACGGCGCGTATGGCGATGCCCAGACGGTCGGCCTCGCGCACCACTGCGGGCAGGTCGATGAAGAGGGTCCTTCCAGCCTGCACGACAAGCGCGGAGCAATGCGCCTTCTTCATGACGGCAA
Organism: uncultured Verrucomicrobiota bacterium; assembly: GCA_946624575.1. Lineage (GTDB taxonomy): Bacteria > Verrucomicrobiota > Kiritimatiellia > RFP12 > UBA3636 > UBA3636. The sequence goes on from CAMOSH010000073.1 coordinate 7,626, forward strand.
GCGTCTTCTTCCCGACGACCGGTATGTCGAAGCGCATATCGTGGCCGCGCTTCGCGGCCTTGGCGACGACTGCGCCGCGCCTGGCGATGCGACCGCCGCGCAGGATCGTGGCGTTCGTTCCGTCGAATCCCTCGACCGCAAGCGCGACGCCGCTCTTGACGACCACGGTCTGCCCGACGTCGAGATCGCTTGCGGCCAGGGCGAGCGACGCGCCGTAGCGCATGTCCTCTTCCTCCTGCGGCGTGGGGGAGCGGCGCGTGAGCAGGCCTGGCCCGGGAATGTGCGGCCCCAGAAACAGGGACGAGGGAAGCGCCTCGACTCCCAAGTCGCGCAATTCGGCGACGAGGCGTCCGAATATCGTGTGCGCGTTCAGTCTGCCAAGCGACGAAAGGATTGCGCGCAGTTCCGGGTCGAACGCGGCGCGGAACAGGGAAAGCGGGCTGATCTGCCCCGCGAGAATGGCGTGGCGGAAGCCGGATTCGCGGATCGCGGCGCGAAGTGATTCGAGGGAGCGAAGCGAGAGCTTCGCCTTCCAGTCGGCCGCGGCGAGAGTCCGGCCGGACGTGGTCCCGCGCAGACCGAGCGCTCCGAGGCGAGCCACTCCGGCCGCCCTTGCGCCGGCGAGCACCAGCGCCGGCAGTGCTCCGGCTCCGGAGAGGACGAGCAGATCTTTGGGGACGTTCGCGCTCATTTCCTGTTCAGCACGATGCAGAACAAAACGACGAAATACTGGACGAGCGTTCCGGCCAGCACGAACAGGTGCCACACGAAATGCATCCATTTCGTGCGTTTCATTGCGTAGAAAACCACGCCAAGCGAGTACAGGATTCCGCCAACTGCGATCCACATGACCGGCATGGCGCCCATCGCCTTCCAGAGCGGATACACAGCGGCCAGCACGACCCAGCCCATCGCAAGGTAGGTCAGATTGGAAAGTGCGGCGAACCGGTTGATGAAAAGGCACTGGAACACGATTCCCAGAATCGCCAGCGTCCATTCCACGCCGAAGATCGACCAGGCCCAGGCAGGGCTGAAGTGCCGAATCGCGCCCAGGCAGAACGGCGTGTAGGAGCCGGCGATGAGCAGGTATATCGAGCAGTGGTCGAAGTAGTTGAGGACGGCCTTCGTCTTAGGTCGGTTCAATGCGTGGTACAGTGTCGAAAAGGTATACAGCAGCACCATCGTGGCGCCGTAGACCGCCACCGAAACGATGTTCCATACGTCGCGGTGCGGTTCCAGGCTCGCGAACACGACTCCGACTACGAGGCAGGCCACGGCGAGAAGCGCCCCTATGCCGTGCGAAATCGCGTTCGCGATTTCCTCGCCAAGCGTCTGCGGGCGCTCCGCGCATTCGGGGAGGTAACGCGCCGCGGCCATGTCAGGCACCCTCTTTTCGCGAACGGAACGGCGCGAACGCGACTCCGCTCCAGGTCACGCCTTTCGCGCCGGAAAACTCCAGCGTGTTGAGTCGAACGGCGTGGACGAGAATCGAAAGCGCGCCCATAGCGAGGTTTAGCGCGTGCCCGAGCAGCAGTATCAGCGCCATGCACGGCATCTTTGCCCACAGCGGCATGGAAAGCCCGGCCGCCATCACGTCGAACTGCCGCGCTATCTGCACCGAAGCGAGGCCAACCGCGAAAAGGCGCACGTACGAAATCACGTCGCCCATGGAGGATACGACGTTGAGCGGCGTCATCGCGAGCGAAACGACGTTGTCCTTGAGTTCGTCCCGGTGGAACGAGAAGAGCAGCACGAGCAGGACGCCGGCGGCAAGGCTCCAGGTGGCGACGGCGGGGTACGCGAAGCCCGGCACGACGATCGTGCAGACGACGTTGTACATCCCGAAGAGGATGCCGATCCAGCCGATGTGGGAAAGCGCCTTGGTGTCCGGAAGCAGCTCTATGGCGTTCCAGACGCGCGCCAGCCCCAAATGCGCCAGGCCGATCATGAAGCACAGGTGCATGACATTGCCCTGGTCCGAGAGCCAGCGCGCGGACGGCAGGTCCCGCGCGAGCGGCGCGGGGAGCCACTCGGCCGGGACTCCGAAATACGTTCCCGAAAGGACGCCCCATGCGATGGCCGAGCACCCGAACACGAGCAGCAGCGAAAGCCCCTGGGACGCGAATTCCGACGGACGGACGCCGGTGGCGGCCTCGCGGCGGCGCATCGAACGGCGCGCGAGCCACCAGACTCCGACCATGAGCGCGCCATAACCCGCATCGCCCACCAGCATCGCGAAAAACACCGTGAAAAACGCGTAGAACACGGCGCTCACGTCGCTTTCGCGGTAGCCCGGCATGATGCCAAGGGCCTTGAAAAGCGCAAGAATCGGGCGGAACGGGCGCGGGGACGCGACAAGCACCGGCGGCTCCTCGTCCGGTTCCGGATCGCGCCAGGCCAGGCCCCATCCGGCGGCGGCGGCGAGGCGTTGCAATTCCCGGAGCTTTGGACCGGGAACCCAACCGCACAAGTGGGCCACTGGGCCGGCGGCGCGGAAGTTCTCCGCCGCCCTTTCGTAGTTCAGGCGCTCGGTGCCGCGCGCGGCGTCCGCGGCGACGGCGTCAGCCTCGCGTCCGAGAGTCCGGAGCGTCCCGTGCGCCATGCGCATGCGGGCGCGCGCGTCCTCCAGTTTGCGGCGGATTTCTGAAAGCGGCTCCGGCGGCAGCGGCGCGGCGGGGATTCCATCGGGAAGTGGCGCTCCCGCGAAGGCTCCGCAGACGCGGTTCTTGTCGCGGAAAAGGATCGAGAGCACCCCGTCGGAGGGAAACGCCGCCTCGTCGAAAGTCGCGGCGGGAGCGGCGAAGAGCGAGAACGGAACGCCTTCCGCCACAAGTCTGCCGACGCTTTTCGGGTCGAACGACCCCCACGGCGAGAACTTCGCGATCGCGGCTTCCAGTTCGGCGGATTCGGCCTTTGCGTCGAGCCAGCGCGACGCGACGTCCAGGACGTGTCTGGCACCCGGGCCGCCCGGATTCGCGCCGGCCGGAGCGCGCCGCAGTGAAAGTGAATACGGGTCGTCGTTGGCGGCGGCCTCGGAAAGCGCCGCGGCTGCGGCCTGCGCCGCCGCCAGGTTGGACGCCGCCTCCTGCACAGGAGCCGACTCGGACGTCGTCTCCACCACTTGCACAGCGCCGAGCGAGGCGAGGCTTTCCAGCGCGGAGTCCCGTTCCCTCTCCAGGCACAGGACCCAAATCTTCTTCATCGGTACGATCATTTCAGCGACCCTCCGCGGTTCGGGCTTCCGTTGGTCAAATGGCCGCCGCCGTCGCGACGGCCGGGGCGAGCTTCGCCTGGCGCCCCTTGGCGATTTTGCCGCGCGCGACGGACGACGTCTGCTCGTCGCCGAGCGCCACGTTGATGAGGCGGATGTTTTCCCGGCATTCGGGAATCTTGACTTTTTCGAAAAGATTCACGCGCTGCGACGTCGTGCGCAGCTCGGCCGCCACAAGTCGCACTTGCTCGGCGGCGATTTCCCGTTCGGCGCGGACCGCGACGATCGATTCCACGGCGTCGGCCGCGTCGTCGAGATATTCCGGGGTTTCGAAAAGGTCGATTTCGGAGCGCCGGACATCGACGCCGTCGTACACCGGGATTGCCACGCCCGCGATGTTGCCGGAATGGGAGCGGACCCGTTCCAGGGAAACAGGCAGTTCGCCGTCGAATCCGGCGAGCAGGCCCGCCCAGGGGCGGGCGCGTTCGAGGGCGGCGTCCTCCTTGCGCGCGAGTTCGGCCTCGCGGGCGCGCATGGCGCCAAGCTCCGCCTGAAGCTGCGATTTCTTGAGCTGCAGCATCGGCAGGAAGCGGCGGTACCGCGCGAGCGCGTCCTTCTGCGCCTTGAGTTCCGTTTTCGTGAGTTTTACCTTTGCCATGTCCGTTGAATCTATGGGCCGTTGAATCGCTGGATCTCGGGATTGGGCGTGGGCGGCGCTCCCGGAGCGCCGCCGGGCGCTAGGCGTTGGCCGCGCGGAAGCGCTCTATCAGCGCGTTCGTCGAAGAGTCGTGCGAGAGCGGCCTGCCGTCCGTGAGCTCGGGGATGATCTTCTTGGCGAGAACCTTGCCGAGCTGAACGCCCCACTGGTCGAAGGAAAAGACGTCCCAGAGCGCGCCCTGGACGAACACCTTGTGTTCGTAAAGAGCGACTAGCGCGCCGAACGAAGCAGGGGTCAGCTCATCGGCCACGAGCGTGTTCGTCGGGCGGTTGCCCTCGAACGTCTTGTGCGCAACGAGCGCCTCGGGCGTCCCCTCGGCGCGGACTTCGTCGGCGGTCTTGCCGAACGCGAGCGCCTCGGTCTGCGCGAAGAAATTTGCCATGAGGTGCACGTGATGGCTTCCGATCGGGTTGTGGGAGCGCAGGAAACCGATGAAATCGGCCGGCACGAGCTTCGTGCCCTGGTGCAGGAGCTGGTAGAAGGCGTGCTGCCCGTTGGTTCCAGGTTCTCCCCAGACGATCGGTCCGGTCTGCCACGAGACGCGACGGCCCTTCTTGTCCACGCTCTTGCCGTTGCTCTCCATGTCCAGCTGCTGCAGATAGGCGGGGAAGCGGGCGAGATACTGGTCGTACGGCAGCACGGCGTGAGATTGCGCACCGAGGACGTTGTTGTAGTAGATTCCGAGCAGCGCCATCGTGACGGGCAGGTTTTCGGCCAGCGGCGCGGAGCGGAAATGCGCGTCCATCGCCTCGTATCCGCCAAGCATTTCGCGGAAGCGGTCCGGGCCGATCGCGATCATGAGCGACAGGCCGATCGCCGACGGCAGGCTGTAGCGGCCGCCGACCCAGTTCCAGAAGCCGAACATGTTGGCCGTGTCGATGCCGAATTTCGCGACTTCGTCCGCTGCGGTGGAGACGGCGACGAAGTGCTTGGCAACCGCGGCTCCGTTGCCGTTGTAGCGCTTCAGCACCCACTCGCGGGCGGTGTTGGCGTTGTCCATCGTCTCAAGCGTGGTGAACGTCTTGGACGCGACGATGAAGAGCGTTTCCTCCGGGTCCATGTCGCGCACGGTTTCGGCGAAGTGCGTGGCGTCGACATTGGAGACGAACGCGAAGCGGATGTCGCGCTGCGAAAACGACGCGAGCGCGATCGTGGCCATGCAGGGCCCAAGATCTGAGCCGCCGATGCCGATGTTGACGACATTGCGGATCCGCTTTCCGGAAAATCCGGTCCATAGGCCGGAGCGGACTTTGTTGGCGAACCCCTCCATCCTGGACAGAACTTCGCGGACTTCCGGCAGGACGTCCTTTCCGGTCGCCTTGTCCGTGATTGGGCCTCCGGAAAGGTCGCGAAGTGCGACGTGCAGGACCGCGCGATCCTCGGTTTCGTTGATGTGTTCGCCGGAGAACATGGCCTCGATCTTGTCCTTGAGCCCGCATTCCTCGGCCACGGCGCGCAAATCGGCCATGGTCTTGGCGTCGACGATGTTCTTGGAGTAGTCGAGGGTCCAGCCGGCGGCCTCGATTGTCATACGGCGCGCGCGATCAGGATCGGCTGCGAACGCCGCGCGCAGGGAGAAGTTCCGGTTGGATTCTGCGTCCGCCAGAACGGCGGACCAGGCTTTGGTTTCTGTGAGATTCATGGGAGGAAAAGAAGTTGAAAGGTGGGGCTTGCGCCAGTTGAAAGGTTGAAAAGTTGAAAGGTTGAAAAGTTGAAAGGTGGAAAGTAGGAAAAGGGAAAATTATTTTGGGGATGGCTGCGGGGCGCGGCTATTTTTCGATTTTCGCGGATTCGCGGAGCCGCGCGACGTGTTCGGAAAGTGCCTTGCCGCGGCGGTCGTGGAGCAGAAGGTCGGCCACGCGGTCGCGGGCTTCGGCGAAATCAGGCACTGTGGCCGGCTGTTCGTCGTTCTTGAGGATCACGTGATAGCCGAACTGGGTTTCGACGATGTCGGAGAGCCCGCCGACGGGAAGAGCGAAGACGGCGTTGTCGAACTCGGGCACCATCTGGCCTCGGGAAAACCATCCGAGTGACCCGGCGGACTGCTTCCCGGACGGGCAGTCGCTGTGAGCTGCGGCCTCCTCTGAAAAATCGGAACCGGCTTCGATGCGGTCGCGGATGGCCTTGATTTTCGCAAGCGCCTTTTCCTTGGCTTCCGGGGTCTTGTCGGCCGGGGACACCAGAATGTGCTGGGCGCGCACCTGCGCCTCTTTGCCGAATTCGGTGCGATGCTCCTCGAAAAATGCGCGGCAGTCGTCCTCGGAAGGCGGCGGCACGTTGGCGGTCACTTGCGCGACGAGCTTGTCCACGCGGCGGCCGCGGCGGATTTCGCCGCGCAGGGTGGCCAGGTCGGATCCCTGCTTTTTGAGGATGGCGCGCAATTTGTCGGGGCCGCCGGCCTCCGCGGCCATGCGCTTCACGGACGCCTCGACTTCTTCGTCCGAAACGGAGATGCCGCTGTTTTCGGCCTCTTCGAAAAGCAACGCGGTGCCTACGGCCTGTTCCTCGGCGCGTTCCTTGAGGGCCGGCAGCTGTGCTCGAAGCTGCTCTTCCGGCATTCCGTGGGACACGTAGAAGCGAATCAGGCGGTTGAGCTCGTGTTCAACTGCCTGTCTGGGAATCTCTTTGCCATTGACTTTCATGACAGGCCGGAGTCTACCGCAATTCCTGTCTGCGGGCAATGAAAAAAAACTCCCTCGGGACTCCCGACGCAGCAGTTGTCGCGAAATGGGAATGCGACAATTCGCAAACCGTGATTGCGTTTTTCAGGCCGGACGGTAGAATCATGGTCGTGCAAGGGACTCATCGTCCCGGGGCGAAAGGCCGCTCAGAATGAAAACATACACTGAACCTTCACGGCAAATTCCCGTCGCGGCCGAGGCGGACGTCCTCGTCTGCGGCGCAGGCCCGGCAGGCGTCGGCGCCGCGCTTGGCGCCGCGCGCGGACCAATACATCCGCGACTGCATCGAGCTGTTCGAAGAATACGGCTGGGACTGGTGCTATCACGCCTTCCGCGAACGGGACGGCTGGAGCGTCGAAAAGGAGTGGAAGGGCCTGGAGCCGAAGACCCACCGCGACCTCTACGAGCTCTCCGACGACAATCCCCGCAAACGCCCCCTGCTCGAAGGCTTCACCAGCAACCGGAAGCGGGATGGAGCGTTCACACCAGACGAAAACCGTGAATTGTCTTTCCATTCCGGTTCGGTTAGACTCGGCTCCGCTTTTGAACAGCGTCACGAGGAACATGACATGAACCAGGAAAAATCCGTCTACGACTTCACCGTCAAGGCCCGCAAGGGCGCGACGCTCGACCTTTCCAGCCTAAAGGGCAAGGTCCTGCTTGTCGTCAATACCGCCACCGGCTGCGGCTTCACTCCCCAGTACAAGGGATTGGAGGAACTCTACCGGAAATATCACGACAAGGGGCTTGAAATCCTCGACTTCCCGTGCAATCAGTTCGGGCACCAGGCACCCGGTGACGAGAGCGAGATACACGCCTTCTGCACGGCCAAGTACAAGACTACGTTCGACCAGCTCGCCAAGATCGAGGTGAACGGCACCGGCGCCGACCCGTTCTTCGCCTTCCTCAAGGCCGTGAAACCCGAGGATGACGATCCGGCCGAGGACACCGCCGCTTTGCGCGAACTGCTCGCCAAGCACGGCCTATCCCCGGAGCGGGAACCTGGCCTGATCGAGTGGAATTTCACCAAGTTTCTCGTCGATCGCTCCGGCACCGTCGTGAAGCGCTCCGGCCCCAAGACCGACCCGGCCGCGTTCGCACCCTGCATCGAGGCGCTTCTCGGCGACTAGTTCCGTGGCAATGTCCGCTGGCATTGACCGCTTGCCTGACAGCTGGCGGCGATGCCAGCGCAAAACAGGAACACGCTTGCGAAACGCAAGTGAAATGACGCGGCATGGGCGGCATGGTGCGGCTCATTGTCGCGACGCTTGACGATTTGGCCGCCTAGCGGCGCGCGGAGCATGGCTTTGAATAGGAGCTCTTCGCTCCGAATACACGGCGCAGCCGCACCGTGGCGAGCCGTCGTATTTTGCACTTTTCCGGCAGCGAGCGATTGATTTTCGTGCTTGCCTCGTGACCGTCCATCTGCTATTCTTTGGCGCGTCGGGGTTCTTGAGGCCCCGTCGGACAACCGAACCCTTTGCAGCTTCTGCAAAAGTCGCATTTCCCGGAACCTAGGAACTTCTTACGAACGGCGACACGTTGCAGGGTTGCGCGTCCCAATCGCGCGCCCCTTCCGTGTTTCGTTCAAAGGCTTTCCTAGGGCCTCGGGAAAGAAGACGGACAAGGGACGCGCCCTTTTTTGTCAGATCCATCGCGGAAGTTCGTATAGAGGTAGTTGGACCTCAGCCTCCACCTCGCCCCATCCCCCTTCCCTTCCGCCATGACAATCCTCCGTTTCCCGGTTTCCGGCCATTGTTATCTCACAATTTCACTCCTCCTTCTTCTCTTGCCCCTTCCCGGTGTTGCCCAGTGGGGCGAGTCATTCGTGGCGGACAGGAAGGATTCGTAAGGCTGAAACGCCGTGCAAAAAGGAAGCCAAGCAAGATGCAAAGGAAGCGGAAATTCAGGCTCAACGGAAAATGCAGGAGAAACAGTAACATGGACAAAACGAAAACGATTCTGCTTTGTGCGGCGGTGGCTGCGGTGGCGGGGTGTTTGATTCCGGGAGCGGAAAAACCGCCGATGTTTCCGGAACCGTTCGGCAACGTCCGGTTGGGGATGTCCGAGACGGCGTTCGAAAAGGCGCGTCCGGACGCCTCGTCCAACGGACGCCAAAAGGACGGCACGACATGGTGGAGCGTGGGCCAAACGAACGGATATGAGGAAGCCGGTTTCCAGTTCAAGTCGGCGGACGGCACGACGGCACGGTTTTTGGACTACGCCATGCTGTGCGTCCAGCCCGGAACGCCCTTCCGCGAGGCGCTTGCGGAAGCGGAGAGCCGTTTCGGGCCGGCTCCGGCCTGCCGGACGGTCCTGTTCGACGGCGAGCTCTGCTTCCAGAGGACCTGGCGGGCCGGGAAGAACGAAGCGACACTGTTCGCTTGGCCCTTGTCGACCGGAACGCAGATCCAATGGCGGATTGCCGGAACGGAGGGTTCATCCGCGCACGACGGCTTTGTTCCTGCGCTTCCCGCAGAGGTCGGCGACGGCGCATGGGCCGGATTCCGCGTCGGGGCCGACGGGATCCCCTCCTTCGAGCCGTCCGGCGACTTGTCAGCGGAAGCGACCCGCCGTCTTTTCGACGCGCTCGCGGGATGGGAATCGTTCGATCCCGTCGATCTAGAGGCCCGGGCAATGGCGGGCGAGAACGCGGACGGGCACTGGATCGTCGAAGTCCGGCCGCCCTCGTCCGTGATCGCCATCGCGGCCGATGGATCGTGGATCGCGAATCTCGGCGCGGACGGCATCGCAAGGGCCGTTCCCGAACAGCGGCGCCCGGAGATTCTCGCCGCCCTCGCCACCGTGTCGGAAAGTCGTCGTCCGCAGAAGTAAACGCACCGGATCGGGGGGGGGATTGCTTCTGCGAACAACGGACAAGGTTTGATCACACCCGCAGGAGTTGCCGTGGTCTGTCCCCGTCGGATCCTAACACCCGTTCACAACAATAATCCCACAAAGGAACCCACTCATGAGTAATAAGGATGCCACCCGGAATTCGCATAGCAATCCACTAATCTTGCCTCAAACCAAATACGAGAAGAAAATGAAGCATGTGATCAAACAAGCTTTGTTGCCAATTTATGTATTCATCCTGCAAGGAACAGGGATTTGTTCCGAAGTCGGAAATTCCGGGCAGAACTCCGATAGAATCAAAAAATATGCGCTATTGGAATCCCGCCTTGAGGAAATGAGAGAACTATCGACCGACTTGGACTTGGCCAAACAACAATTGGGCGGTTTGATGAAAATGTGCGGGCGCGCTCCAGAACCGGTCAGAAGGTTAGGAACTGAAGCTGTTTGCGCTGGACTCATTTCAATTGGTGCCAACGACGCATATTCAAAAGCCCGCTCATCTCTTGTTGATGCAAATGGATTGGAGGCCATTGTTCTTGAAGCCTGTCAAGTGTGCACTGGAAGCGGAGGACGATTCGCAGAATGTCGGGATTGCCATGGAAGTGGACGTTGCCCCATACCGTCATGCAATGATGGCCGTCGTGAACTCCCATCCCTCGCTGGTAGTTCCGGTGGCATGGTGGTGGCGTGTTCTACATGTAAGGGAACGGGAAAATGCCAAACATGCCACGGAAACGGGAATATCAGGCTCTTCGTGGAATTTAGTGGCTTAACTCGACCTCGGCACTACGGATTCGGGT